>JBGPNZ010000163.1:0-5369 GCA_041487795.1 Nitrospiraceae bacterium
CCATAGGCACACACAAAAAATTTCGCTCCGGAACCGGATAATTCAACAAGACGATCATTGTTTAAGTTCCTCACCCCTTCGTCGATCAAGTACAAGTAGACGTCAATATTGGCTTTTATGGCCTCCTGGCAAAGCCGTGACGCAGTAGTGATATTGGGATGAGAAGGGGGTGTTGAAAGGAGTATGCCAAGCTTCTTTTTTTCCATCAAAATTCACAAGGAAGTAGAAAACAAATAGTTAAGTAAAATCAATAACTTATAACGATTCAGAGTGGTGCAGGACAGTACTCTTTTTGAGGGGAAAAAGTCAACAGAAAAAATAGGCAGATTTTATACTGTGTTGAGGCGGGTTCGAAGGCTGTTTGCCACAGAAGAGAGAGGAAGCTCCACTTGTTCTTTGGTCGTCATATCACGAATGACAACCAGGTCTTTTACCGCTTCATCGTCCCCAATAATGACTGTCAGCGAGGCTCCGAGTCGATCCGCCTGTTTCAGATGTGACTTGAGAGAAGAAGCCCGGAGGTCTGTATTGGCCTGGATCCCGATCGCCCGCAAATCATAGAGGACTCGCTGTCCGGCCGGCAGACCCTGCGATCCGAACGAAGCCACATAGACGAGTTTTGACGGTGCCGGGAGCGCGGCGCTCGGCAAGGCCAGCACCATCCGTTCTAATCCGACCGCAAACCCGACCGCGGGGGTCTTGGGACCGCCCAGCGTTTCTACAAGACCGTCGTACCGCCCTCCGGCACCGACGGCGTTCTGCGCGCCAAGATGGCTGCAGGTCACTTCGAAGGTTGTCAGCGTGTAGTAGTCCAATCCACGCACCAGACGCGGATTGAGCGTGAAGGGAATGGCGAGGGTTTTTAATCCGGCGAGCACGGCATCGAAGTGCCCGCGCGCGGTCGCCGACAAGTGATCGGTCAGCTTTGGCGCGCTTTCCGTCGCGGCTTGGCACTCCGGCACCTTGCAATCAAGGACGCGCAGAGGGTTCGTGGCCATGCGGCGGCGGCAGTTCTGGCAGAGCGCCTCCTCCCGTTTCTTCAGGAAGTCCAGCAGGATGATCTTGTACGCCGGGCGGTCACCGGCTTCGCCCAAGCTGTTGATCTTGAGCGTCAGATCGGGGAGGCCCAGCGTCGAAAAAAACCTCCAGAGCAGCGAGACGACCTCAATGTCAGCCGCCGGCTCCGCACAGCCGAAGGACTCCACGCCGAACTGATGGAACTGCCGCAGCCGGCCTGCCTGCGGGCGCTCGTGGCGGAACATGGGGCCGAAATAGTAGAGCTTCTGCGAGGTCGGGGAGGCGCTCAGATTATGCTCGATGTAGGCGCGGACCGCACCGGCCGTGGCTTCGGGCCGGAGCGTGAGCGAGGTGCCGTCCCGGTCCTGGAACGTATACATTTCCTTCTCGACGATGTCCGTGCTCGCGCCGATGCTCCGCGCGAAAAGTTCCGTGACCTCGAAGATCGGAACGCGAATCTCCCGGAAGCCGTAGACCTCGGCTAAGCGGCGGGCCTCGGCTTCAATGACCTGCCACCGGCCAACCTCGTCCGGCAGGATGTCCTTCACGCCCTTGATGCCACGAATCATGCGCTCTCCTGAGCGCCAGGCTAGTGGCGAGGGGCGAGTGGCAAGGGGTGAAAGATTTTCCGCCTCGTGCCTCTAGCCTCGAGCCTATCGCCTGCGCAACGCGACTATAACGGCGGGTCTGAGGCAAGTCAACGCGCTGGAAGACGTCAATCGTCATTCATTACTCGTCATTTGGGAACTCTCAAAACCACCTGCCCCCTTCTTGCGAACGGCGAAATGGCCAATGACAGGTCCGGCTGCTTGCGCCATCGAAGGGGCAGAGGTATAGTGCGGGCGCATTCCGATTTATGGATTCTTTTTTTGTCGTAAAGTCCGAATGTCATAATGTCATCAAGTCCGAGGATTTTAAGACCTTCGACTTGATAGACTTTCAGACGAGGTTGTATGAGTTCTGACGGTCCTCAACGTCGCGTCATCGCGGTCGCGCCCCTGCCGCCGGAAAAGTCGGCCTACGCGCTGGCGCGCTATAGCCGTTCGAAGGATTCCATCGAGGACAGCCTGCGGTGGGTCCATGCCCACTCGTCGGAAAAATTCTGGGAACAATTCTACTTTGCCTACGGCCACGCTTCGATCGCCGACCTGGGACATGTCATCATCTGTTTCGAGCATATCTCAGAACTGGCGGCGATCCGCCTGGAAGACGAGCCGCTCTGGGATGGGCAGGCCAAGTCCAGCCGGTATCAGAATTTCGGACCCAGCGGCTGCTATGTGCCGGACGCGATCCGAGGCTCGGAAACGGAAGCGAACTATCGCGGCATTCTCAGCAGCCTGTTCGCCTGCTACTCGCTGCTGCACGATCCGCTGAAGAAATTCATTGCCGGAAAGAATCCGCGGCCGGCCGACATGAAAGATACCGACTATGACCGCACGATCGCCGCGCGCGCCTTCGATGTCACGCGGTATCTGCTCCCGCTGGCGGTGCGCACGAACGTCGGCCAGGTCGTCAGCATCCGGACGCTGGAAAAGCAGATCGCCCGGCTGCTCTCGTCGCAGTTGCCCGAGCTGCGCGCGATCGGAGAAGATTTGACAGGCGCCTGCCAACGCCCGCCGATGAACATTTGGGGCGAGCTGTCGGGACAGACCGGCCCGGCCGATCCGCTGGCGCCCACATTGGCCCGCCACGCCAAACCGAATGCCTACCAGACGGAGGTCTATGCCGATCTCGCCAAGCATGCCCGTGAAGTGCTCAAGGGCACCGGGCTGGACGCGCCGGGCTCGTGGGGGAAGGAAGAGACGGTCGAACTGATCGACGCGCACCGTCCGCTTGACGAACTCGCGGCAACGCTCTTGTACCGGGCGAGCCAGGCGCCCTATCGGAAGATTCTCGCCGTCGTGCAGGATTGGTCGGAGAAACAGAAACAGGACACGATCGAAGTCGGTCTTCGCAAGCGCGGGCCGTACGACGAGTTGATCAAGGAATTCCGCAGCGGCTACGCGTTCACGTTCGACATTCTGATGGACATCGGCGGGTGGCGGGACATGCACCGGCACCGGCGCTGCCAGCAGGTGCAGCAGAATTTCACGACCGCGCACGGCTACGATGTCCCGCCCGTCTTGGTCGAGGCAGGGCTCGCGAAAGATTATCGGAGCGCGATGGATGCGGTGAAGTCGGACATCGAACAATTGCGGAAGACCAGCCAGGAAGCGGCCCTCTATGCGATCCCTTTCGGCTTCAAGGTCCGCTGTTTGTTCAAAATGGATTATGCCGAGGCGGAATATGTCTCGAAGCTGCGCTCTGGTACCAAAGGCCACTGGTCCTACCGGACCGTTGCCTGGCTCATGAAGCAGAAACTCGCCGAACGCCATCCCTATCTTGCCGAGCAGATCAAAGCGACACCCCCGAACGAGGAAGACAGCCTGACTCGATGACGGCCTGAGAGTAACTGAGGACATGGCCGAGCACACCGATCACATCGAACAAGCCATCGTGCGCGGGGACTGGACGAAGGTCTTCCAGGAAGCCTCCGTCTGGTCGCAGACCCTGGTGCGGGCCAGGCGCAAGGACCCTCGTGCGGCCTTCGCGCTCAACGTCGTCCATTTGATTCGCGGCGAGTTCGCGGCTGCCTGGAAAATACACGGAGAGGCCCTTCAAGAATCCGACGATCTCGCAAAGGTCCGCGAGTGGGTCGACGCGCTGGCGACGCAGCATCCGGACCAGGGACACGCGCACTTGGTCGTGGGGCTGTTCCTCGCGCAGGCCGGGCAGTCCGAGCAGTCGGTCGAGCATTACAAAAAAGCCATTGCGCTCGCCCCGCAGTCGCCCTATCCGCATTTCTTTCTCGCGCAGATCCACCAGCGGGCCGAGCGGCCTGAGATGGCGATCAAGGCCTACCGCGAGGCCGTCAGACTCGATCCGGCCTATGCGCCCGCTCGCACGAACCTGGGCGTGGCCTATCAGGCGCAGGACAATTTGGAGATGGCGATTCCGCAATTTCGGGAAGTGATCAAGCTCAATCCCAACGACGCCGTGGCGCATGCCAACCTCGCCTGCGCCCTGGCTGAACAGGGCAAACAGGAGCCGGCGTTGAAGGAATATCAGGAAGCGCTCCGACTGAATCCGAACGATGCCGAGGTCCGCTTCGCGCTCGGCGGCATCTATGAAACGCGCAACCGGATGGACTTGGCGGTGAAGGAATATGAGGCAGCCATCCAGGCTAATCATGACTTTTCTCCGGCGCATACGGCGCTCGGTTGGATCGCCTTCAACAGGGGCCACAAACATGAGGCCATGGAAGCCTTCAACCGCGCACTGAAGATCAACACGGAGGACGCCAGCGCCTACCTCGGCGTGGGGCGGGTCTATGCGGAGCGGGGCAAGAACTCCCTGGCCATGGAGCTTTTTACGAAGGCGCTCAAGCTCGAGAAGAACGAGTCCAAGAGGAGCGCCATCATGGGCTACCTGTATAGTATCGGCAAAACCTGGGATACATAACAAGCGGAGGCAAGCGCGAGATGCCTCCGCTGCGAGACTGGCGAGACTCGCGCGAAATGCTCGAAAGGCAGGAGTATCTTCCGAGTCGCGCGTTTCCCGCCCGTCGCGCGTTTCTCGCGTTATAGGGTGCGGATGGCGCCTTGAAGGACGGTGACTTGGGTATGCGGGTCGCCGTTGGTCTTGAGTTCGGCACGGATCTGTTCTTTGAGATAGGAGGAATAGCCGATTTTCTCGACGAGGACATCGAGAAACCGTTCAGCCGGAAGGAGGGCCTGGGCTTTCAAGGCCTCGAGCGTTTCATCGCTCACCGGCACGTAGGTGCTGCCGATGTGCAACACAATGTTGTAGTGACGGTCGGTGCCGATCCGCTCGAACCGCAAGCCCTTTTCGTTCATCGCAGGTCTCCCAAAGCGGGCTCATTGTAAGAGAATCCAAACCCCGAACACAAGAGTATGGAAATGGTACGGGATGCCGGGCACGAGGCGGAGAGGTGGACTGATCCGGCGGTCGTCCGCTGGAGCCAGCTACTGTTGGACAGTTTTCGGCGCTGGCTGGGGCGTGATCTGATCGAGCGGAAGGGAAGCCCGGAGGAACAGGCGAGGGCGCTCTATCACGCGCCGTTTGTCGTGGTGTCGCATGGGATGCAAGCCGATCCGATCCTGAATTACAGTAACAAGGTTGCCCTGGATCTCTGGGAGATGGACTGGGTGCAGCTTACGAAGACCCCATCGCGTCTCACGGCCGAGCCGGTGAACCAGACCGAACGTGCGCGGATGCTGGCACAGGCGCAGACACAGGGGTTCATTGACGACTACAAGGGCGTGCGAATTTCAGGCACCGGCAAGCGGTTC
>JBGPNZ010000164.1:0-5350 GCA_041487795.1 Nitrospiraceae bacterium
ATTTCTGTGTTCTTCGGCAGCAAGATCGGCAATCTGCGGGTCGTCGTGGACCCCAACGACAATCTCCCGCAAGAACATCCCTATGTCATCGCCAGCAACGAGATCGAACGGGTCTTCGGCGGCCGGAACATCGTCGTGATCGGCGTGGAGAGCACGTCCGGCGACGTCTTCCAGCCGAAGGTGCTGGAGAAGATTCAGCGGATCACCGACGGCGTCCTGGACATCCCCGGCGTGATCCGCAGCAACGTGATCAGTCTGGCGGCCCGCAAGGCCAAAGACATCGTCGGCACCGAAGAAGGCATGCAGGTTCGCCAGTTGATGGAGACCGTGCCGCAGACGCCCCGGGAGATCGAACGGCTGAAGAAGGCCGTCTACGCCAACCCCATCTACATCAATTCGATCGTGTCCCAGGACGGAAAGATGGCGCTGGTCATCGCGGACTTCAAATCCGGTAAGGATTTTCGAGGCTACACGCCGATCAAGAACCAGGTCGAAGCCGTCATCAACAAGGAGCGCGACGACAGCGTCAAGATGTACCTCGGCGGGATCTCGATCAACCTCGCGTGGTTGGAGATCTACTCTCAACGCATGGCGTTCCTGTTCTTTATCTCGCTGGCCATCATCATGGGCATCCTGTACCTGTCGTTTCGCTCGTTCCAGGGCATGCTCATCCCTGTGATCACGGCGCTGATGAGCGTCATTTGGGGATTGGGCCTGATGGGCATGCTCAATGTGCCCATCGACACCTTCAACGCCACCACGCCGATCCTCATCATGGCGGTCGCCGCCGGTCATTCCGTGCAGATCCTGAAGCGCTATTACGAAGAGTATGGCAAGCTGCATGACAGTTCCGCGGCCGTGATCGACTCGCTGTCGAAAATCGGTCCCGTCATGCTGACGGCCGGGAGCATTGCCGTCGCCAGCTTTCTGTCCCTGACGGCGTTTCCGACCCTGACGATCCGCGTTTTCGGCATCTTCACGGCCACCGGCATCCTCTCGGCCGTCATTCTGGAGATGACCTTCATCCCGGCTTTCCGTTCGTTCATCCCGGCGCCGAAACGCTATGAAACGGAGCGCGAGAAAATCAAAGACTGGCTGGACCGCATCACCAACGGCATCACCGAGGTGATCGTCAACAAGCGGTGGGGCTTGCTGTTCGGCACACTGGCCCTGCTGATCGCAATGTTGCTGGGCGGCATCCATATCCTGGTCGTGGACAACAGCCTGAAGGGCAATTTTTCAGAACACAGCATCGTGCGGACCGACGACGTGCCGTTGAATGCCGGCATGGGTGGCACCAATACGCTGTATCTATTGATCGAGGGCCCGGAAGCGGACTCTATCAAGAATCCCGCGGCGCTCCGGGCGATGGAGGCGGTGCAGCAGCACCTCGAGCAGACCTATTCGCTGGTCGGCAAGACCCAGTCGCTGGCCGACTTCATGAAGAAAATGAACAAGGCCATGCATGCGGATAATCCGAAGGAAGACCGGCTGCCGGACACGCGCGAGCTGAACGCGCAATACCTGCTGCTCTATTCCATGTCCGGCGACCCCGGCGACTTCGATACCTACGTGGATTATGAATACAAGTCCGCCGTGATCTGGGCCTATTTGAAAACCGACAGCACAGCCGTCATCGAAGAGATCATCGCGGACCTGCGCCCCTTCGTCGCCAAACAGTTCCCGCCCGGCTACAAGATCAGCATCGGCGGCGGGATGGCACAGGGCGCGGCGTTGAATGAGGTGATGGTGCAGGGGAAGCTGCTGAATATCGGAATGATCGCCGCGAGCATCTATATCATTTCGTCGCTCGTCCTCCGCTCCGCGCTGGCCGGCCTGCTGGTGCTGATTCCGCTCAGCCTGGCGGTGCTCGCCAACTTCGGCGTGATGGGGTTGACCGGCATCCGGCTGGACATCGGCACCGCGGCGGTCTCCGCCATGGCCGTGGGCGTCGGCGCGGACTATGCGATCTACCTGATCTACCGGCTGCGGGAAGAGGTCCAGAAGCACGGTGCCTGCGATGAGGCCCTGCGCGTGGCCCTTGCGACGGCGGGCAAGGCGGTTATCTACGTCGCGCTCGCCGTCGGATTGGGCTATTCGATTCTGATGTTCACCGGCTTCGGGATGCACACGAGACTGGGATTCCTGGTTGCTGTGGCGATGGCCGTCAGTTGTCTCTCGGCCATTGCGCTCCTGCCCGCCGTGCTCTGCATCGTCCGGCCGCGCTTCGCGTTCGGGAACGGCAAGGCCCCCGCCGGCCAGCCCGTTACGGCTTGAGGATTTTCCAGGAGGAACGACTATGACCCGCGCACTTGTCTTGCTCGTCGCCGGATTCCTGTCCATTGGCTCGTGGCCGTTGACAGCCGGAGCGGAGGAGCCGTCGGCCCGCGACATCATGGAAAAGAACTTCCACGTCACCAAGATCAAGCACCTGATCAATGACAGCACCATGACCCTGACCAACGACAAGGGCCAGCAGCGCGTCCGCAAGACCCACAGCGTGAATCTGCTCCAGCCCAACGGCATCGACAGCAAGATCATGATCCGGTTCCTCCAGCCGGGCGACGTCGAGGGGACGGGCTATCTACAGATCCAGCACTACGACGGCGAGGACGACATGTGGATCTATCTGCCAGCGCTGAAGAAAGTCCGACGGCTGGTCGCCAACAATAAGAAGGACAGCTTCGTGGGATCGGACTTCTCCTACGGCGATATTCTTCAACCGGTGGTCGATACCTACAAGCACACCACCGTGAAAAGCGAAGCCCTCGACGGCGAGGACTGTTGGGTGATTGAATCCGTTCCGGTCTCCGAGCAAATCAAGAAGGACTACGGCTACGGCAAGAAGACATCTTGGATCCGCAAGAGCAACTTCATGGAAAAGAAAATCGAGTTTCTGGATGCCGCCGGCCGGCCGCTCAAAACGATGGTCGTCCCGGAGATCGTCGAGGTCGACGCCGCCACGCACAAATGGTGGGCGCTGAAGCGGGAGGTCAAAAACCTCCAGACCGGTCACAGCACGCTCCTGATCTTCGAAAACCTCGACACCAAAAAGCCGGTGGGCGACGATTTTTTCTCGACGCGCTATCTTGAGCGGGAGAAATAAGCCGGCGTGACGGGGAGCTGCGCACCGTGGTGAAGACCCGTCACCCGTTACTCGTCACGTGCCACATTATCATCGTGCTGCTTGCGTTGCCGGCCGCTGCCGTTGCGGTCGAACCGAGTGCTCTCCCTCCCGTGCCTTCCCCCTCGGCGGAGGGAGGGGAAGGCGGGAATGGCTGGTTCAAGCAATTGGGACTCGGCGGGTTCATCCGGAGCGACTACTATTCGGCCTCCAAACGGCTCGATGATCAGAAAAGTCTTCCGGGCATCACCTTCCAACCCAAGGCGCTCCCGAAGTTCGGGTCGTGGGGTGACGCCAAAATTGAAGGGCGCATTACCGACGACAACCTGCGCCGGGACAACCGGTTCCAGGGCCGGTTGCTGGAGGGCTACGCGAACTTCTATTTCGGCTCGGTGGACCTCCGCGTCGGCAAGCAGAACATCGTCTGGGGACGGGCCGACGCCCTCAATCCAACGGATGTGCTGACACCCAAGGACTTCACGCTGCTGTCCGCCAAGGACGAAGAGGAGCGGCGGATCGGCACCTACGCAGTCAAAGCCAACTACTATCGGGGCGACTATACGTTCTCGCTGATGTGGCTGCCGGTGTTCAACCCGACCACGATCCCGCTGACGACACCGCCGCCTTTTCGGCTCGTCGAAGAGAAGCGCTCGGAAGGCAAATGGACCGACCAGGGATTCGCGGCCAAACTCGATCACACCGGCGGGGATCTTGACTGGTCTCTCAGCTACTATTACGGCCTCGACCTGTTCCCGGTCGGGATTCCGGTCACGCCGACCCTCACACAGCTCGTTCACAACCGCATCCAGATGGTCGGCGCCGACTTCGCGCACAACTTCGGCCGTTTCGGCGTGCGCGGCGAGGCGGCCTACGTGCGCACGCAGGACCCCGACGGGAAGGATCCCTTCATCAAGAATCCCTACGTGTATTACGTGCTCGGGGTAGACCACGACCTCACCGAAGACCTGAACGTGAACGTCCAAGCCTATCAGCGCATCATCATCAATTACCAGGACGTGTTTCAGATTCAGGATCCGGCCGCGCGGAACGTGGCGGTGCTCAACGTTATTTTCAACCAGCAGATGGACCGCGTGCAGGAAGGGCTGACGGGGCGGATCAAGGCCACGGCCTGGAATAAGACGCTCGAGGCGGAACTCCTCGGCGTGTGGAACGCCAATCGCAGTGACTTTTTCGTCCGCCCCTCCGTGGCCTATGCCTTCACCGACATGTGGAAGGGGTTTGTCGGCTGGGACGTGTTCAATGGCCGCAAGCAATCCTTGAACGGATTCTTCCAGCCGAACACGGCCTTTTTCGCCGAACTCAGAGCGACGTTTTGAAGAAGGTTGAGGTTCAGGCTGAGGTTGAGGAGGATGAAGAATCTTCGCTAAACCTTAGCCTCAACCTTAACCTGTTTCACGTGTTATGATCCTGCCCATGTCGCAGCAGCCGACCGATCAGATTTCAGACCGTTCGACCCGCGAGCGAATCAAGACCGTCGCGATTGATGCCGCGCGCCAGGCCGGCGCGATTCTGATCGAGTACGCCAAAAACGGCTTCCGCGTCGAGCACAAGGACGCGCTCAATCTCGTCACCGATGCGGATACGCATTCGGAGCAGGCGATCGTGGATGCGATCGGCCGCGCGTTTCCCGACCACGAAATTCTGGCCGAAGAACGCGGGCAGGCCGGCAATAAATCGCCGTACAAATGGATCATCGATCCGCTCGACGGCACGACCAATTTTGCACACGGCTTTCCGGCCTACGCCGTGTCCATCGGCGTGGAGCACCAGGGCCGGTGCGTTCTGGGTGTCGTATTCGATCCGACAAGGCAGGAACTCTTCATCGGCGAGGCCAGCGGCGGCGCAACGTTAAACGGCAAGCCGATTCACGTCTCGCGCACACCCAAGCTCGACGGGGCGCTGCTCGTTACCGGCTTCGCCTACGATATTCGTGTCAGCAAGCAGAACAACCTCGACCATTTCGCCAACTTCGCGCTTCGCGCGCAGGGGATGCGCCGCATGGGCGCCGCCGCGATCGATCTCTGCTACGTTGCCTGCGGCCGGTTCGACGGCTTCTGGGAGCTGAAGCTCAATCCCTGGGACACGGCGGCGGGATCGCTGATGGTCGCTGAAGCGGGCGGGCGGATGAGCGATTTTCGCGGCGGGCCCTTTTCGATTTATGGCATCGAACTCGTGGCCAGCAACGGTCTGATCCACCACGAGATG
>JBGPNZ010000165.1:0-5350 GCA_041487795.1 Nitrospiraceae bacterium
AAGACGGATGCGCCCGGCGACCGCGAGGACACCGCTCGCGCATTACTGGTGCAATGCGCAGTGGCCGCCGCGTTGACCATACCCATCATGGTCCTGGGCATGGCCGAGCATCTGGGCATTCCGATCTCGCAGACGGCGTCGTTCTGGGCCCAATGGCTCCTCGCCACCCCCATTCAATTCTGGGCCGGCCGGCGCTTCTTTAAAGGAGCGATCGCGGTCGCCCGGCACGGCTCCACCGATATGAATACGTTGATCGCTGTCGGCACCTCGGCGGCCTATCTCTATAGCGTGGCCGCCGTACTGGCACCGGAGTTCTTTGCCGCGACCGGGCAACCCCCCGCGGTGTATTTCGACACCTCGGCGTCCATCATCACGCTCATTCTCTTCGGGCGCCTGCTGGAGGCACGGGCCAAGGGGCGGGCCTCGGAAGCGATCCGCGCGCTGGCGGGCTTGCAGCCCAAGCGGGCGCGCGTCATCCGCAACGGACGCGAGTCGGATCTGCCGATTGAAGACGTCAGAGCCGGCGATCTCGTGATCGTGCGGCCTGGCGAGAAGGTTCCCGTGGACGGTGTGGTGCGCCAGGGCGTCTCGGCCGTCGACGAATCCATGATCACGGGAGAGAGCCTGCCGGTGGATAAGCAGCCCGGCGACCCGGTGATCGGCTCGACGCTGAACCACACGGGCAGCCTTCGGATCGAAGCTACAAAAGTGGGCCGCGAGACGGCGCTGGCCCGGATCATCCGAATCGTGGAAGAAGCGCAGGCCGCCAAACCGCCGCTCGCCAAGCTGGCGGATCGAATCGCCGCGTATTTCGTCCCGGCAGTCATGGGCATCGCAGGGCTGACGTTCCTGCTGTGGCTGACGCTGGGACCGGCGCCGGCGTTCACGCATGCGCTGCTCAACGCCGTCGCCGTGCTCATCATTGCCTGCCCCTGCGCGCTTGGACTCGCCACGCCGACCTCCGTTATGGTCGGCATCGGCAAGGGCGCGGAGCACGGCGTGCTGATCCGGGGCGGCGACGCCCTGGAACGCGCGCACCAACTCACGACCGTCGTGCTGGACAAGACCGGTACGATGACGCGCGGTGAGCCGTCCGTCGGCGCCGTCCTGCCATTCGCCGAGGGATGGACGACAGAACAGATCGTCGCCATCGCGGCCTCCGCCGAACAGGATTCGGAGCATCCGGTGGGAGCGGCCATCGTCCGTCACGCCAAAGAACAGGGGCTCGCGCTCCGCGCGCTGGAGGCCTTCGCCGCCGTGCCCGGTCACGGCGTCCGCGCCACGGTGGCCGGATCGCCGAATTCTCAGATGGTGCTGATCGGGAACCTCCGCCTGATGGAAATCGAGAATATTTCTGTTTCATCCCAGGCACAGCAGGCGGCCCAACATCTGGCAGCGGCCGGCGTCACTCCGATGTACGTCGCCGTCCGGTCGGCGGGCGAACCATCTCCCGCTACCCGCGTCGTCGGCGTAATTGCTGTTGCCGATACGCTCAAGGAGCATGCCCGCGAGACCGTCGCGGCACTTCAGCGCCTGGGGCTGGAAGTCATCATTCTGACCGGTGACAACCAGCGCACGGCCCAGGCCATCGCCGAGCAATTGCACGTCACCCACGTGCTGGCGGAGGTGCTGCCAGACCAAAAAGCGCGAGAGATCAAGCAACTTCAAGACACCGGCAAGATCGTGGCGATGGTCGGCGACGGCATCAACGATGCGCCGGCTCTGGCCCAGGCCGACGTCGGCATCGCGATCGGTACCGGCACCGACGTGGCGATGGAGGCCGCCGATCTCACCTTGATCAACGGCGATCCGCGTGGCATCGTCACCGCCATCGCCCTCTCGCGCGCAACAACCAGGAATATCAAACAGAACCTGGCTGCCGCCTTCTTCTACAATGTGCTCCTGATTCCCGCGGCGGCGTTGGGCGTCCTCAACCCCATCTGGGCTGCGGCGGCCATGGCCCTCTCGTCCGTGAGCGTCGTCGGGAACGCCCTCCGCCTGCGGCGATTCTCGCCCCTCAAATCGCTCGCTTCCTGAGTCGAATCCGCTGATGAAAGCCCGTTTCCAGAGGTGCGCGAGAACCTCGGCGCTGATTGACACCGGGGGAACGCGCAGGTATTCTTCCTAGGCGCCGACAACGGGCGCGCGATCATCACAATCACCTCGTCTGACCGCGGAATTTCCATGGAGACACTCAAAACGTTCCTGGTCGAGCGCTTCGAGTTTTTATTCGTCAACGCGATCCTGATCGTCACCACCGCCATTCTCGTGTTTCTGCCTCACAAGCTGGCATTGCTTAATGTCTATTTTCTCTCCGTCATCCTGGCGGGCTATTTCCTCGGCAAGCGGATGGCTGTGCTGGGATCGGTTCTCTGCATCCTGGTCGTGGGCATCTACGTGGTCCTGTTCCCGGAACAGTTTCTCGAGACCAACACCGAGATGGATCTCTATCTCACGATCATGACCTGGGGTGGCTTTCTCATTCTGGCCGGGGCCACCGTCGGACAGCTACAAGAACGGCTGGCTCAGGAAATCCAGGCCACGCGACTGCTCAACGTCGATCTCCAACATCAGCAGACCGAAGTCCAGCAGGCCAACCTCACGCTTCGCGAATCCAGCGAGAACCTGGTCGCGCTGAACCGCAGCTTGCAAACCCAACAGGACGAACTGGGCCGGGCCAATGCCGTGCTCAAGGAACGCTCCGACGAGCTGGAGCTGTCCAAGCGCTCGATTGAATCGCTGAAATCCAAGGTGGAGGAGACGCTGTACTCCACTATGGACGCCTCGGTGGTGAACCTGCTCATCGAGGGCCGCCTGCGCAACGAGAAGCGCAATCTGAGCGTCATGTTTTCCGACCTCGTCGGGTTTACCACCTATTCGGAAGGGCTGCCGCCCGAAGCGGTCATTCGTGATCTCAACCTGTACATCGGCGACATGGAGCCGATCCTGCTCAACTATCGCGGGCACATCGACAAGTACATGGGCGACGGCATCATGTGCGAGTTCGGCGCGCCCCTGGAGTACGAATGCCATTCACTGCTGGCCGTGCTGGCCGCGCTCAAGATGCAGGAGAAAATGGCCCAGCGGAACTACCCGTGGAGAATGCGGATCGGCATCGGATCCGGATCGACGATCACCGGGCTCATCGGACTCAAACGCCAGACGTTCACTGCCGTCGGCGACGTGGTCAATGTGGCGGCCCGGCTGGAAAAGGTCTGTGTGCCGGAGCGCATCCTGATCGATCTGAAAACCTACAATGACATCAGCCACGTCGTGGAAGCCAAGAAAAAAATGGACGTGTCCACCACCGTCTTCGCCAATCCCAAGACGGAAGAGTATCTCGTGCAGCTCCACGCCAAGATTTCCGCCAATCCTAAGGACGCGTCCGCGTATTATGAGCTCGGCCGCATTCACCTGGACCTGAAGGAGTCTGGGGAGGCCCTGTTCTACTTCGAGCAGGCCCTGGAACTCGACAAGGAGAACAAGGATTTCAAGATGGCCTATGCCGAAGCGGGCATGAAGGTCCACGAAACCGAGCGGCTCAGCGTGAAGGGCAAGCGCCACCGGGTGGAAGCGTTCGAAGTCATCGGTCTCAAAGACCCGTTGCTGGATCGGGACAAGATCCCGCAGAAATTCTACGACGAGTTCAAGGGGATCGCGGATCAGATCAAGGTGCCGCAGGACGTCGCATTACCGATCGAGGCGCTGGACGGCAGCGTCGGCCATTCCAGAACCGTCGCCGTGCTGTCCTACGCCCTGGCCCAGGCGCTCGGCCTGCCGGAAAAGGACAAGCAGGACCTGTTGCTGGCAGGTTTTTTTGCGGACATCGGAAAAGAGATCATCCCCCACTATATCCTGAACCGTGGCGGCAGTCTCAGCAACACCGAGTTCGACCTGATCAAGACGCACACGGCGGAAAGCGTGCGGGTCATGAAAACAATGGGTTATGAAAACGAGGCTGCGCTCCAGATCGTCAAGCACAGCCACGAAAGCTTTAACGGCACCGGTTATCCGGACGGATTACAGGGCGAGAAGATTCCGATCGGCTCCCGCATCATCGCCGTATCGGACGCGTACGATGCGCTCACGTCCAAACGCCCCTACCGGGATTCCTGGGAACGCCGCGCCTCCATGGATCAGATCGATCGCGGAGCCGAAAAAGGCCTGTTCGATCCGAAGGTCGTGCAGGCGATGCACAAGTTCATGGACTGACGCCTCAATAACCCGTTATTCGTCACTCGTCAATCGTCATTCGCGGGACGCCAAGTCAATCCGCCCCGCTTCCGCATCGCGCTGGGCCTGCGCATAACGCTCCGGCGTCCCGATATCCGACCAGTAGCCGGACAGCTCGCATCCCACAACGGTCTCCCCGGCCTGAATCGCGCCGACATAGGCGTCGATGATGGACGACTCGCGCCCCGCCGGCACGGACGCCAGCAATCGCGGGTGCATGAGATGCACGCCGGCGAACATCTGCTTCTCGCTCCGCCCCGCAGGATTCATCCCGCGTCCACTGATACGGCACACGCGGCGCGCGGCATCCATCTCTACAGCGCCCCACCGTTCCGGTTCAGGATCCGCTCGCACCGCCATCGCCGCCACCGCGTGGCTCCGTCGGTACGCGGCAGTCATGTCGTCGAGATTCATGTCGAACAGCGTATCCCCGTTCAGAACAAAAAACGGCTCGCCGCCGAAGAACGGCTCGGCCTGTTTGAGACCGCCGCCCGTGCCTAGAATCACCGATTCCCTCGAATACGCAATCCGCATGCCGAATTCCGAGCCGTCGCCGAGTGCCTGTTCGATCAGGTGGCCGAGGTGATGCAGATTGATCATGACCTCCGTGACAGCGTAACGGCGAAGCAGCAGCAGGTTCCAGACGATAAGAGGACGGCCGGCGATCGGCAGAAGGGGCTTGGGCAGGGTGTCGGTCAGTGGCCGGAGGCGGGTGCCGAGTCCGGCCGCGAGAATCATCGCTCGCATGGGAACCATGCGCAGGCCATAGGCCATAGGCCATAGGTTATGGAAAAGATCGCGGCATTGGCCCATCGCCTATTGCCCATCACCCATCGCCTCGCTTTACTGTAGTTCAGGCACATACGGCATCAGATGCTTCCTGAGTGTCACCAGTTCAGGATATTTTTCAAGATTCCGGCGCACGTAACCGAGCACGCGCGGGATGTCGGCCAGAAATTTCGGATTCTTTTTGACGCGGTCGATGTAGACGAACCGGCCGGCGGCCTTGAGGTTGCGCTGAATGCTGATGAAATCGAACACCCGTCGGAATGCCGGATGATTGCCCAGACCCGCGCCGGCCTTTTCCATACGGTCCAAGTAATCCACGATCAGCTCG
>JBGPNZ010000166.1:0-5344 GCA_041487795.1 Nitrospiraceae bacterium
GTCGAAGAGCTGCCGGGACACGTGCGGCGCCTTCCGCTCGTAGACGCTGGCCGGCCCTCCGGACAAAATGATGCCCTTGGGCCTGTAAGCCGTGATCGTGGCCAGCGGGACGGTGCAGGGAAGTATCTGGGAGTAGACGTGGGTTTCGCGGACGCGGCGGGCGATGAGCTGGGTGT
Organism: Nitrospiraceae bacterium; assembly: GCA_041487795.1. Taxonomy (GTDB): domain Bacteria; phylum Nitrospirota; class Nitrospiria; order Nitrospirales; family Nitrospiraceae; genus 2-02-FULL-62-14. The sequence goes on from JBGPNZ010000166.1 coordinate 177, forward strand.
ACTGCGACCCGAAATCGAGAATCAGGATTCTGTCATGCCAGAGTTCCATGGCTTAGCAAGCGGCGAATAGCGGGTAGCTGGCAGCTAACCAAACTGAAGCATTGGCTATTCGCTGTTCGCTATTTGCTATTCGCTATTCTCCATCCGTGCGGTAGTTCGGAGCTTCTTTCGTAATAATCACGTCGTGGACGTGGCCTTCACGGAGACCGGCCAGCGTCTGCCGAATGAACTTGGCGTTCTTCTGCAAATCCTGGATCGTCCGGCAGCCGCAATAGCCCATGCCCGAGCGGACGCCGCCGACCAGTTGGTAAATCACGCCGGACAGAGTGCCCTTGTACGGCACCCGCCCTTCGATCCCTTCCGGCACCAGCTTGGACTCCGCCCGTCCGGCCTGGAAATAGCGGTCCTTGCCGCCCTTCTCCATGGCCCCAAGCGAGCCCATACCGCGATAGACCTTGTAGGTCCGCCCCTGGAAGAGCACCGTTTCGCCAGGAGATTCCTCCGTCCCAGCAAGAATGCCGCCGATCATGACCGCCGAGGCACCGGCCGCCAGGGCCTTGGTCACATCACCGGAATATTTGACTCCGCCGTCGGCGACGATCGGCACGCCGGTCCCAGCCAACGCCGCGGCGCAATCAGAAATGGCGGTTAACTGCGGCATCCCGGCTCCGGAAACAATCCGTGTCGTGCAGATGGATCCCGGCCCGACACCGACTTTTACGGCATCCACGCCGGCCTTGACCAGATCGCGCGCCGCCTCAGCCGTGGCAATATTGCCGGCGATGACGTCCAGGTTGGGATATTTCTTTTTGACGATCTTCACCGTCTCGAGCACACCGCGTGAATGGCCGTGCGCGGTATCCACCGCCACCAGATCCACGCCGACCTTGACCAGCAAGTCGAGCCGGTGCTCGGTCTCGGGCCCAACCCCGATGGCCGCTCCGACTCGCAAACGCCCGTGCATATCTTTGCAGGCATGCGGGTATTTGATGCGCTTCTCGATATCCTTGATCGTAATCAGGCCCTTGAGCTCGAATTTCTTGTTCACGACGGGCAATTTTTCGATCCGGTGTTCATGCAGGATTTCACGGGCCTTCTCCAAACTCGTGCCTTCCGGCGCCGTGACCAGTTTGTCCTTGGTCATCGCCTGCGACACCTTGAGCTCCATCCGGCTTTCAAAGCGCAGGTCCCGGTTGGTCAGAATGCCGACGAGTTTGCCATTCTTGGTGACGGGGATGCCGGAGATGCGGTACTTGGTCATCAACTGGTGGGCTTCGCGGATCGTAGCGTCCGGCGCGATCGTAATGGGATCCAGAATCATCCCGCTCTCGGACTTCTTGACCTTGTCCACCTCGACCGCCTGATCTTCGGGAGAAAGCAGGCGATGGAGAATGCCGATGCCACCTTCCCGGGCCAGGGCAATGGCCAGGCGCGCTTCGGTGACGGTGTCCATGGCCGCGCTGACAATCGGAATGTTGACCGTCACATGGCGCGAGACCTGCGTGCGGGTGTCCGTTTCACCGGGCAACACTTCGGACTTCGCCGGCACCAGCACGACGTCGTCGTACGTCAACCCGACTCTGATATCCTTGTCCAACATGGTGTTTCGACCCTACCGCTGCTGCGCTTCCGTCGCCTGACTGGACAGCTCCGCAACCGACTCGGCTTCCTCTTTCAGGCGTTCTCCGCCTTCCTCCGCCGGCATGAACTGTTGCACGCGGGTGTTGGCGCTATCCACGACGAACACGCTGCCCCGCGCATCCACGGTGATGCCGTATGGGAAATTAAACTGCCCGGTGCCGTTGCCGTACCCGCCCCATTGCGTAATGAAATTGCCTTCGCGGTCGAACTTTTGAACGCGCTGATTCCCGGTGTCCGACACATACACGTCGCCTTGGCCGTCCACCACGATGCCCCAGGGCGACCGGAGCTGTCCCGGCTCTTGGGCCCGTGGATCGCTGGCGTGGCCGGGGCCGATCCCCCCGCCCCACTTCGTGATCAACTGCGGGAGCACGTTCGTGCTCGTATCGAATTTTTGAATGCGATGGTTGCCCATATCCACGACATACACCCCGCCGTCCGTGGAATCCACCGCCACGCCGCGCGGGAAATAAAACTGCCCATCGTTGGCGCCGAAGCTCCCCCACTGCATAATGAACTCGCCGCTGGCATCGAACTTCTGCACGCGGAAGTTGGCGCTGTCCACCACGTAGATATACCCGCGCACGCGATCGCAGGCGATGCCCCAGGGCGAACTGAACTGCCCCTCGGCGTTTCCGCGGGACCCGAATTTCATCAGATAGCCGCCCAGCTTTCCGTCGAATTTCTGCACGCGGTGATTGTTGGTATCCACCACGTACACGTCGCCCTTGGCGTCGCAGGCGACGCCGGTCGGGTTGTGAAAGTTGGAGTTGGCGGAGCCGAAACTGCCCCAGAGAATGATGAAATTACCGGCGTTGTCGAACTTCTGCACCCGGTTATTGCCGTTGTCCACCACGAACAGGCAGCCCTGCTGATCGATCGCCATCCCGTACATCGGCGCCGAAAACTCGCCGCCGTGCAGCAGCGAGGCGCCGCGGCCGGGCTTCCCCCACTTGGAGACGCAGAGATAGCCGGACGTGTTGACCAGGATGCTGGTGCTGGCCGGGACCGAAATATTGTTGCCGACGTCTTTGAACCAGATATAAATCGTCTTCGGACCGTCGCCCGGCGAGAGCGTGCAGGGAATCGTCGCACCGAACGTGTTCGCCGGCGTGACCTCCACCCATCCCGGCATGGTCGCGCTCGGCGCCATGGGACTCTCGGCGATGTAGTAGGCGGCGACACCGGTATCCACGTCGTTCGCCGAGATCGTCAGGACGACATCCGGCGTGTTCGTCATGAATGCGCCGTGGTTGACGACGGCGTAGGGATTCTGCGGCGCTGTGATGTCGATCAAGACCGGCATGGCGGTCACTTCCTCGGACAAGACGCTCTCGCTGCCGTCTTCGTAGATCGCGCTCAAGGCATAGCAATAGGGGCGGTCGTTCGTCAGACCGACGTGCACGTAGGGGCTGGACACGCCTTCGATCTTCGTGCCCGTGTGCGTCGTCACACCCGGCGACGTGTGAAAATAGAGGTTATAGGACACGGCGCCTGGCACATCGAGCCAGCTCAGCGTGACTTCTGTGTCGCCCGCCTTGGCGACCAGGCTGCGGGGAGCCGGCGCGCCGGCCGTTTCCTGCGGGCGGCTCTGCGCCAGCCGGTTGAGTTCTTCTTCGGTCGGCACATACTTCAGCACGCGGTTATTGCCGCTGTCGACGACATAGACGTGCCCTTCGGCGTCCACGGCAATGCCGGAAGGGAAATTCACCTGCCCCTCCGTGACGCCGCGGTTGCCCCACTGGCAGAGGAAGGTGCCGTTGCCGTCGAACTTCTGAATGCGATGGTTCCCGCTGTCCACCACGTAGACGTTGCCCAACTTGTCGCAGGCCACGCCCCAGGGCGCTTTGAACTGACCGGGACCGCCGCCTTCCTTGCCCCACTTGGCCAGGAAGCTGCCGCGCGAATCGAACTTCTGAATCCGATTGTTGCTCTCGTCGGCCACGTAGATATTGCCGACGAAATCCACCGTCACGCCGCGCGGGAAGAAAAATGCGCCGTCGAAGCTGCCGTCCCGGCCCCACTTGAGCAGCGGCGTGCCGTCCGACTTGAACTTCTGGACGCGCGAATTGCTCGTGTCCGTGACGTACAAATTGCCGTCTCGGTCCGTGGCCACGCCCCACGGCACGTCGAACTTGCCGATGTCGGCGCCCCGCCAGGCAAACCCGAACTTGCCCCAGGCGTGCATCACATGACCCTCCGCATCGAACCTCTGGATGCGGTTGTTGCCGCTGTCCGAGATATAGACCTCGCCATTCGAGCCGATCGCAAGCCCGCGCGGATAATAGAACTGGCCTTCCTGCCCACTGGGCTCGCCGCCCCATCGCGCGAGAAACTTGCCGTCCTTGTCGAATTTCTGGATGGAATGGTTGTCCGTGTCGGCCACATAGATACAGCCGTCCTTGTCGAGCACGATGCCGGTCGGCGCCCTGAACTCGCCGTCCTCCACGCCCTCCTGGCCGATCGCCTGCACGATCAGGTAGGGAGACGGAATCGCCATCACCTCGGCCGATTCCAAACTTTCTCCCTGGGCCGTCACCACCGTCACGACATAGTAATAGCAGGTGCTGTTCGCCAGGTCGTCATGCGTGTAGGGCGACGTCGCACCTTCGATGCAGTTCCCCTTTTCCTTCTTCACCCCCATGACCGGCTTAAAATCCTCCGGGCTGGCGATCGGACGGGTCAGCTCTGAAAACTTAATGCTCACGCCTTTGTTCGTCAGAAAATAGAGGTTGTAATACATGGCATCGGGCACAGGATCCCACGCAATGGTGATCTTGCCATTGCCCGGTTTCGCCGCCACATTGGCCGGCGCAGGAGGGAGCTGCTCCGCGGTCGTCTCGCCCGCACCCCATTCGTCGGCATGCCCCTGCGCGAGTAGTTTCCACCGATTCGGAACGTCTTGTTCGTCGAATTTCACTGGTCTCACTCCCTTATGGCCTGATGGAAGAAAAGCTCAATACTAGCGGATGTTTCAAGCACTTATGATGAATAGGGCAATTTAACAAACGGTGCTCCGCCAAGTCAATAAGCCGCGCATAGTCCTCCGCCGCACCGCAGTCCGCCCACGTCCGATTGTCCACGCGCAACGAATTCGTTAAGATGGCCAAGTATGCGCGCTCGACTGTACCTTGCCAGACCACTACCAACCCCGGTCATGACGGTCATTCATGAACATTTCGACCTGACCGTGCCTCCGCTCGATCGGCCACCGACCAGGGCCGAGATGCTGACCGGCGTTCGTGATGCGTCCGCTGTGATCTGCACATTAAGCGAACGGTTCGACGGCGGCATGCTGGCCGCCGCGCCAGCGCTTCGTGTCATCGCAAACTATGCCGTCGGCTACAACAACATCGACGTGGAGGCGGCAAAGGCCCGCGGCATCGTCGTCACCAACACGCCGGATGTTCTGACCAACGCCACCGCCGACCTGACATGGGCGCTGATCCTGGCCGTCGCACGGCGAGTCGTGGAAAGCGATCAACTGGTCCGGCAGCACCAGTGGACCGGATGGTCACCGACCCAGA
>JBGPNZ010000167.1:0-5336 GCA_041487795.1 Nitrospiraceae bacterium
CCGATTTTCCGCGAGCCCTTGGACTGCTCGGAAGCCTTTTCGATCGCTTTGTGATACGGCAGGATCACATGCGCCCGCTCGCTGACGAAGAAGTTTCTGCCGATCTTCACGCCTTTCGCCTGCAGCCCGTCCATTTCCTCGATCATCGCGGCCGGATCGATCACGACGCCGTTGCCGATCATGCAGGTCTTGCCGCGATAAAGAATGCCGGACGGGATCAGATGAAACACGAAGGTCCCGTGATGATTGATCACCGTGTGGCCCGCGTTGGACCCGCCCTGATAGCGCACGACGATGTCCGCATCGCGCGATAGGATATCTACGATCTTTCCCTTGCCTTCATCGCCCCACTGGGTGCCGACGATTACTAAATTAGACACCAGTCATACTCCCGCAACCGTTCTCTTGGTCCGGCCACTCGCTATTAGCTGCCAGCTACCAGCTTTTTATTCAAAAAAAAGAGCCCTGACCGGGCATCCTTGCACCACATCAGAGCCTGGCAGAGCTTGGTGCGCTCAATAGTAGGATGCACTGCCATGCTTGTCAAGCAAGCCGAGCCCGTGTTAGCATCCCCTCCGTTCCTAGCCGTTCCTCCCTGTTACTTTTGACTATTTACTTCGGTCGGGTGGGGCTGTGGCGCAGTTGGGAGCGCGCGTGAATGGCATTCACGAGGTCGCCGGTTCAATCCCGGCCAGCTCCACCAAACCGCGCCGCGCGGCAGGTACGAGGCACTAGGCGATAGGCTATAGGCACAGACAAGAAAGAACTCTGCGCTTTGATCTTTTTCCTTCCACAGAAATAGTTTCTAGCATCTCCCATAGCCTCTCGCCCCTAGCCCATAGCCTAGTTTTATGCTCCAAATCGAACACCTCAATAAGCAATTCGCGACGCGCATTCTGTTGAAGGATGCGACCGCGCATTTACGTCCGCACACGCGCACAGGCCTCGTCGGCCCCAACGGAAGCGGCAAAACCACCCTGCTGCGCATGATTCTCGGCGAAGAATCACCGGACGAGGGGACCATTCGCAAACGCCCGAAACTGAAAATCGGCTATCTGCCGCAAGAATTGGAAGCCCTCTCCGGCAAAACCGTGCTGGACGCGGCCCATCGCGATCTCTACCCCGAGCACGAAGCCAAGCGCATCCTGTCCGGCCTGGGCTTTGCGCAACAGGACTTTGAACGGCCGATCGAAACCCTCTCCGGAGGCTACCGGATGCGGGTGGCGCTGGCGCATCTGCTTTTGTCTGAGCCCGACGTGTTGATGCTGGACGAGCCGACCAACCACCTCGACAAGCCCACGCAGAAATGGTTCGAGGACTTCCTGATCAATTCCAAGATGACGATCCTGGTCATCAGCCACGACACGACATTTCTCGATCGGATCGCCACGCACGTGTGGGAGCTGCGCCACCACACGATCCAGGAATATCGGGGGAACTACACGACATTCCAGGAACTGCGGGGCGAACGCGACAGCCATGAACAGGCGGCGGCCAACCGGCAGCAGAAGGAAGTTGCCCGGGTCCAAAAATTCATCGACCGGTTCCGCTATCAGGCGAATAAGGCGAGTCAGGTTCAGTCCCGCATCAAACAGATGGAAAAGGTGAAGTTGATCGAGGTCAAGCGCGACACGCGGCGTGTGCGGTTCAAGTTCCCCCTGCCCGGCGCCAGCGGACGGCAGGTGATCGAACTCAGCCACGTCGCCAAGAGCTACGGCGAGACGGTCGTGTACGCCGATCTCAATTTTTCCATCGAGCGCGGCCAGCGCATCTCGCTGGTCGGCGAGAACGGCGCCGGCAAGAGCACGCTGCTCAAGATGCTGGCCGGCGTGTTGCCGTTCGAGAAGGGCACGCGGACGCTCGGGCACGGCGTCACGCTGCACTACTTCGCGCAGCACCAGGCCGAAACCCTGAACCCCGAACACACGATCCTGGAATCGCTCGAGGAAGTCTCGACCCGGGCGGAGCGGAATTTCCTGCGCGGACTCGCCGGCGCGTTCCTGTTTTCAGGCCCCGACCAGAAAAAACCCATCAAGGCCCTGAGCGGCGGCGAGCGGAACCGCGTGGCCCTGGCCCGCATGCTGGTCGAGCCGGCGAATACGCTCCTGCTCGACGAGCCGACCAACCACCTCGACCCGGCGTCGGTGGACGTGCTGACCGACGCGCTGACCGATTTTCCGGGCTCGATCGTGTTTATTTCGCACGACCCGACGTTTCTCATGCGCGTGTCCACGCGCGTCGTGGAAATCGAGGATGGCAAGGCCCGCGATTTCCACGGCGATTACGAGTACTACCTCTGGAAGCGGGCACAGGAGCTGGAGTCCATCAAGGAAAGCAGCGAGGACCTGCGACCGACGGCGGCGCAGCAGCGGACACAGAAGTCCGGGAAAAACACCACCACGCCGCCCAAGCCGGCGCCAGACAATCCGACGAGGCCGACAGGGCCGCCTGGACCGACTGGACTGAACGGGTCGAACCGGCGGGATCTGACAAAGTCCCGCGATCGTCTTGAAAAGCAGGTCGTGCGAGCGGAAGCAGACATTGCCGGGATGGAGGAGCGCATCAAGGGCCGCGATCAGGAACTGGCCGACCCGGTGCTCTACCAGAAATTTTCCCGCTGGAACGAACTGCACCAGGAGCAGGAGAAGTGGAAGAAAGATCTGGACCGGCTCACGGCCCGGTGGAGCGACTTATCGCAGGAACTGGAAAGCGTGAAGCAGAAACTGGCGGGCTAGAGCGAGAGCCTCTTAAGAGTTCAGGCGAAGGAGGCGCGGCCAGATGCAAGGCCGCAGGCGAGAAAAAACTGGAGGCGTATTTTCTGAAATACGTTGAGGATTTTTTTGAGCCGAGAACGATGCAGATGGCCGTGGATCGTTCGCCGTCAAGCAGTCTGCTGCATGCTGTGGTCGAGAAACGATGCCAGCCATGGACTCGTGTCCTTCGCCACAAGACGGTCCCACACCACCCCGATCAGGTGCCCCTTCTCCCACGACTTGACCCAGGCGACGCGCCCGGCGAGCTTTTCCTGGTGGTCCTCGCCGCGGTGATCCAGGAACGCAAAACACACGGTGACGGGCTCGTTTGCCACAAGCGATTCCTTGGCGTGGAAACCGGCTCCGGCCCGGTTGGCATTGTCGATCACGGCTGAAACCGCTCGCTGCTCGATCCGAGAGCCAACCCGAGCAGGACCGATCAACGTGATCCGCACTGCTCGCCGGCGTTCCTGATTGTCCTGGCCCGTTTCCATCGGCACCTTCTTACTCCCGGGAGCCTCCAGTATAGCCAATCATCGTAATTTGTCCACAGTGAAGTCAGAAACAAACGGCCCCGCCAAATCAACTGAAACTTGATATAAATGCCTTTGTCTACAATGGCTTGGGACGATAGTACCGCTTATTCTTGAGAGGGTCCGGGAGATGTTGCTGTTCTTTTTTTGCAGCGGGATCATCGTGCACGTACCGATAGTCTTTCCCGTACCCCAGATCGCGCATGAGAGAGGTCACGGCATTGCGGAGATGCATCGGCACGGCCAGATTGCCATGCTCGCGCGCATCTTTCAGCGCCTCGAGCAGTCCCACGTATGACGCGTTGTCCTTCGGACGCGTCGCCAGATAGGTCGTGACGTGAGCCAGGTTGATCTGCGCTTCCGGCAACCCGACAGACTCCACCGCCTGAAACGCGGCGACGGCTAAGACGAGCGCAAACGGGTCCGCGTTGCTGATATCCTCCGACGCGAAGATCACCATACGCCGCGCGATGAATTTCGGATCCTCCCCGCCCTCCAGCATCCGCGCAAGCCAGTAGAGCGCACCGTCCGGATCGGAATCTCGCAGGCTCTTGATGTAGGCGGAGATGAGATTGTAATGCTCCTCTCCCGCCTTGTCGTAGCGGAGCGCCTTCTTCAAGAGCGCGGCGTCCATCGCCCGCTCGTCGATGGTGACATGGCCGTCCGGCCCTGCCGGCGTCTGCGTCACAACGAATTCCAGCGCGGTCAGAGCCGCGCGGGCATCGCCGTTGCCGAACCCGACTAACCGGCGGCGCGCCTCCAGCGCCAGCGTGACGTTGAGAGACCCCACCCCGCGATCTCGATCAGCCACCGCCCGATCGAGGATGGCTCCCATCGCCTCATCGGGTAGCGGCTTCAGCACGACCACGAGGGAACGGGAGAGTAAGGGGGAGATCACTTCGAACGACGGATTTTCCGTCGTCGCGCCGACCAGGATGACGGTCCCCCGCTCGACGTGCGGGAGAAACGCGTCCTGCTGCGCCTTGTTGAACCGGTGAATTTCATCGACGAAGAGGATTGTCCGTTGTCGGCTGACCGCCGACCGCTGTTCCGCTTCTGCGACGAGCTGCCGAAGTTCCGGCACGCCGCTTGTGGCGGCGGAAAACGCCACGAACTCGGCCTTGGTCTTGCGGGCAATCAGATGGGCCAGCGTCGTCTTGCCGGAACCGGGAGGCCCCCAGAAGATGACGGAGGAGAGAGTGTCGGTTTCGATCGCGCGTCGGAGCGGCTTGCCCGAAGCGATGATTTCGTCCTGACCGAAAAAATCCGTGAAGTCGCGCGGACGCATCCGTTCGGCAAGCGGCGCGGCCGCATCGGCGCTCTCACCGGGCGCGCGCTTCTTCTGGAAAAGATCGGACTGGCCTTCTCGCCGGCGCTGCAGGCTCATCGCGTGCACTCCTGCCAGAATTGTATACGTTTGTGGATGGACGCCGCAAACGGCATTGACGCGTGCGCAGCCCCCATGCTAGCAAAGTGCATTGAGCGCGAAGCAAAGGGAAGGCACGGGACACGAGGCGCGGGGCGCGAGACAGGAACTCAGTCCCGTGGCTCGCGGCTCGAAGCTCGTGTCTGTAAGTTATTATATGATCGCCAGAATCAAAGGCCTCAATCTCGCCTATACCGACCAGGGCCACGGACTGCCCGTGGTGCTGCTTCATGCCTTTCCCCAAAACCGCGCCATGTGGGAACCACAAGTAAGGGCCTTGTCCAAGACGCACCGGATCATCGCGCCGGACTTTCGCGGATTCGGCGAATCGGACGCCCCGCTCTGGCGCTATACGCTGGACCAGTTCGCAGACGACGTCGCAGGACTGCTCGATCACCTGGCCATCACGCAAGCCGTATTGGTCGGCCTTTCAATGGGCGGCTATACCCTGTTTGCGTTCTATCGAACGTACGCCGACCGGGTCAAAGGACTGGTGCTGGCCGACACGCGGGCACAAGCGGACACGGAGGAAGGACGCGCCGGACGGTTCGCCATGGCCCAGACGGCCTACACGAAGGGGGCGGGGGCGATCGCGGAGATCATGTTGCCCAAACTGCTGTCCCC
>JBGPNZ010000168.1:0-5283 GCA_041487795.1 Nitrospiraceae bacterium
ACCTCCTCCTTGTACGAGGGATAGAGGGCCTTCAGAATGTCCACTTGCTCGTCGCGCAGGCTTTTCATGTGAGATGTTTCACCATCCAATCGGCCAGCAGCATCGCCATTTTCTTGAAGTCCTCGCCTTTGGTAAAGCCGTGGTCCGCTCCACGAATGATTTCCAGTTGCCGTTTGCCTTGCAAGGCTTCCATGAGCCGGCTGCTTTGGTGGAGCGGAACCAGTTCGTCTTTTTCGCCTTGCACGATGAGTGTCGGCACCTTGATCGTCGCGGCCGGCTTGTAGCCGTCGTAGGTAAGGCAGTTTTCGTAGAGCGCATAGCGCAGGCGGACCGGCTTGGAGCCGCCGGTCACGTCCGGGATTTCGTGGTGCGTTTTCCAGCGTGCCATACCGGCTTCGCCGAATTCCAGGCGCAGGACTTCGGCAAAGTCCGCGACCGGACACTTGAGAGCGAGGCAGGCCAGCGCAGGCCACGGGGAAGAGGCGCGTCCCTGCGGAGAGGCGCCTGCCCCGGCAGGCGCGGGGTGGGTGGGTGTGACGACGCCTGAGGTGGGCGGGTGTGACCATTGCGAGGCGGTCAGGATCGCGACAAGCCCGCCGAAGCTGGAGCCGACCAGACCGATCCGTTTGTAGCCCTTGGCGGCCAGCCAATCGAGAGCTGCCAGAGCCTGGCCGAGGGCGATGGTGACGGTAATGTTCTCGAACGGGCCGTCGCTCTCGCCCTGGCCGAAAAAATCGAACCGGAACGTGGCGATGCCCTGCTCGGTGAGCGACCGCGTCAGGGTTTTGTTCGTGGTGCTGTTTTTGTTGGAAAGAAATCCGTGGCAGAGGAGCGCCACGCGATCGGTTTTGGCCTTGGGTGCAGTGAGGATGCCGGCCACTCGATGGCCGTGGTGGTCCTTAAAGGTCAACGCCTCTTCCATGTCCGGCATTCTAGCAAAGTCCGGGTGGAACAGGCGATGCGAGGCTGAAACGGGCTCGGTGCGGGTCAGGCCTTATTCGCGCGCATGCGGAAGTCCACGTTGTCCTGAACCCACTTCCAGAACTTGTCCTGCTGCGCGATGTCCCGACCGGCCTGCATCTGGTTCTTCCAACCCTTCATGACTTCCGCATCCACGGTCCAAAGCCGCACGCGCTGGCGGGCCACGTGCGTCCGCCATTGCTCGCCGACCGTGGGGCTCACATAAGTCAGCCGCACCGTCACGTTCCGTGCGAGGTACTCGAGCGGGGTCAGATCAATCCGTTCGTACAACTGCTTCGTCCCGGCCTTCGCGTCGGGCGTGGCCGCATCCGGGATGCCGTCTGTCACGACCATCAGGGTGACCGGCGCAAGGATGAGGTTCCGCTCCTTCGTGATCCGGGCGACTTCCTGGAAGAAGGGATTGAAGTCCGTCACCTTGTCGGAGGGCGGGAACCAATTTCGCAAATCAGCTTCGATCTGGGCGACGTCTTTGCCCTCGAAGTCGTGGATGGGATGAAAGGTTTTTGGCTCGTTGACGTTTTTTCCGCCCACGCTGGCCACGAACAGCGCCTTCGGTTTTTCTAGCCCGCCGAGTTCGTGGAGGTGGCCGTAGATGTAATGGGCCAGAAACGTCAGCGCATTGTCGTAATAACCGGAGTGTTTGAAGGAGCCGCTGGCATCCACACCGATGAACAGGGTCGTCCTCGGTTTGCGCTCCTCGTCGGCCTGCACGGTACAGCCGACGAGCCAGGCGGCCAGGACCATGCCGGTGATGCACGTGGCGGTGATCTTCGAGCGCAACGCGTTCATGGCGCCACCTTTTTCGGCTGCCAGCGCATGGTGGGCAGCAGTTCCCTTGCTTCGAGGACTTCCTTGAGATTCTTAAAAGGAATACTGAAGACCGGACGGGCTGCCACCAGGATCATGGCAAAATTCAGCGCGGCGGCCGCCACATGGAGCACTGGTAGCATGAGATACTCCATCAATTCGTCGCCTTTCTCGTGCAGCCAGCCGATCTCCTGCTTGAAGTCCTCGACCGGCGCGTGCCACCACGGCGGCGCTTCTGCCGGTACCGCGCTCACCGCTCCCTCCACGCCCGGCTGGACCAGCGGCCGGCGGGAGATGAATGCGAGCAGGGGCGGTGTGCCGAACTGCCCGAACAGGAACCAGGTCATGCCCCGGACGCCGATCCACCCGAAGGTGGCCAGCGACAAGGTGAAGCCGATCCCCAGCCGGAACTTCTCGCCGGTCTGCTGGGCGATCCAGGGTGTGATGGCGTCCACCAGCTCCCGGTACAGGAACATCACTTCGAAGATCATCACGAACAACTCGATGAGGATCATCTGCACCAGGAATTTGTACTCCCGGTTCTTGATCGCCTCCGCCAGGGTCTGCAGGCAGGCGAAGCTGCCCATGATGAGCAGGAACAGGAAGATGAACAGGGTCGTGACGGTGAACCGGGAAGCGTCCGCGCCCACGATGCCGGCCAGCACCTCCGTCACCGTGGGGAGAAGCGTGTAGGTAAAGATCATCGCTTCCAGCAGGCACCAGAACACCAGCAGAAGGAATGCAATCCACGGCACGCCGGGCTGGAAATAGCTCTGGGTCATCCGTCCCGTCATCGTGAAAGGCAGCATAACGATCTGGCGCACGGTCTCGGCTGCCAGTTTGAGTGCCAGGCGGGCCAGCGTGAGCGCCCAACCGACGATCACGGCGGCGAAGCGTCCCAAACCGACCCAGTACATCCAGATCGCCAGCGCGGCATCCCACCAGGCAAGCAGGACCAGTTTCACCAGGTCCACGCGTCCCGAACGGAACGGCAGCGTGTAGAGCGACAGTTGTGTGCACCACACGGCACTGATCCAGAGCAGGACGGGCAGCAGCAGGAAGAGGTAATACGCGGCAGCCGTCCAGCCTGACGACGAGACGAGCACGAACGACAGGAGCGACTGCTGCATGTCGGGAATCCAGGACAGGGGGATCAGCAAAAGCTCGAAGAGACTTTTCCAGGGTTCAGGGACGAACGTTGTGAATCGGTCCGGCATCGGATCACCTCGCGTTGAAATGAGTGCGTCGGTGTGAACTTGGCCGGGAGAAAGTATAGCAGGCGAACGTGGCGGGCATTGCGCGTGGAATATCGCGCAGTTGTGCGGTGCGTGCGTTGTGTCAAAAAAACCAACGCTGTGGATAACGGAACAACGAGTATACCGGCACGAGTAGAGGCTGTTACTGAAAAATCAGGACGGCGAGGAGTCGTTCGGATTCTTGAGCAGGAGCTGCACAACCTTCGTGGTGAACAATGCCAAACCTGTCAACAACAAGAGCGCGCCGACCCATGCCGTAGCCTTCACCGGCCAGGCATTCAAGGGATACTGCCAGACCAGTGCGGCAACGACGGCCAGGCTCATCGTGCCGACGCTGAGCGTCCAGAGCTGGATCGGGCTCCAACGGCCGATGATTCCGGTCAGTGCCGCTTCGTAGGGGCCGCGCTTTTTGTTGCTCGTTGTCCGTTCCTCCGCCAGTAGATTGGGCAATAAATCGGTGAGCGCGCCCAGGAGCGACAGGAGCATGAAACCGATGAACGCCAGGTGCGTGTAGGCGGCCAGGTGCAGCGAGCCGAAGGGTACGAACGGCGGGTTCTCCAGCACGTTGACGGAGACCAGAATGCCGCATGCGATCGCGATGACGAGAAAGAACGTTGCGAGCAGGCACAGGTCGGACGCCGGCTTTCGCGGCCGGCCTGCGTCCTGCCATGTTCTCACGATGTTGTAGCTGTAGCACAGGGCGCCGATCAGCATGAGTGCGCCGCCGGCGATCTGGACCCACAGATTCGTCACCAGGAAGCCCGCAAGCAGCACGACGAAACCGAGCGGCAGGAGCGCGAAGGTCAACTGCCCCAGTATCGGGCTGTGCAAGCGCCCGTTGAAGAAAGCCGGAAACTGAGTGTGCATGGCGCCGACGATCATCAGCAGCACGAAGCCCTGGGTGAGCAGATGGATGTGCGCCAGCCGGCCTTGTCCAACGAAATTATAGGGCATCAGCCGTAGCGGCACGGCTGCGCCGGCCAGCACGCCGCCGGCGAGCGAAACCAGCGCAATCCCATAGAACCAATAGCTCAGCGGCGCGCCCACGACGCTGTGGCGAATCTGACGGACAAGATCACCCCCGAGCGGCACGAAGGCGCCGAGCAACGCGATGGCCGCGATGCTCATTAAGGGGAAATGGCCGTGGGCTTGCCCGATCAGCAAGCCCAGCGTGCCCAGGTTCAAGGCCATGAAGATGGCGGGCTGCGACGTGCGGCGTTCCCGGCCGGCCAGCAGCAGGCCCGCGATGATCTGCATCACGCCGCCGATCAGCGCGCCGTGGACGTGGAGGGAACGGAAGACCTGGCCGTAGGGCCGGCCTGTCGTCATGCCCAGAAAGAGCGCGAGACCGATCACGCAGGCCAGCAGCACCCAGGCAAACCCCATCACGAGGAATGCGAGCGGACGATACGTGAGCTTCATGTGGCCCCCTCAGCGCGCCGGTTTACTGCTGCGTCAAAAAATAAAAGTGGTTGGTCGGTCCCTTGCCGTGGCCGATCGCCAGACCGTGCCGGATGGCCTCCGTCACGTAGGCCTTGGCCGCCCGCACCGCCTCCGGCAGCGCGTTCCCCCGCGCCACTTGCGCCGCGATGGCCGACGCGAAGGTGCAGCCGGTGCCGTGGGTATGGGGCGTGTCGATGAAGTCCCCTTTATAGATGTTGAAGAAGCGTCCATCGTATAGCAGGTCCGTCCCTCGTTCGGCAAGCAGATGCCCGCCTTTGATCAGCACGTTCCGGCATCCCAGCTTGTGGAGGATCTTCGCCGCCTGGCGCGCGTCGGCCAGGGACTTGATCTCCATGCCGGACAGTTGCTGGGCCTCGTGGATGTTCGGGGTGATCACCAGCGCCAGGGGAATCAATTCGGTGCGCAGGGCGTCCACCGCATCCGGCTTCAGGAGCGCGTGGCCGCTTTTGGATTGCATGACGGGGTCCACGATCAGGTTCGATATCTTTTGTGGTGTCAGCAGTTTGGCCACGACACGGACGATCTCCACGGAGGACAGCATGCCGGTCTTGACCGCTGCCACGTCGAAGTCGTTGAAGACGGCGTCAATCTGCGCCGCAATGATGGACGCCGGCAGCTCGAAGACGTCCGTGACCTCTTCGGTGTTCTGCGCCGTGATGACCGTGATGGCGGACATGGCGAAGACACCGTTGGCCGACATCGCCTTGATGTCCGCCTGGATGCCGGCGCCGCCGCCGGAATCCGATCCGGCGATGGTGAGAACCTGTTTAATCTG
>JBGPNZ010000169.1:0-5155 GCA_041487795.1 Nitrospiraceae bacterium
TCCGTGAGCGTGTCGTAATCCATTCCTGCCTTTGCAGCGGCCATCGGCAGCAGACTCGTTTCCGTCATGCCGGGAATCGTATTCACTTCCAGCACATACGGCTTGCCGCGCGGCGTCACCCGAAAATCCACCCGCGCCGCACCGTCGCATCCCAGAATGTCGTAGGCCTGAACCGCCAGGTCCGTGACCTGTCTGTTGACCCTGGCCGGCAACGGCGCCGGGCACAGGTAACGGCTGAGCCCCTTCGTGTACTTGGCGGCATAATCGTAAAATCCGCCAGGCGCGACGATCTCGATCGTCGGCAATGCTCTCGCCCCGCGCGGTCCTCCGAGCACGGAGACGGTGATCTCGTGGCCGGGAATGTAGGCTTCCACAACCGCCTCGCGATCATGCGCATGGGCGCGCCTGAGCGCCGCGTCCCACTCGGATGCTTTCCGGACGATTGAAATTCCGATCGTCGAGCCCTCCGCCGCCGGCTTCACAATCACGGGCCACGCCAAGCGAGCCGGTTTTGACGCCGCCGCGCACTTCTGGATGACGGTTCCATCCGGCACCGGAATCCCGTGGCAGGCCAGCAGCCTCTTGGCCGTGACCTTGTGCATCGCCATCGCGCTTGCCCGGACACCGGAGCCCGTGTAGGGCATACCGATGGTCTCCAGAAATCCCTGGATCGTACCGTCTTCTCCGCCCGGCCCGTGCAACGCAAGGAACACCACGCCCACCTTCTTTGCCTGCAGTTGCCGCAACAGCGAATTGTTCACGTCGATCGCGACCGCCCGATAGCCCCGGCGCAGCAGCGCCCGATGCACGGCCTGCCCGGTCCGCAACGAGATCTCCCGCTCCGACGACCGCCCGCCCATGAGCACGCCGATCCGCGTCCGCGTCAGAGGCTTATTCACGATTCCCCGACAATCTTCAGTTCCAGTTCAAGCGTCATCCCTGTCTGCGCTTCGACCGCACGCCCGACTTTCTTGATCAGCGCGATCACGTCGGCCGCCTTCGCATGACCGAGGTTCACGACGAAGTTGGCATGTTTGTCCGACACCTGCGCGTCGCCGATCCGCGCGCCCTTGAGGCCTGCCGCCTCGATGACGCGGCCGGCCGCATCATGGCCGGGATTCTTGAACACGCACCCCGCATTGGGCAGCGTCAACGGTTGCGTGTCTTTCCGGTACCGCAGATACTCTTTGACGGTCGTCTGGATTTTTTCCTTCGACGCCGGCTTGAGCTGCACCCAGACGCCGACCACAATTCCACGCGGCAACAAGGCCCGCCGGTAGCTGAACCGGATGGCCGATGCCGGGCACTCGACGATCCGGCCGTCGGGATCCACGATGCGCACGGCCTTGACGGAATCCTTCATTTCACCAAGCTTCGTACCCGCGTTCATCACGACGCAGCCGGCCGCCGTCCCCGGAATGCCGGCCGCCCACTCGAGGCCCGAGAACCCGCGTCCGGTCGCGTGCTTCATAAGGGTCGGCATCCCGACGCCGCCTTCGGCATACAGCACATGCCCCGGCTCATCCGCGATAGCCTTCATCTTCGCCAGGCTGATTACGATGCCGCGAATGCCGTGATCGCGGACCAAAAGATTGGTGCCGCCCAGTACGAAGATCGGAATGTCCACCGCCCGCGCCTGCCGAACCAACCGACACACATCCTCGGCGTCAGCCGGCATCACCATCACGTCTGCCGGTCCGCCGATCCGGAACGAGGTGTAGTCTTTGAGCGGCGCCCCAAATTTTACGTCGCCTCGCAGACCCGCCACCGCCGCGCGCAAGTCCTGTTTATTCCATGCTCGATGCATATTATTCATCGCTCTCCGTATGACGCGTCATGAGTACAACCGCCTGCCTCATAACAAATCACTCGTCACCCGTCACGATTCTACAAGCGCTCCAGCAATTCGACTCCGGTCTTTCAGATGCCACTCAAACCGAGCACGACCATCAGCCCAGCCGCAGCCTCACAAACGCTCTAATAACTCAAGTCCGGTCTTCCAAATATCCCCGGCGCCGAGCGTGATCACCAGATCGCCCGGCTGCAGCATCGGCAGTATTTTTTCCACCAGTCCATCCCGTCGCTCGACCCACGTGACCGACGGATGCCCCGCTGCGCGCACGGACTCGGCGAGGTGCTGCCCGGACACGCCCGGAATCGGCGGCTCGCCGGCCGCGTAAATCTCCGTCATGAACAGCGCATCAGCCTGATCGAACGCGTGCGCGAACTCGCCGGCCAGGTCCCGCGTCCGCGTATAGCGATGCGGCTGGAAGAGCACCACCAGGCGCCGATTCCATCCTTGCTTGGCGGCGGCCAGCGTGGCGCGAACCTCGGTCGGATGGTGGCCGTAGTCGTCCACGACCATGATGCCGTTCTTTTCGCCGCGCAGGTGGAACCGCCGCTCCACGCCGGCGAAGGTCGCCAGGCCCTTTCGGATCAAATCGACCGGCACGTCCAGTTCCATCCCCACCGCAATCGCGGCCAGCGCGTTCAAGACGTTGTGGACCCCCGGCGCGGGCAGGCGGAACGGCCCGAGACTCCTGCCCTGGAACGAGGCGCGAAACTCCGTCTCCCATTGTTTCATCGTGATGTCGGTCGCGCGAAAGTCCGGTGTGATGCCGCCGTTTTCGCGCAGGCCGTAGGTCTGATAGCGCCTGACGACGCGGGGCAGCAGCTTCCGGAGATGGTCGTCGTCGGCGCACAGCACCGCCAGGCCGTAGAATGGCACGCGGTTGATGAACTCGAGGAAGCTCTGCTCCAATCGCTCCATCGTGCCGTAATGATCCAGATGCTCCTGGTCGAGGTTCGTGACCGCCACGATCGTCGGCGCGAGTTTCAAGAACGAACCATCGCTCTCGTCGGCTTCGGCGACCAGCAGATCGCTCCGTCCCAGGCGCGCATGGCTCCCCAACGCGTTGACCCGGCCGCCAATCACCATCGTGGGATCCAGTCCGGCCTGCGCCAGCACTGTCGCGACCATCGTCGTGGTCGTCGTCTTCCCGTGCGCCCCGGCGATCGCCACGCCGTACTTCAATCGCATCAACTCCGCCAGCATCTCGGCACGCGGAATGACCGGAATCACTTTGGCCCGGGCGGCCACCACTTCGGGATTCGTCGGCTGCACAGCGGAGGAAATGACAACCACCTGCGCCTCGCCGATGTTCGACTCCTGATGCCCGATGAAAATGTTGCCCCCCAATTCACGAAGCCGGCGGATCGTGTCGGACTCCTGCAAATCGGAGCCCGAAACTCTATACCCGAGCGTGAGCAGCACCTCGGCGATTCCGCTCATGCCGGCCCCGCCGATGCCGACCAGATGAATCTGTTGAATCTTTCGAAACATCGTAATCCGTTATGCGTGATGCGCGATGAGTGAAACAGAAAGACGGACTTCGCAGAATTTGCCTTTCCCATCACGCCTCACGCGTCACGCCTCACGAGCTTAAGGCATTCCCGCACAATGGCATTCGCGGCATCGGGCTTCGCCAATTCCAGGCTCCGTTCTCCCATCGCACGCAGCCGCTCAGGATTGCGCAGCAGCGCCGCGATTTCCTGCGCCAGCCGCCCCCCCGTCAGTTCTTGCTGCGGCAGCACCACCGCCCCGCCGGCGTCCACCAGCACCCGCGCGTTGTGCGCCTGGTGCTGATAGATCGCGTGCGGCAGCGGGATCAAAATCGCCGGCTTGCCGCACACGGTCAGTTCCGCCAGCGTCATCGCTCCGGCGCGCGAGACGACCAGATCCGCGGAGCGCAGCGTCTTCGGCATCTCGAACAGAAACGGCACCACCTCGGCCTGCACACCCGCCGCGTGATACGCTGCCTGTACCCGCGCATGGTCCGCCTCGCCCGTTTGATGCACGATCGCCAACTGCCCGCGCATCGCCGTCCACTGCGGCAACGCGCCGATCATCGCGTCATTGATCGCCCGCGCGCCCTGGCTGCCGCCGACCACCAGCAGGGTCTTCCGACCCTGCGGGCGCGAGGCGAGTGGCGCGAGGCGAGAGGTTCCAGGATGAACGCTCTCTTGCTGCTCCTTGGTTTCCCCCTCGCCTCGTGCCTCGTGCCCCGTGCCTGCGTTCTCGAAGAACGCCTGCCGCACCGGCATGCCGGTGACCCGCACCTTGGCCGCCGGGAAATATCGTGCGGCGGCGCGAAACGTGACGAACACCGCGTCGGCAATCGGTCCCAACACCTTGTTGGCCATGCCTGGATAGGCATTCGGCTCCAAAATCACCCGCGGCAAACCGAGCAGCCGCGCCGCCAGCAAGACCGGCGGGCTGGTATAGCCGCCGACCCCCAGCACGAGCGAGACGCGTCTCTGCCGCAACAGCGCCAGGGACTGCCAGAGTCCCTGCGGCAGCGAGAGCAGGGCACCAGCCGCGTTCAGAAAACCGCGCCCCATCACCGGCTGCGCTGCGATCATGGCCAATTCGAAACCCTCGTGCGCCAGGACTTTCGCTTCGATTCCACGCGCCGTGCCGACAAAGAGCACCCGGGTCGCCGGATCCTGCCGAAGAAATTCCCGCGCGAGCGCCACGGCCGGATACAGGTGGCCGCCGGTGCCGCCCGCTGCAAACACGATCGTCGTCATCCACTCCGTCCATGCCCATACACACCCGACTGCCTCCCGCCCTGCCGGTCACGAGAAATGCTGAGTAAGATTCCGATCGCCAACAAGGACACGAGCAGCGAGGATCCTCCGTAACTGACCAACGGCAACGTCAGCCCCTTGGTGGGCAGCAGTCCGGTGGCCACCCCCGCATTGATCAACGCCTGAAATCCGATGAGCAGCGTGATGCCGAGCGCGAGGTGCCGCCCGAACGGCTCCCGCGCGCGTCCCGCAATCTGAAACCCCTTGAACACCAGCAGGCCGAACAACGCCATGATCGCGGTCGTTCCGGCCAGCCCCAATTCTTCGCCGACCAGTGCGAGCACGAAATCGGTATGGGCTTCGGGAAGAAAAAACAGTTTCTGCTGGCCTTCTCCCAGTCCGACTCCGAACGCCCCTCCGCTGCCGAACGCCAGAAACGACTGGTTCACCTGAAATCCCGCCCCCGTGGGATCCTTCCCCGGATCGAAAAAGGTCATCAGGCGCTGCAAACGATACGGCGATCGCCAGACCAGCAGGGCCACGCCGGCCAGCGCGACCGGCACCA
>JBGPNZ010000170.1:0-5079 GCA_041487795.1 Nitrospiraceae bacterium
CCCGCTTTGATTCCCCCCCACTGAATCGGAACGACTTTGCCGCCGTACAATGCCGTGAGCCATCGAATCGGGCGGGCAAACCGCAATTCCGAGGCGTTCCATTTCATGGATTTGGGGAAGGACAATCCACCGATCAGTTCCAACAGAAGATCGGGAAGCAGCATCGAGGTCTGTCGTCCCGGCTCACGCTTGACGGCAAAGACATATTCGCCTTTAGGAGTGGTGCGAACTTCCAGATCGGTCACGGCCACGCCCTGCGACGCGGCAAATCCGAGGGCGGCCTTCGTCGGCTGTCCGGCCGGATCGAATGCCACGGCTTTGGAGGGACCCATCGCTTCTTTTTCAGCCGGGGTTTGGCGGGCGGCCAATTGTTGGATCACCAGCACCAGCCGCCGTGGGGTCCCGACGGCTTTGACGGTCCCATGGGTCAGCCGCTGTTCTTTGAATAGTCGTTCTGACGATTCGGCAAGGGCGCGCAGGGCTGGTGCGACGAACTGGTACGGCAACTCTTCGACTCCGATTTCCAGGAAGCACTCGGCCCCTGCCGCCGCGGCCGGTTTCGGAGTGCCGGTGCGAGGAGAGTGTTTCACGCGCGCCATACCCGTGCCCTACCGCGTTTTCGCCGCCGGTGTGCGTGTCTTGAGCAAGGGATGTCCCATCGATTCGCGTTCGCGCAGATAGTATTCTGCGCAGAGGCGCGCCAGGCCGCGCACGCGCGCGATGTAGCCGGTTCGTTCCGCGACGCTGATGGCTCCGCGCGCGTCGAGGAGATTGAACAGGTTCGACGTCTTGATGCAGTAGTCATAAGCCGGCAGCGTGAGGCCTTTCCCGATCAACCGCTTCGCTTCGGCCTCGAACGCTTGGAATGTCGCTATCAGCATCGACACATCGGCTTCTTCGAAGTTATATTTCGAGAACTGCACTTCGGTCTGATGATGAATGTCGCCGTACGAAACCGTGTCATTCCATGCCAGATCGAAGACAGAGTCGACTTGCTGGAGGTACATGGCGATCCGCTCCGTGCCGTAGGTCAGCTCGACGGTAATCGGGTTCAATTCAATGCCGCCGATCTCCTGAAAATACGTGAATTGCGTGATCTCCATGCCGTCCAGGCGAACTTCCCAGCCCAATCCCCACGCGCCGAGAGTCGGTGATTCCCAATCGTCCTGGATGAACCGGATATCGTGCTGCTTGGGATTGATGCCCAGGCATTTCAGGCTGTCGAGATAGAGAGACTGGATGTTGTCCGGAGACGGCTTGAGGACGACTTGGTACTGGTAATAATGCTGGAGCCGGTTCGGATTTTCTCCGTAGCGGCCGTCGGTGGGGCGGCGGCAGGGCTGCGGGTAGGCGGCTTTCCACGGCTCCGGCCCCAGAGCGCGCAGGAACGTGGCTGGATGGAAGGTCCCCGCTCCCATTTCCAGATCATAGGGCTGGTGGATGACGCAACCCCGGTCGGCCCAAAATCGGTGCAGGGTCAGGATCAATTCTTGGAGAGTCACGGATGTCCTTTATGACGGTTCGGGCAGGATGTGAACTCGGTAAAAGCGCGTCAAGCTAACAAGAATTGCGCGCAACTGTCAAGGCGCAGCGAAGGGCTCCGAGCGATGTTTTCGCCCGCTCGAAGGCGCTCGAAGTAGAGGAGGTTTTCATTTTTCCTGTTTCTCAATGCCGAGGCAAGACTTGACGGATATCCCTAGAATCCTTTATTGTCTAAATAGTTTAGTAACTCTGTCTACAATTACGATGCGATTCTCGAAGAAAAGCGAATATGCCCTACGCGCGTTGATCGAACTGACGGAGGAGTACAATCGCAAACTGCTTCAGCGGCATGAGATCGGACGGCGGCAGAACATTCCCGTCGAATTCCTTGAGCAAATTCTCCTGACCTTAAAGAACGCGGGACTGCTTGCCAGCCGGCGTGGCGTCGGCGGCGGGTACAGCCTGCTGAAGTCTCCGGACACCGTCACCCTCGGGCAGGTCATCCGGATTCTCGATGGGCCCCTCGCCCCGATCGGGTGCGTGAGCAAGACAGCCTACCAGAAATGCAAGGACTGTCCGCATGCGAACACGGCACACTGTCCGATTCAACATGTGATGTTGGACGTTCGTAACGCCATCGCCGACATACTCGACAACTATACGCTCAGCGATTTTGCGGCAGGGCCTAAAAAGCGAGCCTCATGAGCACGGATCAGCTCGTTCTGATTGCGATTACGTTTCTGGCTGCCACGGTCAATGGAGCGCTGGGATACGGCTTTTCCTCCATCACGGTCCCTGTGGCGCTGCTGTTTTACACCAATCGCATCCTGAATCCGGCGTTGGTCGTGGTGGAGGTGGTGATCAACAGCTATGTGTTGTTGATCAACCGCCATAGTGTGCCGCACATCTGGAAGCGGGTGCTGCCCATCGTGTTGGGCGTGCCGATCGGCGTTGCGGTCGGCAGCTATGTGCTCTTCATGGTCCAGCCAGGGTGGATCAAGTTCTTCACGTACGCCATGCTGCTTCCCTTGATCCTGCTCCAAGCAGCCGGTGTCAGAAAACCGATCCGTTCCGAGAAAGTGGTCGGAGTGCCGTTTGGAATGGGCATCGGCACACTCTATTCCGTGACGACAATTTCCGGTCCTCCGTTGGCCCTGCTCTTCAACAATCAGGGGTATGCCAAGCAGGAGTTCCGAGCCGCGCTCAGTCTCATTCGAGTGGCGGAATCGGTGATGACAGCGGTGGCCTATTATTTTTTAGGGCTCTATAGCATCGATAACGCGCAATTGCTTCCCTATATTGTTCCGAGCGTGCTCATCGGTATCCCGTTAGGAACGTTCCTGATCGGTCGAATCGACGCCGAAACGTTCAGGCGATTGTGCATGAGTTTTGATGCTGTGGTGGTGGGGTTCGGCATGTCCAAGGTGCTGATCGAGTTGAAATTTGCGTCCAGTCCGGAGGCCTATAGTGTTCTGGCGGCCGCCGTCGCAATTGATGCCGTCCTGCTCTACCGGTTTTTCCAAGCACGCGCGCGCCGTGTGTGACGCGCGCGTTTGCCGTGCTATTCCTTCTAATTTCCTGGAATTCCTCGGATTGACTCCCTCGGGCTGTGTTTGCTAGGCTCCCTTGCATCACACACTCCGCGTAGCGTCCGTTCAACCTCAAAGGAGACTCGATGGCTTCAGCGAACGCTTCCCTGATCACTCTGCTGCGAAATAAAGCGACGACGCTTCGAATCGAAAGTATCCGTGCCACGTCGGAGTCCGGAACCGGCCATCCGACCAGCTGCTGTTCCGCGGCCGATATCGTGGCCGCGTTATTTTTCTCCGTCATGCGGTACGATCCCAAGAACCCGCGCAATCCCAATAATGACCGCTTCGTGCTCTCTAAAGGTCATGCCGCTCCCCTGCTTTACGCCGCCTGGGCGGAAGCCGGCTTATTCGACCCGCGCGAACTGACCAAGCTGCGGACGTTGAAGTCGGATCTCGAAGGCCATCCCACCCCCCGCCTTCCTTTCGTGGACGTGGCGACGGGATCGCTCGGCCAGGGGTTGGCCGCCGGTGTCGGATTGGCGTTGAATGCAAAAAAAATCGAGAAGATCGGTTATCGCACATATGTGCTGATGGGCGACGGCGAGTCCGTGGAAGGGTCCGTGTGGGAAGCCGTCGAGTTAGCGCGCCAGTTCGCGCTCGATAATCTATGCGCGATCGTGGATGTGAACCGGCTGGGGCAGAGCGATCCGACGATGTTGCAGCACGACATGGCGGCCTACAAATCGCGCTGGGCCGGGTTCGGCTGGAACGCGATCGTGGTGGACGGCCACAATCATGCGGCGCTGCTGAAAGCCTTTGCCGCTGCGGCCAAGACCAAAGGCCGGCCGACAGTCCTGCTGGCGAAGACGTTCAAGGGCAAAGGGATTTCGTTCGCGGAAAACAAGACCGATTGGCACGGCAAGGCCTTGAAGAAGGGCGAAGAATCACAAAAAGCGATCGACGAATTGACGCGGCAGATCAAACCGACCACGGCCGTTGCAACATTCAAGATCCCTCCGATGCCTTCGCGGAGCGCCAAACCGGCGAAACCCATGGCTCCCCCCGTCTACAAGTTGGGCGACATGGTGGCTACGCGCGAGGCGTTCGGTGCCGCCCTCGTGGCACTCGGCGAGGCGAACTCATCCGTCGTCGCGCTCGATGCCGACGTCAAGAATTCCACCTTTACGGATAAATTCGGCAAGCAATTCCCTGATCGATTTTTCGAGAATTTCATCGCCGAGCAGAACATGATCGGCGCGGCGATCGGCCTGGCTGCGACCGGCAAGGTTCCTTTCGTGGCGACCTTCGCGGCCTTTCTGACCAGGGCCTACGACTTCATCCGGATGGCGGCGATCAGCCAATCCAACATTAAATTGGTCGGGACGCACGTCGGCGTCAGCATCGGCGAAGACGGGCCGTCGCAGATGGGGCTGGAGGACATCGCGATGATGGCCGCGCAACCGGGCGTGGTCGTGCTGTACCCATCGGACGCCGTGTGCGCCTATAAACTCGTGGAGATTGCGGCGGCCCATCGCTGCATGGTGTACATTCGTGCCGGCCGGCCCAAGTCGCCGGTCCTCTACGGTCACGACGAAACGTTCAAGATCGGCGGGTGTAAGGTGCTTCGCCAGAGCGCGTCCGACCAACTCACGATTGTGGCCGCGGGCGTGACGTTGTTCGAGGCCCTGAAGGCTCATGAGCAGTTGAAATCCGTCGGCATCCCCGTTCGTGTCGTCGACCTCTACAGCGTGGCGCCGATCGACCGGTTGGCTCTCCTGGAGAGCGCGCGAGCTACGAAGAACCGGATTCTCACGGTCGAGGATCATTATGCGCATGGCGGGCTTGGCGATGCGGTGCTGGGAGCCGTCGGGAGCGAAGGCGTACGGGTTCAGAAGATGGCGGTGCGCGAGATTCCGCACAGCGGGAAGCCAGACGAACTCGTCGACCATTTTGGGCTCAGCGCGCGCGCGATCATCGATACGGTAAAGAAATTGCTCTGAGTCGGTATCCATGAAGCCCGATCCTCTCTCGAAAATCCCTCTCTTCGAGCATTTAAGCGATCGCG
>JBGPNZ010000171.1:0-5063 GCA_041487795.1 Nitrospiraceae bacterium
CCCGTCTCGCAAGGCGTCTCAGCGGTTTCGTCACGAACCCTCATGAATAATGCGGGTTAAACACTGCGGGAGGCGATGTTTGTGATATGGAATAAAATTTGCTATACTTTGCGGCCAGTTATGAGGAGGTCGCTTGGCGGAGGAAGTGTGGGGATCCAACCCGTTGGGAAGCGGGGTCTATCCCAAAGCGCACGTCCTCAACCGATTCATCGCCAAGGCGATCGATGGCATGCTGGTTGCCGCCGCGAGTCAGGTGATCGCGCCGGTGGGATGGATTTCAGGATTGGCGTACGCGCTGATTGCCGACGGGTTTCCCGGTGGGCGGAGCGTGGGGAAGCGGCTGATCGGATTACAGACCGTGG
The DNA here is from genome assembly GCA_041487795.1 of Nitrospiraceae bacterium. Classification (GTDB taxonomy): domain Bacteria; phylum Nitrospirota; class Nitrospiria; order Nitrospirales; family Nitrospiraceae; genus 2-02-FULL-62-14. The sequence goes on from JBGPNZ010000171.1 coordinate 363, forward strand.
TCCCGCGCACGAAGGAATTTTCGGGGTTCCGGGAATCCATCGTCCGCAATCTTCCGATGGCCTTCGCGTACCTGCTGTTTCCGGTGCCGTACATCGGCTGGCTATTGGCAGGGGCGGTCGTGGCTTTCGAAGCGCTGTTGTTGATCGGAAATGAGCAGGGTATCCGGCTGGGCGACGAAGTGGCGGGGACGCAAGTATTGGAATCGGGGCAATTAGATTTTCCTGACTGAGCGAGAGATACGGAGTCATCAGTGGGATTTGTTTCGGAAGTCTTAGGCTGGTTTTCCAACGACATTGCCATCGATCTGGGCACGGCGACGACGCTGGTGTACGTCCGCGGCAAGGGCATCGTGCTGAACGAGCCGTCCGTGGTGGCGGTGGAGAAGAAAACCGAAAAGGCGCTGGCGTTCGGCGCGGAAGCCAAGAAAATGCTGGGCCGCACGCCGGGCAATATCACGGCGATCCGTCCCATGAAGGAAGGTGTGATCGCGGACTTCGAAATGGCCGAGCGCATGCTGCGCTATTTCATCAACAAGGCGCTCAATCGCAGCATGTTCGTGCGTCCCCGCATCATCATCGGCGTGCCGTCGCGCATCACGCAGGTCGAGCAGCGCGCCGTGCGGGACTCCGCCGAGCTGGCCGGCGCGCACGAAGTCTATTTGATCGAAGAGCCGGTCGCGGCGGCGATCGGAGCGGGGCTGCCGATCACCGAGCCCTCCGGCAACATGGTGGTGGACATCGGCGGCGGCACGACGGACATCGCGGTCATCTCGCTGGGCGGGATCGTCTACAGCGAGTCCGTGAAGGTGGCTGGCGACCGCATGGATGACGCGATTACGAACTACATCAAGAAGAAATACAACCTCCTCATCGGAGAGCATATGGCTGAGCATGTCAAGCTGGACATCGGCTCGGCGTATCCGTTCGAGGAGAAGAAGACGATGATGATTAAAGGGCGGGATTTGATTTCGGGCATCCCCAGGACGCTGGTCGTGGATGACGCCGAAATCCGGGAAGCGCTTCAGGAACCCATCGGCACGATCGTGAATGCGATCAAGGTGGCCCTGGAAAACACCCCCCCCGAGCTGGCTGGCGATATTATCGATCGCGGGATTGTTCTGACCGGGGGAGGGTCCATGCTGAAAGGCCTGGATACCAGACTCCGCGAAGAAACGAATCTGCCGATCATCACCGTGGATGATCCGTTGACCTCCGTCGTGTTGGGGGTCGGGAAAATCCTGGACGAGTGGGACCTGCTCCAAAAGGTCACGGTGATGTCCCAATACAGCAGCAATCGGTAAGGGGGCTCATCCCGCCCAGGGATGGCCAATGTTTCGTTCGACATCCGGAACCAGGCGAGTGCTGCTCGCGCTGTGCGCGTTGCTGCTCTCGCTCGTCTTCGTCCTCCCTAAACAAAGCCGGACGCTCCTCCAGGCCATCGGCAAACCGCTTGCCGATATCGTCGCTCTTCCGCTTGATGTGCTCTCTTCCGCGGACCACAATGCCGGCGAGATTTGGGGCCGCTACGTGGCGCTGCGGCAAGTCCATGAAGAAAACCGGCAACTCCGACGCGAAATCGAATTTCTGCGCGGCCAGGCCGCCGACTTGCGCGAGATGGCGGCCGCCAACCAACGATTGGGTGAATTGCTTCGTTTCCAGGCGAACGCGCCGGCCCAGACGGTGGCGGCGCGGGTCATCGGCCGCGATGCGACCAACTGGTATCACGGCGTGGTGCTGGACAAGGGCGAGCGTGACGGCATTCAGGCCGAGATGGGCGTCATGACGTTGACGGGTGCGGTGGGGCGCGTGGTCAAGACCCGAGCGTCCTCCTCCGTGGTCCTGTTGATCACCGATCCCAACAACGCGGTCACGAGTCTGATCCAGCGGACACGAGACGAGGGGATCATCGAAGGCACGTTCGGGGGCACGGTGCGCATGAAATATATCCCGCTGCTCTCGACGGTGCGGGTCGGCGATCCGGTGGTGACGTCGGGCCTGACCGGAGGGTTCCCCAAGGGCGTTCCCGTCGGTACGATCACGAACATTCAAAAGGACGAGGGCGAACTCTTTCAGACGGCCGACGTGCAGCCGGAGGTGGATTTCACGAAACTGGAGGAAGTGCTGGTGGTGACGGTGCCCCGCCGCGTGGAGGAGCCGCCGGCGGCTCTTCCGGCGGAGAAGAAAAAGCCATGAAGCCGTTGCTCTATGTGGGGCTCGTGCTGGGGGTAGTGCCGATTCAAACCACGGTGCTCGATCATCTGAGCGTGGCGGGAGTCCGTCCCGACTTGTGCTTGGTTGCCGCCTGCTTGATCGGATTTTTCGGCGGTCTGGCGGATGGGGTGCTGATGGGGGTGCTGCTGGGGTTTGAACAGGATCTCTTTTCGGCCGGCGATGCGTGGATCAACCTGACGACCAAAGCGGTGATCGGACTGTCGGCGGGTGTCGTGGGGCGGTATGTGGCCCGCGCGACGCCGGTCACGGTGTTCCCCATGGTCCTGGGTTTGTCCGTGTGTTCCGGCATTGCGTTTCTGTTCGCGGGAGCAGGCGGGCAGGGCACTCTGGCTGCGGTGCGATCGGTGTTGTTGCCGCAAGCGATGTTCGACACCGCGGTCGGCATGGGGCTGTATTGGATTTTGGCGGAGCGGTTCAGAAAAGATGATTCGCTGGTCTAACAGGCTGCAGCCGTCATTGGGGTGGGCATCATGAGCCCGAGGGGTGGCACACAGCACGACGAGTTGCGGGAACTCCAGCAGCGGTTGATCCTGTTCAAGATCAGCCTGTTGCTCGTGGTGGGCCTGCTCGCGCTGCGGCTCTGGCATCTCCAGATCAATCAGGGGGAATATTACCACGATCTGTCGGAGAACAACCGTACGCGCGCCGTCGTGCTGGAACCGGTGCGGGGACTGATTTACGACCGCAATGGCGTGCTGCTGGCCAACAATGTGCCGAGCTTCGGTCTCTACGTGACGCTGGAAGATGTGAAGGACCGCAAGGCGTTGATCGAATCGCTGGTGAAACTCGTCGGGCTGGATGAGACAACGGTTCGAAAAAAGTTGTCCGAGCGGGGCAGCAAACTGCTGCCCCGCAAAGTGAAGGATGGTCTCACGTTGCGGGAAGCGGCGTTGATCGAGTCGCATCGCCTGGACCTTCCCGGCGTGACGGTGCGGGCGGAATCCCAGCGCAATTACCCCAGCGGCCTGACGGCGGCGCACCTGCTTGGCTACGTGGGCGAGGTGTCGTCGGATCAGTTGGAGAAATCCGAATACGCCGAACTGCATCTGGGCAGCATCATCGGCCAGTATGGTGTTGAGAGAACCTACGACCGATTCCTCCGCGGCCGTGCCGGTCAAAAAACCGTGGAAGTGGACGCAATGGGCCATGAAAAACGGACGGTCGAGGTCGGCAAGCCGTCGGCCGGAGACGACCTCTATATGACGATCGACGCCCATTTGCAGGCGCTGGCCGAGCAGTTGCTCGGCGAGGAGTTCGGCGCCATCATTGCGATCGAGACCGGGACGGGCGATGTGCTGGCCATGGCGAGCCGGCCGGCCTTCGATCCGAACGTGCTCTCGCGAGAGCTGACGGCCAAGCAATGGGAAAAAATCGTTCAGGACGAAGGGCACCCGCTGACGAATCGCGCGACGCAGGGGCAGTATCCGCCCGGCTCGACGTTCAAAATCGTCGTGGCGGCGGCGGGCCTCGAAACGGGCACCGTCAATATGACTACCAAGGTCCGCTGCATGGGCGGCTATCTGTTCGGCGGCCGCGTCTACCGGGATTGGAAAGAGCGCGGGCACGGCGTCATGGATGTGATGGATGCGATCGTGGATTCCTGCGACGTGTTTTTTTACACCGTCGGTCAGAAGCTGGGCATCGACACGATGGCGCAATTTGCCGATCGGTTCGGGCTCGGGCATGAGACCGGCGTCGAATTGCCGTCCGAGCGGACGGGGATCGTGCCGTCCACGGCGTGGAAAACCAGAGCGCGCAACGAGATCTGGTTGCCGGGCGAAACGATCTCGGCCGCTATCGGACAGGGGTATACGACCGTCACGCCCATGCAGATGACGATGGTGATGGCCACCGTCGCCGGCAAGGGCGAGTCGTTCCGTCCTCGCATCGTGCGGGCGATCAAAGAGCGGGCGACCGGTCAGGTGTTGGATCTTCCGTCGGTGCCGCGTCCGAAGCTGGCGCTGAAGCCGGAAACGTACGAACTGCTCCATGAATCGTTGGAAGGCGTTGTGACCAGAGGCACGGCCGGCCGGGCCCGTTCGGCGCTCGTGAGGATCGCCGGCAAGACCGGCACGGCACAGACGGCCGCGCTCAGGGAAGATCGGAAGAAGGGTAAGGACATTCCAAAAAAACTGCGCGACCATGCGTGGTTCGTGTCCTATGCGCCGGCGGAGGCGCCGCGTATCGCTGTGGTGGTATTGGTGGAGAACATGGGACACGGCGGATCGTGGGCGGCGCCGTTGGCCAAACAGGTGATTGAAGCGTACGTCAAATCGAAGCCGGCCGCACCGGTGACGGCCGATGCCGTGTCGGCGGATTCGCCTGCCGTTGCCGTCGCCATGCGGGAAGTCCATGATTGATCGTATCGTGGATGGCTGTGCACTGACGCCGGATCATTTCGATGGGCGTGCGACAGACCTGATTGCGGCAATTCTGCCGCGATCGATGTGAGCGTGTCATGATTGATCG
>JBGPNZ010000172.1:0-5046 GCA_041487795.1 Nitrospiraceae bacterium
GGATTCCATTGAGGGCAGTCTGGCCATGTGCACGGCGCTTGCGCCGGAAATCGGCTACGACGCTGCCGCGAAAGCCGCCAAGGAAGCCTACAGGACCGGCAAAACAGTCCGCCAGATCGCCAAGGAGCACAAACTCCTGCCAGAGAATCGGCTGGAGAAACTTATGGACCCCTGGCGCATGACAAAGCCCGGTGGACCGGTTGGGAGCGCCGGCGGATAGCCCTTGTTCCTGCACCGTTTCAACGTCTTTGCCTGCTTGAATCTGCTGTCGTGAGAAACGCCTAGATGTTTTGACAATTCGCGGCCTTGTGTGCTACCGTCCGCACGTTTTCAGGCCGATTTGAGAAGGAAATGAGCGCGCAGACAGGACACGCCATCATCGTCGTCGGGGCTGGGCCGGCCGGCATGTCGGTCGCGAATCTCATGTCCAAGGCCGGCCACGAAGTAATCATCGTAAATCGTGACATCAAGTTCGGCGGCTTGGCCGAATACGGCATCTTCCCCATCAAGTTGAAACTCCGCGGCGGCCTCCGGAAAACCTACTGGGAAATTCTCGATCGTCCCAACGTGCATTATCTCGGCAACGTGCCTGTCGGACAAAATAAGGACGTCACGGTCGAGGAGCTCCGCATGCTCGGCGCCGGCGCCGTGGTGTTTGCAACGGGCGCGCAGGGGACCAAGACCATCGGCGTGGAAGGGGATACCGCCCACGGCGTCTATCACGCCAAGGATGTGGTGTACCATTTCAATCGGCTGCCCGGCTTCGGCGAGAAGCCGTTCGATATGGGCAAGCGGGTCTGCGTCATCGGAGTCGGCGACGTCATGGTGGACATCTCCCACTGGCTGATCCGCTATAAGAAGGTGGAGGAAGTCTACGCGGTCGCCCGCCGGGGCCCGGCGGAGCGGAAATACAACCCGAAAGAGATCCGCGCCGTGTGCGCCCACATTGACCACAGCGCGCTCGCAAAGGAGTTTGAGCGGGTTCGTCCGCGCCTGGAAGCAGTCGGACAAAATCCGGACGAGATCAGCAAAGGCATGCTCGAAGAATTCACCAAGTGCGAACCGCCGGCCAGCACTGCGAAGATAGGCTTCCGTTTCCTGGCTTCGCCAAAGCGCGTGCTGGTTGATGCGCACAATCGCGTGCGCGCGTTGGAGATTGAAGAGACCAAACTTGAACCGAAGGGCCAGGACACCGCGGCGGTCGGCATGAAGCAGTACTATGAATTCCCTTGCGACGCCGTCGTCTTCGCCGTCGGCGACCGCGTCGACGAAACAGTCGGCCTTCCTTATAAGGGCGGCGTGTTCGTCACCAACCCCAATAAAACCATCAACGATCCCGACGATTCGCTCTTTCAAGCCTACGACGAAGCCTCGGGCAAGATCGTCGAGGGCGTGTTTCTGACCGGCTGGGCGAGAAAAGCCAGCGAGGGTCTGGTCGGCGTAGCGAAACGGGACGGGGAGTGGTGCGCCGAAGTCGTGACGCGCTACCTGGAAACCAACTCATCGCTTCCGAAAGGAACCGCCGACGAGATTCTCCGCAAACTGCATCGGATACTGAAAGAGCGAGGCACTCACGTTGTGGATGTGAAGGGGCTTCGCACGCTGGAATCGGCCGAGAAAGAACATAACGGCCCTGGCAACTGCATCGGCGAGTTCAAATTCGGCACGAACAACGACATGCTGACCACGATCGAGAAGCGCACCGGAAAATCCCACGCCTCCGCGACCCACTAATCTCCACCCCACTTCAATTTTCGCCTCAATACATCGTAGTAGGTCCGCTCAGGGAGTCGGATTAATTTGGTTTTGTGCCGGGACGGTGTAATCGTGACCGTATCGTCTTCCGTCATCGCGACGCCGACCTGGCCATCGAACGTCACCATTGCGCCCTTGTCATGACTGGTCAGCGTGATCGCCAGCGTGGCTGTGCTCGGCACCAGCAACGGGCGATGGGTCAGCGTGTGGGGGCAGATCGGCGTAATTACCAGCGCGTTGACCGATGGGGTGACGATCGGTCCGCCGGCCGACATGGAGTAGGCCGTCGAGCCCGTCGGCGTCGAGAGAATCAATCCGTCGCCCCGCAGACTCGTCACGAATCGGCCGTCGATCGCGATCGTCATCGCGATCATGCGCGACAGCTCGCCCTTTGTCACCACCACGTCGTTGAGCACGGTTGCCTGCGCGATCTGTTTGCCACGACGGTCCAGACGCGCCCGCAACATGAGCCGCTCTTCAAGCGTGTAATCCTTGGCAAACACCCGCTCCAAAGTTTTATAGAGGTCTTCGCCGCCGACTTCCGTAAGAAATCCCAGCCCACCCATGTTGATGCCTAAAATGGGCACGCTTCGCTCTTCGACGAGCCTGGCGGCGTTGAGCATGGTGCCATCACCGCCGAGGACAATCACCATGTCCGCCTTGTCGGCAATCCGGCCCTGGTATCGCGAGGCCGACTTGCCGATGAGCGCGGCGGCTTTCGGATCGAGCACCACGTCTTTCCCATGCTCGCGCAGCCATGCGATAAGCTGCATCAGCGTGGGTTTCATGTTGGGGAACTTCGGCTTGGTCAGTATCCCGATGACTTTCATGAACACCCGATCCTCAACAGATACGAACAGACAGGATGCAGACGGAAAGTGGATACGGATTGTATCGGGGAGGTGAATTTCATGTCAATGACATGTGTGCAGAGTCGGTTGGGAAATTTCCAGCATGCTCCGATACTGCGGAGAGTCCTGTAGGTCTTGACAGAACGCCATTCGACCGATAGAATTGGCCTAGATTTTCGATAACTTCCGTCGTTCCACCATAAACAGGTCCACTAAAGGAGGCGGGATGTTCGAACGATTCACGGATAAGGGCCGGAAGATCATTATCCTGGCGCGGGAAGAAGCCGAGCGCCACCAGAACGACTATCTGGGCACGGAACATCTGGTCTTGGCCATTCTGCGTGAAACGGACGGGATCGCTCTGACGGTTATCAAGAAGATGGGGCTGTCCTCCGAACAAATTCGCCTGGAAATCGAGCGCAACCTGCCGGGCGGCGGAACCACCATGACGTTCGGCGAGATTCCGTTCAGTCCACGCGTCAAGAAAGTCATCGAGTATGCGGTCGAAGAGGCGCGCCTGCTCGGCCACAATCACATCGGCAGCGAACATCTGCTACTCGGCCTCCTGCGCGAAGAGGAAGGCATCGGCGGCAAGATTCTCCGCAGCCTCGGCGCCAATCTTCTGACTGCGCGGCAACTCACCGTGACCTTTCTGCGCAAGTCCGCGCCGCGGGAGCGCGATCGCAAGTCCAATACGCCGGCGCTGGATGAATTCGGACGCGACCTGACCTTGCTGGCCCAGGAAGGCCAGCTCGATCCCGTGATCGGGCGTGCGGATGAAATCGAACGCGTGCTCCAGATTCTCAGCCGACGGACGAAGAACAATCCCGTGCTGATCGGGGAATCCGGCGTCGGCAAGACGGCGATCGTCGAGGGCCTGGCCCAGCGGATCGTCACGTCGGAAGTGCCGGACAATCTGTTATCCCGCCGCGTCATCGCCCTGGACCTTGGGTCGCTCGTCGCCGGCACGAAATATCGCGGACAGTTCGAAGAGCGCCTGAAAGTGGTCATGAAAGAAATCACCCAGGCGGGAAACATTATTATCTTCATCGATGAGCTGCACACGCTCGTAGGCGCAGGGGCGGCCGAGGGCTCGATCGACGCGTCCAACATGCTCAAGCCGGCCCTGTCGCGTGGAGAGATTCAATGCATCGGCGCGACGACGCTCGATGAATACCGGAAACATATCGAGAAGGACGGGGCCTTGAAGCGGCGGTTCCAGCCGATCTACGTGCAGCCGCCCAGCGTGGATGAGACGGTCCGAATCATCCAGGGCCTGCGCGACCGCTACGAAGAGCACCACGGCGTCGAAATCACCGAAGAAGCCATCCTGGAATCCGTCAAGCTTTCGGACCGGTACATCTCCGACCGATTCCTGCCCGATAAAGCGATCGACTTGATCGACGAGACAGGCTCGCGCGCGAAGCTGCAAACCTATGCCTTGCCCGGCGAGCTCAAAGCGATGGAGCAGGAACTCAAGAAAGTCTCCCGCGAAAAAGAGACGGCCATCTCGCAGCAAAACTTCGAGGAAGCGGTCAAGTTCCGTGAGGAAGAAGAGCGCCTGCGAAAGCTGCTGGAGGAATCCAAGCGCGAGTGGAAGAAAAATCAGGAGAAAAACAGGCCCGTCATTACCAAGGAAGACGTCGCGTACGTCGTTTCGAAAATGACCGGCATCCCGCTCTTCAAGCTGGAAGAAGAGGAATCGCAGAAGCTGCTTCACATGGAAGAGTTCCTGCACAAGCGGATCGTGGGGCAGGAAGAGGCGATTTCGGCCGTCTGCCGGGCCATCCGCCGCTCACGCGCGGGGCTGAAAGAGGCCAAGAAGCCGATTGGATCCTTCATTTTCCTCGGGCCGACCGGCGTCGGGAAAACCGAGTTGGCGCGCGCCCTGGCCGAGTTTCTGTTCAATTCCGAAGACGCGCTGATCCGTATCGACATGTCGGAATACCAGGAGAAATTCACCAGCTCGCGCCTGTTCGGAGCCCCTCCGGGCTACGTCGGGTACGAGGAGGGCGGGCAGTTGACCGAGAAAGTCCGCCGCCGGCCCTATTCGGTCGTGCTGTTCGACGAGATCGAGAAGGCGCACCCGGACATCTTCAATGTAATGCTGCAGGTGCTGGATGACGGCGTGCTCACGGACAGCCTGGGCCGGAAGGTCGATTTCAAAAACACAGTCGTGATCATGACCTCCAACCTGGGCACGAAGCTCATCCAGAAGGGCGTGTCTTTGGGATTCCAGCAAGCGGAGGCCGAGCAAAACCGGCGGATCAAGGATGAAGTCCTGGCGGAGCTGCGGCGGGCATTCAGCCCGGAATTTTTGAACCGCATCGACGAAGTGGTGGTCTTCCACCAATTGGAGAAACTCCACCTCGTCAGCATCATCGATATCATCATCAAGGAGCTCAATGCGCGACTCTTGGAGAAGGGCGTTCAGCTCGAC
>JBGPNZ010000173.1:0-5045 GCA_041487795.1 Nitrospiraceae bacterium
ATCCTTTCCCGATGAGAACGCCGAGACACAACGTCATAACCGCGATCAAGTACCACGTCCGGCGATGCTGTCCCTGTTCCATAGCGTGCGATTCCTTTCCGTCAACGTTCATTTGCGTTTGGCCAGCCAGATCAGCGGATCTACCGGCTCCGCGCCTTCCCGCAACTCGAAATAGAGCGTGTTGTCCTTGGTCATGCCTGTATCGCCGCTCGTCCCGATGGTCTGCCCGGCCTGCACATGCTCGCCGGCTTTCACGATCAGCGCGGAGGCATGCGCATACAACGAAAAAAATCCGTTCGCATGGTCCACAATGATGACCAACCCGTAGCCTTTCAACCAGTCGGCAAAGGCCACTGCGCCGGTCATCACGGCCCGAATGCCGCTCCCCTCTGCCGTCCGGATGTCAATCCCCTTGCGATGGACGTAGGTGTTGAACTGCGGGTGCTTCTGGCGACCGAAATGGGACACGATCTCGCCGTCCGCCGGCCAGAGGAACTGGCCGAGCAACGTGTGCGACTTGCCGCCTCGCTGCTTGACCTGGGCGGTGGCCAGCTTGGTCCGCTGTTCGAGCAGGTCTTTCAGCAGCGAGTCCACACGCCCGGCGGAGCGCTCCAATTCCATCACCATGCGGTCGTACGACTCTTTCTCGTCCGTGATCTTGGCCAGAAAAAGATTTTTTCTCCGCTTCCCCTCCTGCACCTCGCTCAGCTTATGCTCGGTTTCTTCCTTCAACGAGAACATGTCATCGCGGGCCGTGGCGCGCTGCCGCTCAACCTGTTCCAGGCGGCCCACATCGTTCTGATATGCCTGCAACAGATCATACTCCCGCCGGGACACCGCCGCGAGATACTGATACCGCCGATGCAGGTCGGCATAGCTGTCCGCCGCCAGCAGCACTTTCAGCCCGCCCATCCGGCCTTCCATATATTGGATGCGCAGCCGGGCGAGAATCGAGCGCCGCCGCTCGCCGACACGTCCCCGTAACGATGCCAACTGCGCATTGATCTCTTCAAGCTCCTGGTCTTTTTGTTTCAGCTTGCGACCGATCTCCTGCCGTTCCAAACGGCTCTGCATTAATTTCGCGTCCAATTCTTGGATCGACTCGAGTACGGATTCCATCTTCTTTTCCGCTTGCTCGGATGATTTCTTCTTTTCCTTGATCTCCTCCTGCAGCTTCTCAAGCGTATGCCGCTGGCGTTCGATTTTTTGCGCCAGTGGGTCGTGCTTCTCCTTCGCCGCCCAGGCGTGCGGCACCATCAGGATTCCGGCGGCAAAGCCCCCCACCATCACGGCATTGAAAAGAGCGCCCGCCTTCATGACTTGGCTCTCCCGAGATCCAGCACGGACACGGCGCTGCCGATAAACCCCAGTAGTAATCCCGCGGCCAGGATTAAGACCGCCACCTGGCCGGAAAAAAAGTGGACACCCGAGTCGATACCCAAAAACCGGCCGGGCATACCGAGGCGGGCGTTGAACAGCTCGAAGCCCCCTTTCAGCATCACCAGGGACACCGCGCTCCCCATGGCACCCAGCATCGCCCCCTCAATGAGATAAGGGATTTTGATAAAGCCCCCCGTGGCCCCGATCAGCCGCATGATTTCAATTTCATCCCGCCGGGCATAGAGCGTCAACCGGATGGTGCTGGCAATGATCGTCACCGACGCCGCCGACAACACCGTTCCAATGCCCACCGCCGCCAGCTCGAGATATCCGACGACTGCAGCCAAATTATCGATCCAATCGCGGCTGTATTGAACCTGGTCCACGCCGGGCGCCGCTTTGAATCGTTCAGCCGCTCGCCGCACCGTATCCGGCGAGCGATGCGACGGCGCCAGCGTGACGATAAACGACGCCGGCAGCGGATTCTCCCCGAGTCCTTGCAGGAGATGCGACTCGTCGGGAAACTGCGCACGGAAGTCCGCCAACGCCTGTTCTTTCGAGACATAGACGAGGGCCTGCACGCCCGGATCGGCCTTGAGCAGGCTCTGCAACTCGGACACCCCTGACGGTGGCAGGCCGTCCTTCACGTACACGACGACTTTGAAATCGCCCTGGAGCGACGTCGCCACCGCGCGCAGGTTCAAATAGAGCAGCAGAAACACGCCGAAACACGCCAGCGTGAAGGCCGTCGTGGCGACCGCAATGATCGTGGTCGTCCGATTCAACCGGATATTCGCCACCGCTTCCCGCACAAAATGGATGAGCCGTCTCATAGCCCCCGCCCCTCGTCTGACACCACTTTCCCCTGATCCAGCGTGATGACCCGGCGGCCGACCTGCTCGATGACCTGGCGATTATGCGTGGCCACCAGCACCGTCGTGCCCCGCGCATTGATCGTTTTGAACAGATCCACGATTTCGCGGGCCAAGTCTGCATCCATATTGCCCGTCGGCTCGTCTGCCAGCAGAATGATCGGGCTGTTGACGATCGAGCGGGCGATGCACACGCGCTGCTGCTCGCCGGCCGACAGCATGGTGGGACGGCTTTCCTTCCGATGCTCGACGCCGACGGCCTTCAACGCCTCCATCACTTTCCGGCGCGTCTCGAAGGCCGAGAGCCCCTGCACCAGCAACGGCAACGCGACGTTCTCGTACACGCTCTTTTTGGAAAGCAGCTTGAAGTCTTGGAACACGACCCCCATGGTCCGCCGCAGATACGGGACGTCAGAGGACTTGAGGCGGGCCACGTTACGCCCCTGAACGAGAATCTGCCCTTCGTCCAGCGAGGTCGCGCAATAGAGCAGTTTGAGGAGGGTCGTCTTGCCTGCCCCGCTGGGCCCCATGAGCAATACAAACTCGCCCTTCTCGATTTGGAGATTGACGTCCGTGAGAGCGGGGCGCCGGTCGTAATGTTTGGTGACATGAAAGATTTGAATCATGGGCGTAGGAACGCGTCATCCGTCATTGGTCATGCGCACAAGAACGTTACGCGCCTCTTCCGCCACGAACAACGGTTGACGACTGACGGGTTCGTTACCACCGCAGATCGTCCCCCGGCACTTCGAACGCATGCTCGATGTGTTCGATCACCGCCGGCGCATCCGTCCCTCCCGCACACACAACCACATCGAACCGGCAGGGCTGATTGCGAAGCCGGTGCCGGGCGAGGTACTGCGCCGCCAGTTTGACGAGCCGCGCCTGCTTCCGGCCGTCCACCGCTCCAACCGCCCCGCCGTGCGTCGAGGAGCCGCGCGCTTTGACCTCCACGAACACCAGCACCGATCCTGATCGCGCCACGAGGTCCAGCTCTCCGGACGGCGTGCGCGCGTTGCGCGCCAGGATACGATACCCCTTGCGCCGCAGATACCGTTCGGCCTCGGATTCCGCCGCTTGTCCGAAGAGACGCCCTGCAATGCTCATTTCACCGCCTGCTCCGCTGCCGGCGCCGCCTCGCCGACCGGACGAAAGCTGCGCCGGTGGATTGCGCAGGGGCCGTGCACCGCCAGCATCCGCAGATGCTCGGCGGTTCCATACCCTTTGTGGGCCTGAAAATTGTATTGCGGATACTGCCGATGATAGTCCCCCATCAGGCGATCCCGCGTAACTTTGGCGACAATCGACGCCGCCGCAATAGACACGGACAACGTATCGCCCTTGATGATGGCACGCTGCGGGAGCGACACGGCGGACAGTTCGATCGCGTCGAGCAGCAGATAATCCGGCATGACCGGCAGCGCCTGGATCGCCCGGCGCATGGCCAGCCGCGTCGCCTCGAGAATGTTCATCGCGTCAATCTCGCGCTCGCTGGCCTGCCCGACCCCGATGCCCACGGCCCGCTGCCGGATTTCGTCGTACAGCCGCTCCCGTTCCATTTCCGTCAGTTGTTTGGAATCGTTGAGGCCGGCGAGCTGGCATCGGCGAGGCAGAATCACCGCTGCGGCGACGACAGGACCGGCCAGCGGGCCACGTCCGGCTTCATCCAAGCCCGCGACGAGACGGTACCCGCACCGCCGCGCTTCCATCTCGAAGAGGTCCGTCGGCTCCACGCAGGCCCTCTGCGCCCGGGAAGAAACGAACTACTCTTTCTTCGCAGGCACGGCCTTCGCCGGTTTGGCCTCGGCCTTTGTGCCTGTTTTTCCAGCCGGCGCCGCCTTGGCTTTCGCCGCAGCCGGCTCGGCCTTTTTCTCCGCTGTGGGTGCCGCCGCGTCAGCCGGTTGCGCCTGTGCGACCGGCGCGGTTTCGGCCTGGACGAACTCGCGGTCCTCAAGCTTGGCCGTCCGGCCCTTCTTGGCCCGCAGATAATAGAGCTTGGCCCGGCGCACCTTGCCCTGCCGCACCACGTCCACGCGCGTCACGATCGGCGAGTGGACCGGGAAAATCCGCTCGACCCCCACGCCATACGAAATCTTTCGCACCGTAAACGTCTCGCTGTTCCGCCCGCCCTTGCGGGCGATGACGACGCCTTCAAAGATCTGAATCCGTTCCTTATCGCCTTCGACGACCTTCACGTGGACCCGCACGGTATCGCCGATTTGAAACGACGGAATCGTTTTTTTCACCAGCGACCGCTGGATTCTTTCCAACTGATTCATGACTGATCTCCCTCCTCCTTCAGATGTGCGCCCCGCATTTCGTCTTTCGGAAAGCGCCGTTGAATTTCACGAGAGACGCTTGACGAACGACGCTTCACGCGTTCCTTCCTCTACAATCTCCTCGATCAATCGCCGATCCTCGTCGGACAGCGACCGATCCCGCAACAAATCCGGACGCTTCCGGTACGTGCTCCGTAACGCTTCCTTCCGCCGCCACAGCCGGATGGCCTCGTGATTCCCGGACAGCAACACCTCCGGCACCGGCAAACCGCGCAGCTCGGCCGGCCGCGTGTAGTGCGGATAATCCAGCAGCGACTCCGCAAACGAATCGCGTTCCGCGGATTCCGGATCGCCGAGCACGCCCGGGATCAGACGCACCGCCGCGTCGATCATCACGAGCGCGGGCAATTCCCCTCCGGTCAGCACGTAATCGCCGACCGAGACTTCCTCCGGTTCGAGCCCGATCCGCACCCGTTCGTCGATCCCTTCGTAATGCCCGCACACAAACACCAAC
>JBGPNZ010000174.1:0-4998 GCA_041487795.1 Nitrospiraceae bacterium
ACGGTGGACATCGCTGCGAAACGGCCTGGAAAGCAACACCGTCACGTCTGTCGTCACCCAGTTCGTGTTCGATCCGCGCGAGAGCAGCCATCTGTTCGTCTCCACCACCATGGGAGTCTTTGAATCCACGAACGGAGGAGAAAGCTGGCAGAAAAAGATGGACGGGATGACGGAGGTCTTGATGGTGGTGGCGCTGGCGCTTGATCCCACGCGACCGCAGATGATGTATGCAGGGACCAGCGGCGGTGTCTACAAGTCCGTCAACCGCGCAGGACGATGGGAGAAAGCCAACAACGGCCTCGTGCCGCCCGAGTTGATCAAATCATCGCGCGCATTGGGCGTGACCGTCATGCAGGTGGACCCGCACGCGCCGGACACGGTCTACGCGGCGACGCTCAACGGCCTCTACAAATCCACCGATGCGGCCACGTCCTGGACACGTATCGCGCAAGAACTGCCGGATCAGATGATCAGCGCGATGGTGCTGGATCGAGCCAAAGCCGGGACGCTCTATATCGCCAGTCGGGAAGGCATTCACAAAAGCGAGGATGGCGGGAAGACGTGGAAAGCGATCAACAAGGGATTCACCAGTCTGAACATTCGTTCGCTGACCCAGAGCGCGCTGGACTCCATGCTCTTTTATGCCGGCACGAACGGCAGCGGGCTTTATAAAAGCGAAAATGGCGGCGACACGTGGGCTCCCATGCCGCCGGTGCGGGGGAAGGTCTGAGCAAATCTCGGTTTCTCTGGTTTGTTTGTCTGGTTCGCCGAGAGAAACCGTTACCCGTGAACCCAACGAACGAGATTAGCGACGTTCGTTGAGAGTCGAGTCGCCGACCGCTGGGCCGACGCGGCCGGTCGTTCCAATCTCAAAGCCAGTGGAAGGCGTCTGACCAATATCGGTACCGGTCGGCGGGGTTGTTCCCGTGTCGGTGCCGGTGGAGTTGCGTAAGGTGGTGTTGCCGAAGTCTGTGCCGGTCACGTTGGGCACCGTCGTGTCCTGTGACAACGTTCCGGGACGATTCGGCAGCGTGGTGTCTCCAATCTCAGTGCCGGTTCTGGCTGATTCCGGGGGCAACGTAGGTCGGAATTCCTTCTTGATGGCCTCTTCTTCATCCCGGATGCGTCGTTGCTCGCGCCCGGCTGCTTCATAGCCGAGGTCCTCCACCTTCTCCTGGGCTTTTTCGATGGCCTCCAGCTTGGCTCTCAGCGTTTTTAGATTATCGCGTGCCTGCGCCACCGGCGGGATGATTTCCCTGAGCGTGAATCCCCGTAACTTCATCTGCTCGCTGAAGAGAACTGTCTGAGCCGTCCGGAGCAGGTGATTAGCCTGCTCTTCCAGTTCTTTCAGATCTTTGAGCGAGGCGATATCGGTCGAGCAGCAGCCTATAAACTGGCGGTATTCTCGGAGGAAGTTGGAGATTTCAGTTTGCAGGTTTTCTGCCTTGATTTCCTTGTGGGGAGCGCGCGCACCCTCGGCTGGTTTGTCGGGCTTCTCAGCCAGCGGCGTACACCCAGGACCCGGTGCGGCGGAATACTGTTGATCCGCAGGTCGCTGAGGGCACCAGTATAGCGCTGATGCGGCTAATGCGGATTCCAGGGTTGCCTGGAAAAGACATAGAACAAGCCCAAGCCCAAGAAGGGTAAGCCAAGCAAGCTGACACGTTGGATGACGCAAAGTTCGCATAACAAATTCTAATTTTATTCTGCACGCACGCCTTCGTAATGTCAAACGTGCCGCCGTCTATGGAAGGAGGTGTCTTGCATTAATCAGGCATTGTCGGATAGGTTGTATAAACATAGTGCAAGCGTGGACATCACGCGCGTCGCCCGGATCTACTGGCTGGAAGCACGCCCGCGAAACGAATTTGTTCTCCCGCATGCTCCACAAGCTGCATTCATAACCAGTGGTCCTGTTCATGCGCGATATCCCTGACTATCGGGGTCGCGGCCATGGTTGTCTGCACAAACGACGTTCCACGACAATTCTCCTCGATTTTCCCCGGAACCCACCCGGATTTACCCAAACTAGACCAAGTCTCCTATCTAGCTGACTTCACGAATATTTCTCTTGACAGGAGCGGCCTGAATTGTATACTTTTGCCACAAAGTGGGAGAAAGTGGTAACTGATGGTATCTCAAAAGGAAATGGTCTGATCTGCCATGTTCCGGTTCTTTCCGAGGAAGTGGTGGCATGGCTGGTCAGGCAACCGGGCGGAACGTACCTTGATTGCACGGTCGGGCAGGGCGGCCATGCGGCGCTCATTCTTGAGCGAAGCAGTCCCGATGGCGTTCTGATTGGAATCGATCGCGACCCGGATGCGATCGCCGTGACTGGAGCGAGTTTGGCGCGTTTCGCACCGCGAATGCGTCTGGGTCAAGGGAATTTCAGCGCACTCAAGCAGCACCTGAAGTCGGTCGGCGTGGCGGAGGTTGACGGCGTGATCTTTGATCTCGGCGTGTCGTCGGCTCAACTGGACCGTCCAGAGCGGGGGCTGAGCTTTCTCTCCGACGGTCCTCTCGATATGCGCATGGATCAACGTGCGGGTCGCACCGCTGCGGATATGGTCGCTCAACTTCCAGAACGCGAACTCGCCGATCTCATCTATCAATATGGCGAGGAGCGCTATTCGCGCCGCATCGCCCGCGCCATTGTCGCTGCCAGAGAAGTCCACCCACTTCGTACCACCTTTGATCTCGTTTCTGTCATTTCAGGCTCCGTTCCGGCGGTGTACCGCCACGGGCGTATTCACTGCGCGACGCGGACGTTTCAAGCGTTGCGCATCGCTGTCAATCAGGAGCTTGATGTGATCGAGGGCGCCTTGCGCGACGCGGCCGATGTGCTGGTCCCCGGCGGCCGGCTCTGCGTGATTGCCTTCCATTCCCTTGAAGACCGGATTGCCAAGCAAACGATCCGGTCTCTCTCGCGGGGCCCTGAAGCCTGCCTGAAAGTGCTGACGAAAAAACCATACGTACCTTCGGAAGAAGAGCGCCGCAGCAATCCTCGCGCGCGCAGCGCCAAATTGCGGGTCGCCGAGCGGCTGCTGGAACGGAGGCCGGCATGAGGCTGCTCGCCGTGCTGGGCATCATCGGGATGCTGCTGCTGTTTGTGTGGGAGCGGGTGGACATTGTGCGGGTCGGCTACCGCGTCGAGCAGTTGAAAACCCAAAAAATCTCGCTCCAGCGCGAGCAGGACGAATTGCGCGTGAAGGTCTCGGCGTTGACGGCGCCGGACCGTATTGCGAAAGCGGCGACCGAGAAGCTGGGAATGATACCGCCCCAGTCGGGGCAAGTGGTAATGGTGAGCGCCGCCGATTCCTCGCCCGCCCTGGGTGAGCGGTCGCCGGCAGTCCACGTCGCGAAGAGCGAACGTTTGTGGAGAAAACCGTGATCGGCATGGATTCCTGTCGCGGTCGCCGGATCGTGCTCGCGGTCCTTCTGCTGGCGGGGTTTGCCGCCGTGCTGGGGCGGCTTGTTCAGCTGCAAGTGTTGCAGGCGGCAGAGCTGTCGGTCAGAGCGGACCGGCAGCACCAGAAGGCCGTGACGGTCGAGGGGAACCGGGGCTCCATTTACGACCGCCGGGGCAAGGTGCTGGCCATGAACATGGAGGTGCCCTCGGTCTTCGGCATGCCGGCGTCGCTGGACAATCCGTCCGGCGTGGCGCGCGATCTCGCGCGCGTGCTGCGCGTGCGTGCCGACGAGATCGAGAAAAAGCTCCGGCAGGAGCGAAACTTCGTCTGGATTGCGAGAAAGGTGGACCCCGAACAAGGGCGGCGCCTGGAGCGGCTGTCGCTGGATGGGATCGGCACGGTTATGGAGGGACGGCGGTTCTATCCCAAGGGGCCGCTGCTGTCGCATGTGCTGGGATTCGCCGGCATGGACGGCCAGGGATTGGAAGGAATCGAGCTCCGCTATGATCCATACCTGCGCGGAGAAAAACGTCAGATCGTGCTGCAGCGTGATGCCTTGGGACGCACGGTGTTTCCCAAGGGGCTGACGGAGCAGGGGCCGTCCGCGGGACACAGCGTGACGCTGACAATCGACGAAGTGATCCAGTACATCGCAGAGAAGGAGTTGGATGACGCCGTGTCGGCGACCCAAGCCAAAGGCGGCGTCGTGATCGTGATGGAGCCCAAGACCGGCGCGGTGCTGGCGATGGCGATGTCGCCGCGGTTCGACCCGAATGCCGTGCGCGGACTGTCTGCAGACCGGTGGCGCAACCGGGTCGTCACCGATGCCTATGAACCGGGCTCGACCATGAAAATATTTCTGGCTGCGGCCGCGCTGGAAGAACGGGCCATGAAGCCGAACAGCATGATCTATGCGGAAAACGGAAAGATGACGATTGCCGGCACTGTGATTCACGATCACGAGAAAGCCAAGTGGATCACCTTTACGCAGGCTATTCAGCGATCCAGCAATGTGGCGGCTGCCAAAACCGCCATGGTGCTGGGAGAGGATCGCCTTTTCCGCTATTTGAGGGCTTTTGGATTCGGGGAACGGACTGAAATCGATCTGCCGGGAGAATCCACCGGCTTGGTCAAGGAGCCGCGCGAGTGGGGCAGGCGGACGCTGGCCTCCATTGCGATGGGGCAGGAAATCGGCGTGACGGCGCTTCAACTGGCGACGGCCGTATCGGCCGTCGCGAACGGCGGGTGGCTGATGCGGCCCTATGTCGTCTCGGAAGTCCGCGATGGCCACGGGCAACTGATCGCGCAAGTCACGCCGCAGGTCCGCCGCCGTCCCATTACGGCGGAAACGGCCCAGGCGCTCAACATAATATTGGAAGGTGTCATTACGGCGGGCACCGGCTCGAAAGCTGCCGTCGCCGGCTATCGTGTGGCGGGCAAGACGGGGACAGCGCAGAAGATCGATCCGGACACCGGCGCCTATTCATCGACCTTGTCCGTGGCGTCCTTCGCGGGCTACGTCCCGGCCGACGATCCACGCCTGACGATCGTGGCGATCATTGACGAGCCTCGAGGCGAAGCCTGGGGC
>JBGPNZ010000175.1:0-4997 GCA_041487795.1 Nitrospiraceae bacterium
GCCAATGAGTCTCGATTACGTCAAATTCACCCCGGGTTTTGAAAAGTTTATGCCCAAGGAATATCGGGACATGGTCGACCATGGTCCCTTCGGCAAGAAGACGACCGTGTCGCAGATGGGCAGCTTCAAGGAAATTCTGGAAGAGCACCCGATGTGCGCCGGCTGCGCGATGACGCTGTTCATCCGCCTGGCCATCATCGCGTTCCCGAACCCGGAAGACACGATCACGGTCGGCACCGCGGGCTGCGGTCGGTTGGCGATTTCGCAGGCGGCGATTCCCTTCGTGTACGGCAATTACGGAGACCAGAACGGCGTGGCGAGCGGGCTGTCCCGTGGGCTGCGGCTCCGGTTCGGCGACAAGCCGAAGGACGTGGTCGTCATGGCGGGCGACGGCGGCATGGCGGACATCGGCTTTTCCGTGACGCTCCATTCGTGGTTCCGGAAGGAAAAGTTCACGACGATCATGCTGGATAACGAAGTGTACGGCAACACCGGCGGGCAGGAGAGCGGGATGACCAACCGCGGCGCGGTGCTGAAGATGGCCCCGCTCGGCAAGAAGTTCGAGAAGATGGACATGGTCGGCATGGCCAAGATCGCGGGCTGCGCCTATGTCGCCACGGTCGTGCCCAACAATCCGCGGCGCGTGGAGAGCGTGATCAAGAAAGCCGTGTTGATCGCCCGTGAAGTCGGCCCCACCTACATTCAAGCCTACACCTCCTGCAACATCGAATATGCGATTCCGACCGACAAGGTCATGGAAGACGCCAAGAACGTTGAAGACGACCGGTATAAGTTCTCCGAATACATCTCCGACGAGGCCAAGCAGTATCTTGCGGAGCGGTATGGCTACAGGGAATATCTCCCCAAGCCGGCCGCAGCGACCGCGGCGCTTCCCGGCAAGGTCTAAGCGCGGAACGCGGCAGGAAACCTTGTCGACGAGTACGGGTTAAGGAGGGCAGCCGATGGCAAAGCGTTTCAACATTCGGATGGCCGGCGTGGGCGGGCAGGGTGTCGTCACCGGGTCGCACATTCTAAGCACCGCCGTCATCAATGCCGGCGGTGAAAGCACCATCGTCCCGTTCTATGGCTCTGAGAAGCGCATGGCGCCGGTCGAGAGCTACGTGCGGGTGTCGGACGAGCCGATTTACGAAATCGGCGAAATCACCTTCCCGCACATCATCATCATCTTCCACCCGCAGGTCATCACGCACGGCAAGTCGTACACGATGCCGTTCTACTTCGGGTTGAAAGAAGACGGTGTGGCGCTGATCAACAACGACGGGCCGATGAAGCTGCACAGAGACCAGGCCCGCGAGTTGGAAGAACGCCGCGCAAAACTCTATTACCTGCCGGCGACGAAACTGTCCCTGGAAGTGGCGGGGATGGACCTGGCCACCAACATGGCGCTGATGGGCGCGATCGGGTGCATCACCGGCCTGACGACGCTCGATGCGCTGGGCCAGGCGGTGAAAGACCGCTTCCTGGGCAAGGGCTTCGTGGTGTCCGGCGGCACGGCGGCGCTGGACAGCGTCGTGGAGCGGAAATTCAAAAAGAAGCAGGAGTTGATTGATAAGAATATGGCCGTGATCAAAGCCGGCTGGGACTACGCGGCTCAGCACGGCTGGGACGAGATCAGCAAGGCGGCCAAGAAAGCGGAAGTCGCCGCCGCCGCGAAAGCTTAACCAGGAAAGAGGCAGCCATGTATCTTGTAGCGGATATCAACGTTGAGATTTGTGCGGCGAAGAGCTGCAAGCTCTGCACGCAATTTTGCCCCGAAGCCAATACAATTCTGTATAGCGATGAGATGGGGAAAGACAGAGGCTTCAAGTATGGCTCGGCCTACGTGGCGGTGGACCGGTGCAAGGGCTGCGCACAGTGCGTCTGGGTCTGTGACAACATGGCGAAGAACAACGCCATCAAGATGATCATGATCGATCAGCTTCCCAACGCGGCGCTGACGGATAATATCATCTACGGCGAGAAGAGCACGACGGTGGTGTTGGCCAGCCCGGTGGTCGGGTAAGTTCATGGGGGCCAAGACATCGTCGCAAGAACGAGAGCGTATTATTGTTCCGGGACCAGCCGGGTTCCATCCGCCTTCGGCGGCTCAGCTCGGTGTCATGCTGCCGGATCCTGGCCAGGGTCTCTTCTACGGCCTGCTGGAAAAAAATGAAGAAAAGGTCATGGAAGAAGTCGCGCGGAAGATGCTGACGAGCCCCAACGCGACGATCTTTCCGGGCCCGATGGTCCTGTGGAATTGGAACGACCATGCGGCCGACAAGGCCAAGGCTGTGCTGGAAATCGCCGCGCAGATTCCCGAAGTGCTGATCATCCCCATGCCGGATTACCGGCCCAAGTATCCCAAGATTGACCCCGAAGAAGTCATCAACCCCAACCACCCGAATCTGACCATCTGGGGAAATAAGATCGAAGCCTGCATCTTCATCGGCGTGCACTGCCATTACGCGAATTTGACCCTCAAGATGATTCGTGCGGGGACGAACTGCTGCACGGCCGCGCTCTGCGCCGAGCAGGGGCACGAGGATGCCATGCTCACGGTCCGCGATTGCGACGCCGCCAAGCTGCGGCGAGTGGCGCAGGTCTTCAAGCGGGTGCGCGAGGAAATGAAAATCAAACTCCCGGCCAGCGGCGAAAATGTGAGGTTTACCGGCACTCAGTCAAAGGTCCATGAGGGCAAGACCCATACCAATCCGCTCACGTTCATGCCGGGTGGCAGCACGGCCGGTGCTGCGGCCTTCGGGCACAAAGCCGAGCACATGCGCAGTGAAGCCTAGACGACTCGGCGTTTTTGAGCTGAACTAAGAGGTGACACGATGAGCGAAACCAAAACGAATCCGCAAGGCGATCCGGTCATCAGCATGGAACCGGAGCAAAAGACCAATCCGCAAGGCGACCCGATCACCAGCGTGGCGGCACAAAAGCCGACCGGCGATGCCAAAAAAGATCCGCATGCCGACGCAAAGAATCAGAGAGTCGTCACGCCCGAGTACATGTTCTTCAACGCGCCGCGGACAAAGGAATTTATCACCGGCAGCGAGGCGGCCAAGGAAGCGGTACGCCGCTCCAACGTGGATCTCTCCATCGCCTATCCGATCACCCCGCAGAGCGAAACCATGCAGCTGATCGGCGTGCTCTACGGCGAAGGCTACGTGAAGGAATACTATCGCGGAGAAGAGGAATACGGCGTGATGTCGGCCATTGCAGGCGGTTCGCGCGCAGGCGTCCGGTGTTTTACGGCAACGGCCGGACCCGGCACGCTCCGAGGCCTGGAGCCGATCGCCTCCTGGCCGGGCCACCGGCTGCCGGCGGTCGCCATGTTCACCTGCCGGGTCGTCAATGCGCCGCTGGCCATCCAGCCGGATAACATTGAAATTGCCTACCTATTGAACTGCGGGATGATCGTGTTCCATGCGGAGAACCAGCAGGACATGTTCGATTTCCTCATGATCGGGTTCATCATCAGCGAAATGAACGATGTGACCCTCCCGGTCGGCGTCTGCTGCGACGGCTTTTTTGTCACCCATGCCCGCGGATATGTGCGGATGCCGGAGAAGGGCATCAAGCTGCCGCCACGGGAAGCGTGGCGCGGTGCGGTGCCGGTGCTGGACGCGGAAAATCCGCCCGCCCGGTTGTCGCGTGACGCCCCGGTGCAGAAGTCGAACTTCATGGCCTACAACATCCACGCCGTCTGGCAGCAGGAAGTGTGGGCGGCCGTCGAGCGTTCACGGAAGTACATCGACAGGTATATGGGCGGGCTGTGCACGGCGGAGAATATGGACAAGGCGGAGGCCGTCATTATCGCGTCGGGCAGCGCGGCTGCTCAGTCCCGCGAAGCCGCCCGGCTCTGTAAGGACAAAGGCATCAAGGTCGGATTGATCAAGATCCGGTCGCTGCGCCCGTTCCCCACGCGGGAGCTGCGGGAGCTGTGCAAAGACACGAAAGTGATCGTGATTCCGGAATTCAACTACGTCGGCTGGCTGGCGAAGGAAGTGGCGACGGCGATCTACGGTCATTCCAAGGCCAAGATCATCGCAGGGCCGCACGTCTATGGCGGGCAGTCCATGCCGGTGGAGCTGATTCTGGACGAAGTGGAGTCCGGGTTGACCGGCAAGAAGTCGACCAACGTGCCGTTGTCGGCCATCATGGGCGTCGACGATCCAGCGGCAATGGCGCACTTCATGCGCAGCATCTAAGCGGACGGTTTGAGACGAAAATCAAGAGCCCGATCCCGGAAGGGATCGGGCTCTTGTGTTTTGGGGTTTATCTTGTTTGTCTGGTTTATCTCGTGAACCAAACAAACCAGAGAAACCAGATGAACCAGAGAAACCAAACAAACCAGACTACCCTTGCAAGTCGTCGTCGATCAGATCCTCACTCTGCGGCATTCCGTAGGCGATGAACTTGGCGTAGGTGAGATAGATCGCGCTGCTGTCCCGCATCGCCTTGGCCCCTTGGGTGAGGCGGACGACTTTGTCCGGGTCTTCTTTCTCGGATGCCCGCAAGACGTCTAAATGGTCGAGGAGCGCTTTGTTATACTCCTCCATCGCCTGCTCGACGGCTTTATACGTTTGCATGATCGTGTCGGTCATAAGTGTGCTCCTGACCAGAATGTTAGGTCGGTTGTGTCCGTTTCGTCAGTTCGTCCGTTAAACTGACTGAACAGACTAAACGGACCGAACGAGTTTCAGCTTACACTAGGGTCTTTCCGAGGGTCAAACGACCATGAGCCGGATGCTGTCTCCCATGCTGCAGCGTACTCTCTCGGACTGGCTCGGCCTCGAGGGCCTGCCCGAGCACGATCCGGTCCGCTTTCAGGCGCTGTGCCGGAGCGTGGCGGACCTGTCGCGTCTGTTTACGAAAGACCGGGCTGACATGGGCTGCAGCTATCTGGATGAGGAACGTCTTCGCGCCGGCTATCTCGCGTATTTTCTTCCCGTCAATCTTGCCAAGGTGCAGACGCTGCTGGATGAACTGCC
>JBGPNZ010000176.1:0-4984 GCA_041487795.1 Nitrospiraceae bacterium
GAAAGGAGCCCATCATGTTCACCAGAGCATTTCTCATCAGTCTGATCACCGCAGCGGTGGCTGTCCCGGTCTATGCTCAGACCGCCACGCCGGGGATCGATGCCCGGCAGGAGCGCCAGCAGCAGCGTATCGACCAGGGCGTCGCGAGCGGCGAGCTGAACCAGCGCGAAGCCGGCAGACTCGAGCGTCAGCAGGATCGGATTCAAGGCATGGAAGATAAAGCGAAGGCCGATGGCGTGGTGACAAAGCAGGAACGGCGCGCGGTTCAGGGCGCGCAGAACCGCGCCAGCCGCCACATTGCGAAGGAAAAGCACGACCGGCAAAAAGCGCGCTAGGCACACGACGTCCACTCAACGACGAAGCCCGGTTAGGACAACTCCCGGCCGGGCTTTTGTGTCGGGTCCCCGGCGGTCGGCGAGGCCTCAGGGCTTTTCGCTCTGCTTCCGATCGGTGAGGTCGACGAGGGTTCCGAGGATGCCGATGGGCCGGTCCAAGGGGTCGCGCAGCACGGTCTTGTGAAACAAAATATGCCGCCGTGCGCCGCCGGCCGCGACGACGTCCGTTTCGTAGATGTGTACCCCGCCGCGCTGAAGTAGTTCGAGGTCCTGGCGCGCGTGTTCCTCCGCGGACTCCCGCGACACGATGTCGAAGGCGGTCTTGCCGGAGAAGCCGGTCTTCGAGATGCCGAAAAACTTCGCCATCGCCTCGTTACACCCCTGGTACACGCCGTCGAGGCCCTTGTAAAAGACCGGGTTCGGGATGGCGTCGATCAACTGTTGCAGAAAGAAGGACCGGTCCCTGAGTTGATCCGTGGCTTGCGTGTGCCCATGGATTTCCGTCTTGAGGAGCCGGTTGATCTGTCGCAGGTCGTCCGCCTTCGCCGTCAGCGCCGCCACCAACTCCTTGTTTTCCAGTCGCAGCTTGATCGACGAGACGATCGTGGAGTAAATGAGGTGCGCGACGTTCAGCAGGGCGAGCAGGAAAATCAGCATCAGGGTGCCCATCATCAGATAGTGCGAGGTACCTTCCAGAAAAAACCGCACACTGAGCGGCATGAGCGCCGGCAGGGCAAAAAGGGGAAACGCCCAGCGGAGCGGTGCCAGCACCGCCGTGGCGCCGGCGACGGTGCCGCCGAGGATGAAGCTCAGGGCAAGTTGATGGACGGTCGCCTCCCGAGGAAACAGCCAGAAACCCGCCGTTCCCCACACCAGGCCGCTCGCCGCCACAGTGGCCAGGTACCACTGGTCCCAGCGGGCATTTTGGGGAGCAAACTGGCGAAGAAAGTCGGCGGAGGCAGGACTGTGTGCCGGTTGCAGCCGGCGCTGGGCCGACTGATAGAGGCGGGCGAGCGCGAGGCGGAATACCTGAAGGAGGCACGCGATTCCGAGCCATCCCTGCAACGCGGCGTGGGGGATGACGTCCCACAGGAGGAACGTCAGGATCGCGGCATTCACCGCATTGGCCAGCGCGGCGGTGGGCGCTCCCTCGTAGAGCATCCTCACCTGCTCGGCATGGACTTCCGTCTCGCCCTGCTTGGCTTGTGAGATCGTGCCCTTCATGCCTGCCAGCCTCCTGCCCAGCGCGGCATATTACATAGTATAAGCCGATGCGGCGGCGGTTGAAACATTCGAGGCGGAAGGTCGTCCAGGGTTGACTGGCGAGGCGGTACCGGCGAGTATAGGGGCGGCGAATGGAGACAAGGGGAGGGATCGCGGGTGATGACCGAGACATCCGGACGGGTTCTTGTGGTGGACGATGAACCGGAGATGCGCGAGCTGCTGCGCGACGAACTGCAGGAACGCGGCTACCGTGTCGCCGCCGTGGCCAATGGACGCGAGGCGCTCAAGAAACTCGGCGAGGAGGAGTACGCCGTTGTGCTGACGGACCTCCGCATGCAGGGGATGCAGGGACTGGAGCTGCTGAACGAGGTGAAGCAGGGCTATCCGGGGACCAATGTGATCATCATGACCGCGTTCGGCTCGGTCGAGTCGGCCATCGAAGCGATGAAACACGGGGCCTATGACTATGTCACCAAGCCGATCAAGAACGAGGAAATGGCCTTGGTGGTGGAGAAGGCGGTCCGGGACGCCCTGTTGCGCCGGGAAGTCCAGCAACTTCGCCGCGCCGTCCGGGAGGACTACAGCTTTCATCAAATCCTGGGGAAGAGCAAACCCATGCGGGAGGTGTTTGACCTCATCCGGCGCGTGGCGGACAGCCAGACCAACGTGCTTATCACCGGCGAGAGCGGGACCGGGAAGGAGTTGGCAGCCAAGGCGATTCATTTCAACAGCGATCGGCGGAGCGGGCCCTTCGTGCCCGTGAACTGCGCGGCCATTCCCGAAATGCTGCTCGAGAGCGAGCTGTTCGGCCACATGAAGGGCGCGTTCACCGACGCCAAAGGCGACAAGCGCGGCCTCTTCGAGGAAGCGCACGGCGGGACGCTCTTTCTGGACGAAATCAGCGAGTTGCCGGTCATGCTGCAAGCCAAGCTGCTGCGGGCCATTCAAGAGAAAGAGATCCGGCGGGTCGGCTCCACCAAGTCCGTGGCCGTGGATACGCGGATCATCGCCGCCACGAATCTGGCCCTGGCCGACGAGGTCAAAGCCAAGCGGTTCCGCGAAGATCTCTATTACCGTCTGAACGTGATCGAAATTCGTATGCCCCCGCTGCGCGAGCGCCGCGAGGACATTCTCTTGCTGGTAGACGCGTTTTTGAAGAAATGCGCCGAGGCGAGCAAGAAAACGGTAAAGGGCATCGCCGAATCAGCGCTGGCGCTGTTGATGGATTATCCCTGGCCGGGCAACGTGCGTGAACTCGAAAACGTCATCGAGCGAGCGGTGACGCTGACGCGCGGCGAGAAGGTGACGCCGGAAGACCTGCCGCCGGCCATTCACGGCTCGCGTGGAGACAGGAAAGTGATTGACGACGCGGCTGACCGGACCTTGCCGCTGGAAGACGTCGAGAAGGAATACATCCTCCGCATTCTCGACAAGACCGGCGGCAACAAGTATCAGGCCGCGCAACTCCTCGGCATCGACCGCAAGACCCTCTACCGCAAGCTCGGCGAAATTGAAGACGCCAAGTCCTCGTGAAAAAGAAAGCCAAGCCTTCACCAAAGTCTCGAACGCGCTCCAAGAGCACCGCTACACACCTCCAGCGCATGGCGCAGGCCGTCGATCAAGCCAGGGCCGAACGGCAAGCGGCTGTCGATGCACGCGAATTGGCGGATGTGGGCATGAGGGGTGCGCTTGCGGGGCGGCGGAAGGCAGAAACGGATTTGACGAGCAGCGCACTCCGGCTGGAAGGCATCGTCCAGTCGGCCATGGATGCCATTATCTCGGTGGATGAGGAACAACGGGTCGTGTTATTCAACCAGGCGGCTGAACGGATGTTTCAATGTTCGGCGCGGGAGGCGATCGGTCAGTCGCTGGATCGCTTCATCCCTGCTCGATTCCGAGATGCGCACAAGACGCATATCCATACGTTCGGGGAGACCGGCGTGACGAATCGTCGAATGGGCGCACTGAGCAGGATCTCCGCTCTGCGGTCGGACGGAGAAGAATTTCCTGTCGAGGCCGCCATTTCGCAGGCCGGGATAGACGGCCACAAGTACTTCACCGTCATTCTGCGGGATATCACCGAGAGTATGCGTCTGCAAGACCAACTTCGCCAAGCCGAGCGGCTGGCCGAGACGGGGACGCTGGCCTCCGGCATGGCGCACGAGATCGGCACGCCGATGAATGTGATCCTGGGACGCGCCGAGCAGCTCATGCGCAAGACACAAGAGGGGGCGACGAAGAAGAGCCTGGAAGTGATTGTCGCGCAAGTCGAGCGTATTACGAAAATCATGAATCAGTTGTTGACCTTCGCGCGAAGGAAACCGATCGAGCGGCGCCGGGTCAATCTTGGCCAGACGTTGGACGATTGCCTGGAAGTCCTGCAGGAGCGCATCCGGCGGACGCGGGTGCGCGTCGAGAGCCGCTATGAAACCCTGCTGCATCCGGTCTCTGTCCATGCCGATCCGGACCAGATGAGCCAGGTGTTTCTGAATCTCTTCATCAATGCGATTCATGCCATGCCGGACGGGGGCACGCTGCGCATTTCGCTGGAGCAGGTCAACAGTCATGTGAAGGCTACCGTGGCCGATACGGGACACGGCATTCCGAAGGAGGATCTCCCGAAGATCTTCCATCCGTTCTTTACGACCAAGGAAGCGGGCCAGGGAACCGGGCTCGGCCTGACCGTCGTGCATGGGATTATTCAGGAACATGGCGGTTCAATTGCCGTGGACAGCGAACTGGGGAAAGGCACTACCTTCACGATCACGCTTCCAGCTAGCAAATAGCTAGCAGCCAATAGCTCATAGCCGCCAGCTTCCCACTACTAGCTACTCGCTATCAGCTACCAGCTCTGTTTCCTAGTGGGGTATCTTGCGCCGGGGCCTCCTTCCTCAGGTGTGGCTTTTGGCGTCAGACCTACTGGGCATATTCTCGAAAACCTCGAAAAATAAGCCGCTCGTGGAGTCCCGGATGCCGGTCGCGTTCAGCACGACAGTTGCATAAGCCAATGTTCAGTTGGATGTTGAACGGGGTGGTGATCTGTGATGACAGGGGGGCAACCGGTGTTGCTGGTGGCGGAGGACGACAAAGAGATGCGCAGCCTGCTCTGCGACGAGCTTGGGGATTTAGGGTGCCGGATCGTCGAAGCCGGGGACGGGAACGAGGCCATCGAGCGGGCCCGGGAAACGGCGCCCAGTCTCATTCTGACCGATCTGCGGATGCCGGGGGGAGGGCTCGGGTATATCGGCCGTCTGCGCATCGTCATGCCGACCTGTCCGATCGTCCTCATCACGGCGTTCGGCGATCCCAGCGTCAGAGAGACATCGCAGCGATTTGGCATCTCGGCCTATTTCGACAAGCCGGTCCGGATGGCCGAGTTGAAAGCGTCCGTCAAGCGGTTGCTGAACCATCGAACGGAGAGCGAA
>JBGPNZ010000177.1:0-4973 GCA_041487795.1 Nitrospiraceae bacterium
CATACACCAGAGCGCACACCCAAGCCCACATGCGGTTGCGCGGTTGGGCAAATCTCCCTACATCACCAGTCTCCAGCCAGGGAATCAGACGGTTCATGAGCCGCTCGTGATGATGATGTCCTGTCATCCAACCTATGAGGCGATCAAATGGATTGTTCGGCGGGAACTTCGCGGTCCAATACGAGGTATGGGCCGTGAAGGGAGTCCACCGGTCGGCCCAGGGGTAATTGGACAGGCGAAGCCCGGCCACGTCTTGCGGGTCAGTCTTCACTCCATCGCAAGACCGTAAAAGGTTAATCTCGTTGCCGGCCACGATGTCCTGCCGGTCGGCCACGTTGATCCAGGGCACGGGGTGCGCCAGCGCCTCGCGGTTGACCGGCACGATGGCCGGCCACATGGCGGCGAACTTGTCCAAGGGGCTTCCCATAGTGAGCACTCCCTTGAGCCCCGCGAAGAGCGCCGCGCGGTCGATGGCGTCACGTTTTCCGAGCCAGTAGGGCCGGCGCGGCTTCTGCGGGTCCGGCGCGTCGTAGCCGGCCTGGGTTTTCAAGGCGACCGGCAACACCGTCCATTCCTCTTCGCTGAAATAGTTGGGCAGGGTGACGCCGAGTTCCATAAGCGCATTGAAGGCGATCACGGTGCCCAGGCTGTGCGCGAAGACGTAATACTCATCCAGCCGTTTGTGCTGGACCTCTTCGGCCATGGCCGCCAGCGCGCGCACGGCGCGTCGCTGGATGGCCGCGCGCGATTTCTCTCCCAGCGCTTCGAGCCCGTCGTCTCGAACCGTCCAATCTTGATACAGCTTCACGTCGCCCAGATAGTCATAAATGATGCCGCGCGCGTGCTCGATGGGCGTGAATGTGATGGAGAGACGTCGCAGGACCCAGGAGAACATGTTGATGGAGGTCAGCATGAGGAAAAATAACAGCGAGACGCCGAAGAGCCCGAGCCGCACGAAGAACCGCCGGCCGGAACTCAAGCGGATCGGCAGGCAGACGTGCTGCTGCCGCGCCTGAAAGGTCCTGGTTGAATCCACCAGCTTGATGCCCGGCATGGCCAGGCCCCATCCCACCAGGCGCAGCCAGTTCGGCACACTGTCGGACAAATCCAAATCGGCCCAGGTGACTTCATGCAAGTGCGCGTCGATCCAGCGATGCGTGTCCTGTGACCACCAACTGACGATGGCTGGGGCGCTCCGCCAGCTTTCGGTCGGCGCGTGCAGCGGGACCTGGTCGCCACGCCGGATCTGGATCTGCGGTTTTCGCACCGGCTCCTGGCTGAGCGCCTTGAAAAGATTGCCGGCGATGGCTTCGAGATATTCGAACCGCGTCTGCTCGCCGACCCCGTGGATGACCAGGATGCCGATGCGTTTTCTGTGTGCGTTGTCCGGTTGCATCACGCCCCTAGCTCTTCTGCCGGTACGGGTGAGTCAATGACCGTAGCAGTCAGGCGGATAGTCCGCGCCCGGGCTCCACCAGCATTCGGATTTCCAAAATTTCAGGTGCTCGGTAAAGTCGCCGTGTTTCTGAGGGGCTCTCACGTCCCGGCCCGCTCCGAAGGCTTTGATGTGCACCCGGCCTAGCAATTCGTCCGGCGTGTTGTGGACGGCGGAAAGCAGGTTCTCGAACCGCCCGACGGTCCGGTCCAACGGGGTCTCCGGGGCGGACAAAAAATCGTCCACCCACGCTAGCAGCGAGCCGCGCGGCGGGAGGTCCACATAAGGAATGCCGGGATCGAACCGCTCGCGCACCTCGGCTTTCGGATGCAGGACAAGGTGATACATCCTGGTGTTCTGGTTCTCGCGCAGGTACGGGAACAGGCTGTCCTGATAATCCCGCACTGTCGCCGCGCCGGCCATATACACAATCCGGTTGAACGGCAACGCAACCCCGGTCGTCGAACTCTTTCCGTCGGAACTCGTCACGGTCTTCAATCCGAATTCACGGATCATCTGATTGAGCACGATCGTGCCCATGCTGTGGCCGACGAGCGTGATGTCCCATGCCTCAGGGCCGCCATGTTGATCCACCATGTCCTGGAGTCGCCGCAGAAATACCGCCAGCGCGCCGTCGGGCTTGATGTGCGCAGTAGGCATTTCAGGCTTGCCCTCGTCGACGGCGACCTTCTGGCTTTCGAAGAATTCGCGCTCCGTGTGATAGAGCATGTGCGTGCGGCGTAGCATGATCTCCCACGCGCTCTTGCCGAAGGCGTCAATGAACATTGAGCCGATGAGCTTGGTGGGAATGGTCATCGCGGATGTGGTGTGCGAGAGGGTGGCATCCCAGCTCTCCCGCCGGTCTATTGGATCATGCGCCATCTTCAGGACGTTGCCTGACGGGTTCTTCAGGTATTCCTGCTCCAACTCCTTCGCAATCTTGTCGGCTTCCACCGCCGCGTCCGTGGTCCCGGCTGACTTCACGAAATTCTGGGCCAGGAAGTACCAGACGATCGGGGCGCGGGTGATTGCGCGCACCACGTCGGCAGCAAAGTACACAGGGACAAACACGGGGGTCGCGACCAGCCCCCAGCCGTCCCATGATTCGCCCTGCCGGACGTAGAGGAGGTGATCGAAATAGCTGGAGAAGAGCGACGACTGCCAGTTGATGAAGATCGGGTAGTACTCCTCTTTGGGAATCACCTTCATGAGGTCAAGCGCCCGCTCGACCGTCCCGGTCTGCGTGTTGAGTCCTCCGTGGATGAATATCAGGACCCGTCGTTTCCCGCCTCGTTTTGTGGCGTGCTGCTCGAGGTCCGTCAACAGCCGGCCGAGATATTCCGCATAGGGCTTCCGGTCAATGTCGGGATAATCCCTTCCCACTTTCAGGTGGGTTCCTTGTCCGGATTCGTCGGCGCATAGTTGGGGCTCCTCGCGGCAGAACATGTTCCCGGTTGGATCCACGGGGCTGCCCCGTCCATTGATCATCACGATATGGGTGGTCGGGACATTCTTGAGCGTCGTGCAGCCGGCCGATACGAAGAGCGCGGTGCCGAGGCCAAGCAGCAGACTCGCTGCCGGGAGGAACGTGCCCCGTTCCGACGGCACACACCCCGATGCGTTCATAGGGCGTTGCCTTCCCCTGCTAGAAATTCAGCCGTAGTGACACCCCGCCGGCATGAATGGTCGTCTGGTAGCTTCCGTTGACAGCCGGATTCGTCGCATGGCCGGCCACCGTCCGGTTTTCGTAATAGACAGTCTGGTACACCAGATCGAGTCCGATGGATTTCACTTTGACGGCACCAATGCCGATGCCACCGCATTTCAGACCAAAAAACGAGCCATTCTCCTTGCACAGGAACCCCGCCCCCAATGATGGGGTGTGCGTATTGGCCGATGGGACGGTCGGACTGAACGTCGCATCGGGCATCTGGGTTTGCTGGTTCATATACCCGGCCCGAAGCGCGATTTCCCAGTCCGGCATGCGTTCGGGGTTCAACCATTTGTATTCGGTCCCGATCATGACCGTATAGGAACTGTTCCATTGTTGGGGATTGAGAATGGTCGTGTTGTTGGACAGACGCACGTCCAGATTCCGGTTGGCCTTCCAGCCGACATAGTCCACATCCATCTCCAGCTTCCATTCACGTTCCTTGTCACGGACCGGCCAGATGCCGATGCCGACTGTGTAGATGTATGGCAGCACCAGCGTCGCAGATGCGTCCGCCGTCAACGCTCCGTTGATGCGCTGTTCTCCCGTGAGGTGCAGGGTGGCTTGCGAGCGATACACCAATCCGATATTCGCCAGCGGTTTGCCGTCGGCGTTCCGAAGGGGGGTATACATCATGCTCACATTGAACCCTGCGGCGGTGTCGCTGCCGTTGAGCTCGACATTGGCCAGCCCTACCTGGGCTTTTTGCTCGGCCTGTCCTTCTCCGAACATGCTGGAAAAGGTGTAGATGTCCGCGCCGAGGCCGAACGACAACTGGTCGTTGAGCTTGTAAGCAATCGTCGGCTTGATATCAATCAGTGGAAGGGTCTGAAAGTAGGCCGGCGAGGCACTGAACGGAGCGGTCTGGGGATATCGCGTGAGCGAGCCGAAGGGATTGGTCACGCCGATGCCCACCGTCATATCGCCAAGCGCGGAGAAGCCGATATCCTTCAAATTGGCGGTCAGGTAAAAATGGGCCGGCGAGGGCCATGCCACGGAGCCGCCCCGGTCGCCCGATGTCGTCACTCCGGCCGCGTTTCGGAACTCCGTGGTGCCGCCGACGAGGAGGAGACCAAACATATTCTGTACGCCGCGCAACTGGGTCATGCCGGCGGGGTTGTAGTGCAGCGCGGATGGGTCATCCGCCTGTGCGGCAAAGGCGTTCCCCATGCCGGAAGCGGCGGAGCCCTGCCCTTGAATGCGCGGGGTTTGAGCATAGCTCGCTGAAACCACGGCAAGCACGACGAGCATGATGCACGCCGTTTGCACGGTGAACCATTTCATGAGGTGCAGCAGACTGATCAGCATAGCCATCTCCTTATTGCTCTTGAACTGCATGAGGTTGCCTGCCATCGACAGGTAGCTCTGCTGGACATGAGGAGACTTATCAACACACGATTGGATCAACACTATAGACTTGGGAGAGAGAAGTGAAGGGAAACTGATGTACGACGTCCCCTTCAAGGTTATACGCCTCCCGGGGAGCCAGCCTGTGGGTCGCGACTATGCCCTGCTCTCTCAGTAATGTCAACGTTCAGTACGTCGGAGCATCCCCTAACGAGCGGGGGAGTAAGAGATGTGCTGTCTCGACGACGCGATGAATGCCTGCAGAATATTCCGGGATGCTCAACGGGAGGATGATTGGATGTCAAAATCGGTACTGGATTCCCAACGACGTATTCGTTTCGTTGAAGCTTCTGACTGCGAAGCTGGAAGTGCGTTGTGTCTGCTGAACGCCCAGCGTGACGCCGGCCGCCTCGCTGACCGCATAGCGCAGCTCCGCGGTCCCCTGATGGGTCGTGTCCTGGCGACCCAGATGCGTGTCTC
>JBGPNZ010000178.1:0-4929 GCA_041487795.1 Nitrospiraceae bacterium
ACGGTATAGCGCGGATGAAGAGCCTGTCAAGAAGAAAAGTTGACGACGAGGGAGGGCGAAAGCCTGCAAAGGATGGGCCGGGCCTCCAGATGGACGGGCCACGGGCGTGGGTGTGGCATCTGAGCGTGGCAGGCGCTGAGGAGCGCGGTCAGGCAGGCATGTCGGCAACGAGGTCAGCGGCGCGAGCCGGAGGGGACCGGGGTGAGCTGAGGACGGGGACCTCGGTCGGGAGCCCGAGGTGCGCGACTATTTTGCGGATGACCTGGGGATCCTCGATCGTCGCGAGCAGGCGCATGCGGCCGCCACAGCGAGGGCAGGCGAGCACGTCGAGGTCGAAGCCGCGCCGCATCAGGTCGGCCCACGCCCAGTAGCGGGGTTTGTCGGGAGGGTCGCCACGGAGCTCGGGGACCTGAGGCGTGGCGGAGTCGGTGATGGCGTCTGCTAGAGGGACCCCCGGGCCCTCAGGGGCGGCGGCGCGATCGGCGGCGTGCCGGCCTACCGCGCCAGCTGCGCTTGAACTGGCTCGCTGAGGGTTCGTTCGAAATCGCCAAGCCAACCGACCTGGACGCGCATGGTTTGCTCTAGGCGCGTGCCGTCGCGCACGATCGCCACAACACGATTGCGCTCCTTGAAAGGAACAAAGGAATCGCCGATCGTTTGTCCATTGATGACGATGACCGGCGACGCGCTCCGCTCCAGGTTGGTGAACGCGTCGGCGACTTGCACCGAGACCAGAACGGGACTGCGCAACGCTGATCTGTCGGATTCGGCGATCAGCGTGGTGATCATGGGATCCGTGGTCGCCATCGCCCGAACGGAGACATTGGCGATCTTGACCCGTTGGGCTGCCGGCACTGGCTTGGCCGCTTTCTGCTGCGAGGTGCCTGCCGATGGAGGAACCGCCGGGGCCGGGGCGTCGGACGCCCACGCGCCGCTCACGGCGGCGAGAGCCGTCGCAAGGACCGCTGCCCGCGATAGGGTTTGGGACGAAAAGAACCTAGCGCGAAAATTCGACATCATCAATGTAGATCTCCCCTTGGTTCGGGTTTGCGAAGATGAATTCCACCTTGTCGATCGCCGTCAGGGCGACATTGGAATTGTTCATGATGAACGAATGCAGCGGAATCCTGACGGTGGTCATGACGTTCTGATTGCTCGGCCCCCAACCTCGATCGTAGGGCTTGGGAATGCGGTCGAAGAGACCCGTATATGTCAGGCGGTTATTGCCGCCGCCGGTCAGCCGCACCTGGAACTCCTGACCGGTCGTCGGGTTGACGGCAGCATTGGTCTGCGCGACCCGGAAGGATAGAACCTCGAATCCCGAAACGTCCGTCGGGGCGATGGAGTAGGTGTAGGTCTGGCCGCTCGCGTTCCAGCCGAGCCGCACGGCTTGCGTCTGATGCACCGAAGGATTGGGGACGACGGCTTGCGTCGCGCCGGAAACCGTGCCCGACCCAGTCCCGGCGTCGAGCTTCGAATGATTCTTCTCGTGGCGGAAGCCGTAGATCTTGCGGCCCGCCGTCGAAGGGAAAGTCATCCGGCCGCGCAGCATATCCTCGTAGACGTCCTCGCCGAGAAGCTGGCTGCGCACAAACGCGGCCAGATAGGCTTCGCCGATCTTCTGCTGATCGGCGGCCGGGATGTAGTCGTTGCGGCCCGGCCCGCCGCATTCGTCTCCATCGGCAGCCCAGACCGTGTTGAAGAAGCTATGGTTGGCCCCGTAGACGTCGATGCCGCTCTTGACGGTCAGGTCGGACGCCGTGCCCGCGCGATCATAGATGCGGGCGCCGCTGAGGCTTGAGACGTCGCAATCCGATGCGGGGAGAATAACGAAATAGGGAACGTCGCCGAGCACATAGCTTTGCCCATCCACGGGCGCGATCGAAGAGACCGAGCCGATGGAAAACTGTTGGGCCGGCGGACGCAGAAAATTCCGCACATAGGACGAGACGGACGCCTCTCCGCCGCGAGAATGGCCGGATACCGAGATTTTCGACAGATCGACACGGCCGGCGAACAGCCCGCCGAATGGATCAGTATAGCTTGGATAGTCGGCGGCATTGTGGAGATGCGACCAGAACTCGAGATGCTTGAGGATCAGGTCGCCGCGCTCGGGTATCCACTGGATAGCCACGCCCGTCAGATCGTAGGCGTCGATCGACACCGCGATGATCCCGCGGCTGGCCAGGGCATCGAGCAGATGCATGTAGCCCATGTGATTGAGCTTGCGTTGCGCGACCGGACAGGCGGCGTGCGACGCCGCGAAGACATTGCAGAAGCTGTGGTTGCCGTGCTGCATAATGAAGATCGGGTGCGTTCCCGCCGCGACCGGCGTGTTCGTTCCCGCGGCGGTGGCCGGGTAGCGGACCACCGCGCGCAGATCGACATTGGCCGATCCCGCGGCGCCGCCTTCGTAGGTGGAGACGCTGTTCGACAGGAAAAGCGCATCGTCGAAGCTATACGACGCTTGGCCAAGGGGCGTCGGGCCGAGGCTGTAAGGGTCGGGCGCGACCCGGAAGCCGATCTGCACGGCACCGTCGAGAAAATCGATCGCGCTGTCATAGTTGAAGTCGTCGGTGAAGGTGCCCACCGATATCGCGGCGGTCGAGCCGAAATTCACGACCACGTCGTAGCTGCCGACCGTCAACGGCGCGTACCAGATGATCGTGTCGGTGCCGTTCACGCATCCCGCCTTCACCGGCACGATCTCGATGCCGCCGGAAACGTCGGTCAGTGCGGTGGTACTCCCCCATTGCGCGACGGTGTGGTGGTTGACGACGTAATACGCCGCATAAGTTCCCCCGGTATGTCCCACCAGCACATAGGTCGGATCAACTGCCCCCCATACGTCGTCATTGGTGTCGGCGAAGGAATCGGCGAATTGATAATAAGGAAAATGTACAAGCGGCCGGCCGGCTATGTCCATCAGCGAGCTGCCCGGCGGGTAATAGAGGAACAGGATATAGGCCGTGTCGTGCGCGTACGACACCACGTCGACCGCACGAATCGTCCGCAGTCCCTGCACAAGCGTTCCCCGATCCAGTCGGCGGGCGGCGATGTCGTACGCGCCGCGCCGCTGGAGCTGCTGGTCCCACACCTTGGCGGTGAAGCGTCCTCTGGTGTCGGCGCGGACGATTGTCGGCTTGGCCGCGCCGGAAACGCCGCTCACATCGTTGATCGCATCGCCCACGCGCCATTGGCGCTGGTTGGGCACAACCGAGAGTTCCACGCGTTCGCCCGGCGCAAAGTTGCGGCCGCTGACAAACATGTCGCGCGACGCTGCCTCGGCGCTGTTGAGAAGACATCCGTCCTTGTCCGCAGGAAACACCATCGGCGAGCGACGCGGGACCATGGGCACGACAAGTTGCGCGACCGGACGTGAGGCAGCGGCCGGCGCCGCCGGGGCCTGTGTTCCCGTGCGGCGCGGCGGTCCGGCCTCGCGAACAGTGAGCGTTAATTTCTGCCCCTTGAGCGAGCGCTCTGCTTCATCGAAATCGCGGAACGCGATGGGGTAATACTGACCTGTCTTCAGGCTTTCGACCGAGCAGCCGATGACGCCGCTTTGGAACCAAAGGACAAAGGGAGCGATGTTGCCACGAGCGTCTGACATCAGGCGTGCATAGCTCACGCGCTTGTCCGCCAGCGTGACCTCGAATTCGTACATGCGTTTGGGTTGCAGTCCGCGCACGCCGGTCTCGAGACTGGCTCCTATCTCAAGTGCTGCGCTCGGCCGTCCACCTGAATCGACGACGTAAATGCCGCGCTTTGGCAAAGACCCGTATTGAGCGTCGACGCCCGTGGTCATGATGGCGAAAAGCGCGCAAGCAAGCATCGCCAGGGGGTATCTGGTGACCATGTCCATCCCCTTCCACGGCCGAACCGGCCTGTCAGAGCATGTGATCAGCGTGCTGAGCCGAGGCGTCGTGATGTCCCGACGTTACGGACGCACACTGGTATCATAGTATATATCTAAGGTTGCAGGAAATGCAAGTGAACGTATTGCGCCGTGGTTTTAGGGCAGCGATGGACATTTCCCTTTGTACCTACGTCCGGTAGGCCGAGTTGATGCGGACGTAGTCGTGGCTCAAATCGGAGGTCCAGACCGACGCGGATTCCTTGCCCTGGCCGAGGTGAATCCTCACGCTGAATTTGGGCCGCGCCAAGACCCGCGCGGCCTTGCGCTCGCTCGACCGAATGCCCACGCCTCCCCGCGCCACGACCACTCCATCGAAGGAGAGACTGACCCTCCCCGGCCTGACCGGCACGCCCGAATAGCCTATCGCGGCCGGAATCCGACCAAAATTCGGATCCGCCCCGAAGAAAGCGGTCTTGACCAGCTGCGAGTTGGCCACGGCCAACCCCACCTTCTCGGCCTCCGCGCGAGACCTGGCCCCATGGACCTGAATCTCCGCCACCTTGGTGGCTCCCTCACCATCCTCGACCACCTTCACGGCCAAATTCCTCATCACCTCGTAGACCGCCCGCTCCAGAACCCCTGCTTCCCCGCTCCCGTCCTTAATGGACGCGTTCCCGGCAAGACCATTAGCCAGCAGCAAAACCGTATCATTGGTGGCGGCTAGTCCGCATTAACGGCCGATTCCACATAAGGCCCCAGGGGGTAGCCGACATAAAGGCCCTTATCGGTTCTCCGGGACACGGTACAGCAGAGGTCCTCGGGGACGAGAGCGCGGAGATCTCGGCCGCGCCGGCGCAGGGCTTCGAGCCCCTGCGCCTCGTTGATCGGGTGGCGGTCGTAGAAGTCGAGGACGGGCGGGGGCTCGGGCGGCGCGCGCCCGATTGTAGCAGCACGGATGACGAAAGCGCTCACGCGCTTTCGTCACTTCATCGTCGGCATGCCGAAGTTCGCTGCCGGTTTCACGCCTTCGCGCCAGCGCGCGGTCACGGTCTTGATGCGGGAGTAAAAGCGCA
>JBGPNZ010000179.1:0-4928 GCA_041487795.1 Nitrospiraceae bacterium
CCTTCGCGTGGCTTGAGGCCAGCGGAGACTACAACGAGGCCAACCGCGTGATGCTGAAGGCCGCTCATGCCAAATCGGACAACCTGGCGTTTTTCAAGACGGCCTGGGAGGTGGACGGGAGTCGCCATGGGCCACGCGATCCCAAGACGGGCGAGCAGAAACCCTATGCCTCGCCTGCGTCCTATCGCCAGGAGCTCCAGAAAATCGCTTCGGCCAATGCCGACCGATTGATGAAGGCGGAGGAGAAGGATGCCCAGGGTCTGTCCGGCAGCTCGGCGGACGTCGGGACGGCCACCATGCATTCTCTGGAGAAACTGAGGAAGGCCTCGGACTGGATGAAATTTCTTTCGAACGGCGACCAACCGGCCAGGGCTCGGGCCGAGCAGCGGGGCGATACCATTCTGAAGCGCGCCGACCCGATGTTCACCCAGATGAATGCGAAGGCCTATTATGAGTTTGCCGGTTCTTCCAAGGCCAAGGAGAAGATGGCGCAACTGGATAAGAAGAGCGAGGAGTCCGCACGTGCCATGGAGAAGGCAGCCGAGAAAATGAAAGGTGCGATCACCATAGAAAAAAGTGAGGCGGACCAGAAGAAATTCAAAAAAGGAAAGGCTGACCTCGAAAAGGAACTGGGCTTCTAGCGGCCTCACTCCTTCAGCTTCGTGTGGCCCTCCTGCAATCTCGCTCCCTCTTGCAAACCGAGTGCTCAGGGGTTCAAGCTACCCGCCGATGTCGAGGCCGGAAAGGTTAGGAGATGAGTCCGGAGGTGATCTATGGGACCCACCAAAGTCATCGTGAAGGGCGACGCGCTCTACGACGCGCAGACCGGAAAATTGATTCATAATGGACTCGCGACACCGGAGGCGCGGCAAGAGTATGCCAACCACCACTACGTCGTGCTGCCGGAAGTGGACCGCGCTGGCCGCCAGTGGGAACTCGATGGACAGCCGGTCTATTGCCTTCGTGGCACACGCTACGAGACTTTGGACGAGCAGCAACGCCATCTGGTGCGCTGCCCCAACTGCGGGGGCATGGGCATGAGGACTGAAGAAGTCATGGCCGAACGCGACTGCATCCGCTGCACTCGGTGCGGCCATGAGTTCGACTCCCGACTCGAAATGATGGAAAGCTGAGAAAATTAATGGGGACATTCTGCATTTCTGCAAATGCAGAATGTCCCCATTTCCCTCACCCATCGAAGGCGAATAGCGGCTGCTAAAAAAGGTCACCGGTGTCGGCTCGGACGGATATCCAGATACAAGAGTTCCCCTTCTTTCATTTCCCGGTGAATATCGCACTGGAAGGGAAGGGTCCCCAGTCGTTCGGGAGTGAAGCGAATGGTGAGGGTCTTACCGGGGTCCACATGGAATCCTTCCACGTCCTTTCCCCACGCGGTGATCCCTTCGCCTTCCACGCGCACGAGCAACCCACCTAGCATCGGGGAAATGAAGCCATGCTGGACGTTGTCCTCATTGCGAAGCGTGATGACCGTTGGTGTCCCTATTCGTATCGGGGTGGGCTTGATCATCACGTACGCATGGTCTCGGATCGCAATCTCGATCTGTCGTTCCTGCTCGGGCTGGCGCTGAGACGCAGCATCTGCTGATCCTGGCGCTGGTGTGGTCATGGTACAGCCAGAAAAAAACATCAGCAGGCACAGGAGAACTCCGAACAAACCGGAACGCTTCGTCATGTAACACCTCGTTGTGTCGGAATCTCGCACCGCCTACCGTCTCAGGGATGGACGCATTGCGCGATGTTCACCAATCAAGGCTTCAGCCTCCTCAGCCGCCTTCCGATAGCTCTGCGCGATGGCCCGGCAGTGAGCTGCATGCTGAGCTGAATCAGCCTTCGCTTTGGGATCCGCGTGTTTCTCATAGAACTCAGCCGTGAACTCCCAGTGCTTCGCCTTTTCTTTGAGTTCCTGAGCCTGTTGAACATAGTAATTCGCCAGTCCCTCATGATCGCTTTTGCTAATCAGGCTCTGAACAGACGTCTCAGCGAAGCTTTGCATGGCAAACAATAAACCGAGAACCATCAACGCAGTAACCAATCTTACCTTCAGCATGGAATCCTCCTCTGTTAGAAAGTCGCGCGATCCCTTAATCATTAGGGATTTCACCCGGTGAACCCGTCTCTTGAAGTTCGCAAGACAAATGCCATCCAATGATTATGCGTAAAACAGGCGGAAATATAAGCACTTTTATGAAAGTGCTCTAGGCTAGATACGGAGAGAGGATTTAACGCGGTGGCGAAATGGGGCAGACGCAAACGTTCGGGAGGAGTAGAAACGCTACAATGAGCTCACGGACAGTAAAGATCTAGGCCATGCTAAAAGCCCACGGAGAGTCCAACCGTCCCAAAGAGAGCCGAGCGATCAGATGGCCCAACAAACTCTGTCCCGATGCCGCTGTCAAGAACGATACGCGAAGTAAGCTGGTGACGCAGGCCAATCTCGACGCCCGTGTTGTTCCGCTGTCCTTTAAGATCGGACTGCCGTGTATAGACATCCATAATCAATGTGTCCCGAAACCTCGTCGGATACCCCAGCGGATAACTGACGGCTGCTATCACGCGATAGGTTCCATTTCGTTCCTGGCCCTGAGGCGAACCCAGAAACGTGTATCCGGCATTGAGATGAGCGCGCCACCGGCCGAATGACCGCGTCATGATGCCGGTGAGTTGCGTATCCACGCCCTGTGAGTCCACGCCTGTCGGCAAGTCCAATTCTACTCGTGCAGCGAATGCTGGAAGGTTGAGCGTCTCCGTGTTGAAGTTGTACAGCACGCCCAAGTGGAGATCGCCGGATTTGTTCGCGCCTACCAGCGAAGCGGGGTCAGTAAACAAGTCGCCTTGGATTTCGATCTGCGTGTTGTTAAATGCGCCGTAGATGATCTGTGGTTGAAACACGACGCGAGTCCGGCCTTCCCGCCGATCATTCACTCGCACGCCGCTCTCAAGCCCGATCTCACCCTTGGGAATGGCATAGGCATCCTCCATCGCGATGGGCCGGTTGGGATCCAGATTGTCGTGGTCCAGCGCCCAGGCGAAGGTCGGTGCTATGAGAAGCAAGAATACGGTTATCCTGACCGTGTTCTGTTCCACTAGTTCCTCTTTAGTGCCCGGAGTGTCCACTGGGCGCTCCGGGTTCTCTCGCCGGCGTCGAGCCAGAGTGGTGCGGTTGTCCCTCACGAACGATGAAGGGATTCGTGGTATCAGCGCTGGCCCAGTAGTACGCCTGGGTGATGCGGTAGATTTCCTTGCGTTTCTCCTCCCACGTGGGCAAGAGGTCTGTGGTGAGGATGTCACTAATGGTGTCATGCATCATGTGGAGGTTATCGAAGATGTTGACAATCTCGGGATACTCGATTGCGAACTTTGGGCTCAATTCCCCTGTCATAGGCATAAAGGTCCATGCGACCGGTGGCGTGTCGAGATAGCCGTGATAGGTGCGTAGGATAGGTTCCACGGCTTTCTGTTTTGCTGGCAGATCTGGGGCCGCGGCTAATACGTCGTACACGACAACTTGCAGGTAGTGATAGGCCCAAATCGTGGCGTTGAAGAGCGGGAACTTCCGGCGGAAGGATTTCGAGTAGGGAAAGGCATCCAAGCGTTGATGATCCAGCCGTGTAGCCGTAATCGCATATTCACTGTCCTGATAAAACGCCAGCACTTTGCGGATGGCGGTGTCTTTATCTGCGAGATCAGAGACATAGATGTCATATGTCGACCGATGAAGCGCATGCGCTTCATCGAAAGTGTTCTGAGCCTTCCACGCCAATTTCATATAAGTTGGCGCGATTGCTTCCTCATTGGGGTTTAGGACTGGCCTGGAGTAGATGAACTGAAGCGTCTCCTTCCTGGCCTTCTCCTCGATCGCCGGCACATCTCTTGCGCCGGTCAGGAGAAGGTTTTCGTACAGATTCGAATGCCCGAAGTCGACGCCGTTAAACTCGACATCGAGTTCCTTCAAGTTTTCACGTAGCGCGAAGTTCCAGAGGGCGCGGTAATAAAAGCGCTTGTCCCGTTGCTCTATCTGCGCGCAGGACACCGCGGCCAGGGCCAGCGTCAGCCCGACCGCAACTCTCATCAACGACATGAGGGCTCTCTTCGACATGACGAACAGCTTCCCGGACGCGTTCAATGATGCTGGTGGTGGGCATGGACTACCGCATGGCCACGACCCAGCGCGATGAGCCACCGATTGACCGGCACGGCTGCGACGAACGCGACGGCCAGCGAGGCCGTGAGGCTTCCCCAGAACAACGGATCAGCCAGTCCCGCGTCCATCGCACCGGGGATCAGCAGCATGACGGCGTTATCCGCAACTTCCATGACCGCGACTGACACGGTGTCGGACGCAAAAGCGATGAACGCCGCCGTCGCGAACGCCATGCCGTCCTTCACGAGGGGAAACAGAGTGAAGGCGTAGCCGAAGACGAAGGCCAGCAGGACGGCCAGGACGATCGAGGCCGTTGTATCCCATCCCAGCGCCGTGGCGATGACCATGCCCAGGACTTCCCCGATCCCGCAACCGATCAGGCAATGAACTGTGGCGGACACAGCCAGTTGATTGAGTGACGGGCTTTCGTGATGGTCATGGTGATGATGTTCGGTGTGCATCGCGGCATTCATGGTACTCCCTCCTTTCGAGGCAGGAGGAATCGAGGGGTTAGGGATACAGCGTCCGGACAATCTCGCC
Organism: Nitrospiraceae bacterium; assembly: GCA_041487795.1. Lineage (GTDB taxonomy): Bacteria > Nitrospirota > Nitrospiria > Nitrospirales > Nitrospiraceae > 2-02-FULL-62-14. The sequence goes on from JBGPNZ010000179.1 coordinate 4,703, forward strand.
CGCATTGAACAGCATTGCGTTCATGCGCGTGTAGGCGGCGTGGCCGTAGAGGTGGTCGTGGGCGTTGATCGAGCCGGTCGAATCTTTGTAATCTATCAGCAGGCACTGCCCGTCGTTCTGACAGCGGACGCTCTTGCGCGCGCATTCCAGCCAACGTTCGAATCCGTCCCAGGGTTCCAGCAGTTCCCACAGCGCCTTGTTGGCGGCCTTTGCCCCTTCCGATCCC
>JBGPNZ010000180.1:0-4900 GCA_041487795.1 Nitrospiraceae bacterium
CTCGCTCATTCTGTCCGAGGAAGGTCGATGACCTGGTTTGCGCTGTCAATGGCCCGGCGGGAGACGCGCGCGGCGTGGCGGCACTTTCTCTATTTCTTTGTGTGCATCGCGCTGGGCGTCGGCGCGCTGGTCGGCGTCGCGCTGTTCTCCGCCAACGTCGAGCGAGCCGTCACACGCGAAGCGCGCGGCCTCATGGGTGGTGATATAGAAATCCGCCTCTCGCGTCCCATGAGCGAGAAGGGGGAAGCGGTGCTCCGGTCATTGGTTGATCGCGGTATCGCCGTCCTGCATATCAGCGAGCTGGTGGGCATGGCCGCCGCCACGACCGGCAAGCCGATACTCCAGACGCAAATCGTCGAGATGAAAGCCGTCGAACCCGGTTATCCGTTCTATGGCAATCTTCAGTTTGAACCAGTCCATCCGCTCATGGAGCTTCTGTCCTCCTCTCTATGCCTCGCGCCTCGTGCCTCGCACCCCGCACCTGAGCCTTGCTATGGCGCCATCGTCCAACAATCCCTGCTGATCCGGCTCGGTCTCGCCGTCGGCGATCGGTTCAAAGTTGGTGAGGCCACTTTCATCATTACCGGCGTCCTGCGCAAGGAGCCGGACCGGGTGGCCGGGCCATTCAACCTCGGACCGCGCGTGATGATCTCGCGTGAGGGGCTGGCCGCCGCCGAGTTGATCAAACCGGGCAGCCGCGTCCGCGAGCGCTATCTCGTAAAACTCCCTCTGACCATGCCGGCGCAGCCTTTGTTGTACGAACTGCGTGGCCGCCTTGCCGGGGAGTCTGCCCGGGTGACGAGCTATCGCGACGCGCAGCCGCAGCTTAAGCAGTTTCTGGACCAACTCACGCGTTATCTTGGCTTGATCGGTCTGACGGCCCTCTTCATCGGCGGGATCGGCGTCGCCACGACGATTCACGCGTTCATTCGCGAGAAGCTGCAGACGATTGCAATCTTGAAAACGGTTGGGGCCGAGTCAGGCACGGTGATCGGGACGTATCTGTTGCAGGCGCTGCTGCTCGGCGCAATCGGGAGTGTGGCCGGCGTGGCGTTGGGCGCCGGCGTGCAGCACGCGCTGCCTCCGCTCGTGACCGGCCTCTTCGGCGCAGATCTTATGACACAACTGGATTTCTCGGGCGCATTCAGCCTGTCGTCCATTCTGCCCATGCTGAAAGGGATCGCGTTGGGCATTCTGACAACCCTGCTCTTCACGCTCTGGCCGCTGCTCGGTATCCGCGAGATCAGTCCCGCGCGCATTTTCAGACGCGACGTGCAGGCTGTCGAGGCGGCGCGAACCTGGCGGCAGCGGTTCGGCTTCTCCGACCGCGTCCGTATGCTGACGGCATTCGGCATTGCGGCCGGCCTTGCGGGGCTGGCGATCTGGCAGGCAGGAAACTGGCGGATCGGTCTTCTCTTTGTCAGCGCGCTGGCGGTCGCCGTCATCCTGCTCACGCTTGCAGCCTGGCTGCTGGTCCAAGTGATCAAAACAATCCCAGGCCCCCGTTCGGTTGCCGTCCGCCACGCAATCGGCAATCTGCATCGGCCCGGCAGTCAGGCAGTCGGCGTCATGGTTTCGGTCGGTATCGGCGTGATGGTGATCGTCGCGGTGTCGTTGCTGGAACATACGCTGGTCAATCAGGTCGGGGAGAGCCGGCCGGTGGATTCGCCCTCGTTTTTCTTCATTGATATCCAGCCGGACCAGAAAGAGGCGCTCCTACGCCTGCTCCGCGAACGCACACACGATCCGTCTCCGGAGACGACGCCGTTAGTCCGCTCGCGCCTGCACGCCATCAACGGCCAGCCGGTTGCGACAGCGGAAGAAACAGAGCGTCCCTCGGACAAGCAGCAGGACCGCCGGAAAAACTGGTACCTGACCCGTGAGTACGTCCTGACGTTTCTGCAGGACCTGCCGAAGGACAACACCGTCATCAAAGGTGCATGGTGGAAACCCGGGCAGGTGTTCAGCAAGCCGCTGGTCTCGATCGAGGAGGATGCGGCAAAAAACCTGAGTGTGAATTTAGGCTCGACGATCGAGTTTGAAATTCAGGGCACGATCGTCTTGGCCGAAGTCAGCAGCATTCGCAAGGTGGAGTGGGGCAACTTCTCGACGAATTTCTACATGATCTTCTCACCCGGCGCCCTGGAAGGCGCGCCGTTTACCTACGTGGCGACCGTGCGCGTGCTGTCGGAGCAGGAAGTCCCGCTGCAGCAAGCGGTGGTTGCGGCGTTCCCAAATGTGACCGCCATCAACATCGGCGACGTATTGGATAGTTTTGCGAGGATTCTGGACCGGCTGGCTCTGGCCATCCGCGCTATTGCAGTCTTTTGCATTCTGGCCGGGGCTCTCGTCATGGCCGCAGCCCTGGCTGCCACGCGTTATCAGCGGCTCTACGAATCCGTCGTGCTGAAGGCGCTCGGCGCCACGCGCGGGCTTATTGCGCAGTCGTTTGCCGTGGAGTATGCGCTGCTCGGCGCCGCGGCGGGATTGATCGGAACGGCCTTAGCAAGCCTGCTCTCGTGGGCCGTGTTGAAATTTATCCTGGAGGATGTGACCTGGACGCTTCAACCCGATGTGCTTGCTGTCGGATTCATCCTGACCGTACTGCTCTCCCTCGTCGTCGGCTTCCTCAGCACCTTCCGCATCCTTGGCCAGCGGCCTTTGGCGGTCCTGAGGCACGAATAGCTTGTCATCACAGCACAAGCCACGTGGCTAAGCTTAAAAAGAGCCCCATGCTCGCCACGTCCGTCGCCGTCGTCACGAAAATGCTCGACGCAGTCGCCGGATCGAAACCGAATTTCTTCAGCGTGATTGGCACGAACGCGCCGAAAATGCCGCTGATGACGCAACTGCCGATCATGGCGAGGAAGACGACCAGCGCCAACATCAGTGCCTGCGGATGATCCTGATAGGCTGCATAGGCGTACATGCCGAGCGCCGCGATCACGCCGACGAACGTGCCGTTGAGAAAACCCAGCCAGGCTTCCTTCGTGAGCAAAAACTTTTCCTTGTCTTTTTTGAGATCGCCCAACGTGAGCCCGCGCAAGGCGACTGCCAGCGCCTGACAGCCCGTGTTGCCGGATTGCCCGGCCAAGACCGGCAGAAAGGCCGCCAGCACGACTACCTGTCCAATCGTCTCTTCGAAGGTACCGACCACGGCAGCCGCTAAAAATGCGGTGAGCAGGTTGATTTGCAACCAGGGGTGGCGGAATTTGAAGCTCCGGAACCAGGGCGTCGACAGCCGGTCGCCTTCTTCCACGCCGACCATTGCGCCGGCCTGGGCACTGATTCTGGTGTTCTGCTCCTCGAAGAGGGCGTAGCCGCGAGCGAGGCCGATCAGCTTTCCCTCCTCATCGCAGACCGGATACACGGGAAAGTGCTTGTTCCAGACGGCACGGACGGCGTCCTGCACCGCCATGCGCGGCGTCAGGGAAAACGGATCGCGCAGCATGATCTCGGACACGCGCTGCGAGGGGCTCGCCAGGAGCACATCGCGCATGACCAGGACGCCCTGCAGCTTGCCCTGCGCATCCGTCACATAGCCATACGTAATAAAGGCCTCCTTCACCATCTTCCGAAGTTGTTCCACGGCCTGCCGTACGGTCACATCCGGCGCGAACAGCCCGACGGGCTTTTCCATCAGCCGGCCGACCGTGCTCATGGGGTAATGGAGATTCAGCGTCCACTGTTCGCTGCGGGGGCTGGGCAGCGCGGCCAGGATGGCTTTCTTGCGATCTTTCTTGAAGCGAGCCAGGGTCTTGAGCGCCACCGAATGGTTCAGCGCAAGCAGAACTTCGGCGATCACTTGATCGGATTGCTCGATCAACAGTTGCGCCGCCTGTGCCGGCGAGTTGTGCTCGATGTCCACGACCAATTGTTTGATAAGGTGCTCGTGGCCGGGATCGGGCGCGGCGTCGAGTGAAGCATTAGGTGTCGTCTCCATCATCAACCTCCCGTGATCGGCAGTCAGCCGTCAGGCAAATGGCTTCAGATACCGTGCGAGTGCGGTGTGTTGCCGTTCGCGCAGTGTAACAACAATGCGCAATTCCTCCAAATATTGTTCCAAAGTCTTCCCCCCGAGGTCGAGCTTGCGCTCACGGAAAAATTTCCTGACGTCCCGTTCGAGCGCCGGCGTCGCCAGGCCGATGACGCCTTCACACATCCGCCGGAGCCCCTGTTTGGGATACAGCCGGTCCATCGTATCCCAGTTCGTTTTCACGAATGTCCACGCCACCTCCCGGCCGTAGACGCTCATGAGCAGCAGCCGGACCATGAACGGCGCATCCTGCGTGCGGAATTCGCCGTTGATCGTCTTCGCCAGCGTGCGCGTCAACAGATCAACCGGCTTGAACGCAGCCAGCGCATAGAGATAGCGCCGTTCCTCCTGCGGCGTCGTGGCCGTCCGGAACCGCTCGGCGAATTCCTGGTACCTCGTCTCGTCACCGGAGTGGGCGAGGATCGCAATGAGCGCCGGCAGCACGTTGGGATCCACGGACGCAGGATTCTTTGTAGAGGCGGCATAGAGTTCGACCGCTTTGGTCTGCGCGGCCCGGTCGTTCCCGATCGTGCCCAGCGCTCGAAACAACTCGCCGCGCAATTGCCGGCGCAGCTCATCCTCGCCTGCGCGCGGTATCCAGCCCAGCTCGGCAACCACGGGTCCGATACGGTCACGCACGAAGGCTTCCAGCGCCGGCCGATGGCTCGACTCGACGATCCGGTGCAACAGATGAAACGATTCGATCAAGACCGCCCAGACGTTTTTGTCCCAATCGGCCCGAAATTGCGCTGTCATGTTCAAATACTCGCTCAGGGACATCAGCCCCGCCATCACAGAGGCCCAAGAGTCATTCACCAGATTGAATCGCTCGATCGGCGCCAGGCTGTCCGGCACCAGGCGTAA
>JBGPNZ010000181.1:0-4864 GCA_041487795.1 Nitrospiraceae bacterium
AGCTGCATCTGCTCGTGCAGGCGCTGGTAGAGGGGACGATCAGGCGAAACGAGAATCAGGTTGGGGCAGAGTTTGAGCGCGTGGGCCGTTGGCATGGCGGAGTGGACGCCGAAAGACCGCACGGCATAACTTGCCGCGGCAATAATCCCGCGCGGCGGCGGGCCACCGACAGCGATCGGCTTGCCGGCCAGCGAGGGGTCGGCCACGGCTGCCGCGGATGCGAACATCGCGTCCACGTCGCCGAAGACAATCTGCCGCAGCCATTTTGCCATGTCGGCACAGGCTCATGCCGCTGTAAAGGGGAGTTCCAATTGAACGAACGGTGATGGCCGGTATTGCGCGGCCCGGTGCTGCGGGTGGATGCGCCGCCGCTTGCGTGAAAGTTTTCCCGGCAGCACTTCACCGAGCAGGCCGCGGCAGGCGCCGCAACGATGATCCTTCGGCCGGATCGTCCGGCGTTGCCGCTGGTAATCCTGGCCGCACTCGAGGCAGCGCCATGCGTAGGTCATGAAGGCGCTGACTTCCTCATCCAGTGTGTGGTGGATCGTGATCTTGAGGCCGTCGCGGTTCATCGCGTCCATCTTGTCTAGAAAATCCTGGCCGTGGTTGGGCCGCCGCTTGCGCACGTCGAACTGCCACTGGTGAATCATCTCGTGGGCCAGCGTGCTGAGCAGCTCCCGCTCGGACAGGTGCTGTAAGAGAGGCGTGGAGAGGCGGATAAGCCGGCGAGCCCGGCCCTCGCGTCCGTCTTCCCGCGACCTTGGCCCGGCGTGGCTGACGAACATGCCGGCAGACGACGTCAGGCGGGCGCTCCAGACAATCTCGATTGACGGCAGCGCGCCGCCGAAATAGCGGGCGTTCAGATCGGACCAATGCGCGTGTAATTGTTCGAGAGTGACGGGAGCGGTCTCGGTGAGCGACGGTCGCGCCATGTCGTTAGGCTCCTAACTCTTCCAACACAGCGGCGGCCAGCAGCGGCACCATGATTTCGTGGTGGCCGATGAGCGAGTAACCGTGGCCGCCTTTCTGCGTCGGGCGCTTCACCACGTTGGTCAATGGCCGGTAGTGCGAGAGAAAATCCATATTCACGGTCGTGATATCAATCAAGGCGTGGCCCAGATTACGCCCCAGCGTGACGGTTTTCAAGAACACTTCGGGCATGATGACGTTGGAACCCACGTTGAGATAGACCCCGCCTTCCATGTGCGCGACAACAGCGGCCAGTTTTCTGAAGTCGAGCAGCGAGGTGGCGCCGATGGAGGCGCCGTCGGCCGAGGGGTGCATATGAATGATGTCCGTTCCCAGCGCGACGTGGACGGTGACGGGGACACCGAGCCGCGCGCCGGTGGCGAGCAGGCTGATGCGCCGGTGTGGAAATTGCCCCTGGTAGCGGTTGATATAGTGGCCGACCGCCTCGCCCAATCCCCAGCCTTCCTTCGCGCCGCGCGTGATCGCGTCGTTCAGCATGCGGCCGGTCTCCTCCGCCATGCCGAAGCGGCCGGAATCAATTTCGGCGTCCACGTCCTCCGACGTGCGTCCCATCAGCGCCAGTTCGAAGTCATGGATGACGACCGCGCCGTTCATGGCCACGGCGGTGACGATGCCCCGCTCGACAAGATCCACCAGAATCGGATTCAAGCCGACTTTCGTCGGGTGCGCGCCCAGGCCGACGATCACCGGTTTGCCGCGTTTGTAGGCCCGCGCGATGGCCTGGGCCACGGCGCGCAGGGTCGTGGCGGCGAGGATGTCAGGGAGGCTCTTCAGGAATTTCTGGAGAGACTCACCGCGTTTCCACGGCGTGGCGAAGTCCGACAGCTTCACCTTGCTGTGCCGGCGGTCCAGCGGATAGGTCTTCAGTTTGGAAACGTCAATCGGCGGCAGTGCCGTGCGGGGGAGCTTCGAGGGGCGGATTTTCTTACTGGATTTTGCCAAACAGATTTTCCTCGATCAATTCACAGAGCACGTGGCCCAACGTCATATGGCTTTCCTGAATGCGGGCGGTGACGGTGGATGGCACGACGAACGCGTGATCCACGAGGCCGGCCAGCTTGCCGCCCTTGTGGCCGGTCCAGCCGATCGTCGTCAAGCCGCAGGCCTTCGCCGCCTCGACGCCCTTGAGCACGTTGGGCGAGTTGCCGCTGGTGCTGATTGCGATGGCGATGTCACCCTTCTGTCCGTGGGCCTTGACCTGGCGCGCGAAGATTTCATCGTAGCCGTAATCGTTGCCGATACAGGTGATGGCCGCCATGTCGCTGCCGAGGGCGATCGCCGGCAGCGGCGCGCGATCCTTGTGGTAGCGGCCGACGAACTCGGCGGCAATATGCGAGGCGTCGGTTGCGCTGCCGCCGTTGCCAAACAGCAGGACTTTATGCCCCTCGCGCAGCGCGCGGGTGAGAAGCTGCGCCGCCTGGGAGATTTTGTCCGCGTATTCCTGGACGAACCGCCGCTTGACGTCGGCGCTTTCCTCGAACGCTTTGATGGCGCGGTCTTTCATGCGGTGTGCACGTGATTGTAGGGAACGGGCCGCGGCCTGTCAAACGCGCGTCATTTGCCGGCCGGCGGCGCCTCGTATTTTTTGCCCATCATGCTCATCGCCAGCGTGATCATGGACCCGATGTCCGCGACATTGGCCGGCAGCACGACGGTGTTGCTGGTCTTGGCCAGTTCGCCGAACTTCGTGATGTATTGTTCAGCGACGCGCAGTTGGACGGCTTCCGAACCGCCCGGGACGCGGATCGTCTCGGCGACCTTGCGGAGCCCTTCGGCGGTCGCGGTGGCGATGGCCAAAATCGCGGAGGCGGCGCCTTCCGCTTCGTTGATCTGCTGCTGCTTCTTGGCTTCCGAGGCTTTGATGACTTGTTGTTTGTCGCCCTCGGCCTGGTTAATGACCGCGTCACGCTCGCCCTCGGAAGTCAGAATCACGGCCCGCTTTTCCCGCTCGGCCCGCATCTGCTTTTCCATCGCCGCCAGCACGTCGCGCGGCGGGGTGATGTTTTTGATCTCGTAGCGGAGCACCTTGACGCCCCACGGTTCTGAAGCCTTGTCGAGTTCGTTCACGACCTGCGCATTGATGGCGGTGCGCGCTTCGAACGTCTTATCCAGCTCGATCTTGCCGATTTCGCTCCGCAAGGCCGTCTGCGCCAACTGCATGAGGGCGAACTTGTAGTCGTTGATGCCGTAGGACGCCCGTTCGGGGTTCAACACCCGCATGTACAAGAGGCCGTCCACGGTGACCTGGACGTTGTCACGCGTGATGCAGACCTGCTCCGGGATGTCCACGGCGGTTTCCTTGAGGGAGTGCTTATAATGGATCGAGTCAATGAAGGGGAGCAGAATGTGAAAGCCGGCGTCGAGTATGGAATTGAATTTCCCCAGCCGCTCCACCACGTAGGCGCTCTGCTGCGGGACCACGACAGCCGTCTTGAGCAGAATGATGACGACGATGAATGCGAGAAACAGGGTAACAATCAATCCACCTTCCATCAGTGCACCTCGCTGAGAGTCGTTATTCGGGTTTGAGCCACAGGGTCAGGCCGTCGACACGGTCCACCTTCGCGGACTGTCCCTTCGCCAGGTGGCCGGCGCCGGCATTTCGCGCGCTCCACGTCGTACCGCGCAGTTCTGCCTTACCGGTCTGGCCGGGCGGCACATTGTCGAGCAGGACGGCGGTCTCGCCGACCATCGTGTCCACCGGATGAGATTTATGTCCCTGGCTCATGCGGAGCAGAGGGCCCCGGAATAGAAGCAGCGACACGACGGCGATCACGGAGAACAGCAGCCACTGCAGCCAGTCGGCTGCGACGACGCCGGAACCGGCCAGCGCGCCGACGGCCAGCGCCGCAATGCCGAAAAACAGGAGATAAAAACCGCCGGGCGCCATCATCTCCGCGCCGGCCAGAATCAATCCCAACAGAAGCCAGTACCACCAGGTCATAAGGAGCCTCGCAAGTCTCGCAGGAATTGCCGTCGAGTCACACGCGCAAACGCCGAAAGTCTAGGCGTCTTTCCGAAGGCCGTCAAGGGGAGGGATTGCATGGGGCGGCTCGTTGAACGCCTGTCGGCACGATGCTATAGTCCGCGCGTCATGGCGACCGACAGTCCCATTAAAGCGTTGCTGATAGCAATCACCGACGATGCCTCGGCGGCTGTCTATACCGTCAACCGGCTCAAGCCGGAACTGCTTTGCTTCTTCGCCCCCGAGTCGGCCAAGAGCCTCGTCGAGTCTGCCGTCCAGCCGAAGATTGAAACGATGCCGCGCAAGTGGGATTGGATCGTGACGCCGGACGCCGCGCGCTTCATGACGTCCTATCAAGCCGCCGCGCGCGCGCTGCCCGACATGATGCGGACGTGGGACGTGCAGGCGGGCGAATTAGTGGTGGATCTCACCGGTGCGACACCGGCGATGGCTGCGGCGCTCTCGCTGGCAGCGCTGCCCTTCACCTCGCGCATCGTGACGATCGGACAGGCCGCTGCGGGCTCGGATGACGAGGCGATTACCATTGATGGCCAGGCGAAAGTCTGGCTGCAAGGCAATCCCTGGGACGAAGCCGCGGCGCACGCGCGCCATGAGGCCTGCGAGCATTTCAACCGCGGCTCGTTCGCCGCCGCGTCGGCATTATTCAGGCAGATCGAAACGCGCGTGAGTGGTGGGCAGAAACCGATGTATCGAGCCTTCGCTGATATGGCGGAGGGCTATAGCTTCTGGGATCGGTTTCAGTACCGCCAAGCCTGGGACAAATTAAAGGTGGCGCATAAGGCGCTGGATATGGCCTCCGTGTGGGGCGGCCCGGCCGGGTTGAAAAGTTTGCTGCCCGCGCTCAAGCAGAACGCGGGGTTTCTGGAAAAGCTCGTGCTGGACCCGAAT
>JBGPNZ010000182.1:0-4864 GCA_041487795.1 Nitrospiraceae bacterium
ACTGCAGGTAACACTAAGAATGCCAGTCCCGCGATTAGTACCGTCGAGGGGAGCGAATGCTTGCCGCGTTTTCGAGCAGATTTCTTCGCCGCAGCCTCTTGCGCCTCCTGTTCTTCGACCGGCTGGGCCTGTTCGCTGACCTTGAGTGCGAGGCCGCCGGTTGAGAAACCCGGCGTGTGCTGGACCGGCGGTGCTGGGGTTGCGCGTGGCGCCGGTGTCGCGAGGCGGGGCGTCGCCGGGGCTGGCGGTGGTTCGACGGTTTGTGGCTGCGTGAGCGATTTCAGCAGCGCCTTCTCCATCTCGGTCCCACGGGCATAGCGGTCTTTGGCGTTTTTCGCCAGGGCCTTCATCACCGCGTTGCTGAGTGCCGGAGGAATGACGCCAGGACGCACATCCACTGGCGGCACCGGCGTGTCTTGAGCAAGCGCAGCTGTCATAATGGCCGGCAGCGAGTCGCCGGGGAACGCCTTCTGGCTGGTCAGCAATTCGTACAGGACGACGCCCAGCGAGAACAAATCGGAGCGCCCATCGACAACTTCTCCGCGCCATTGCTCGGGTGACATATAATGGGGCGTGCCCAGGAGGCTTTGCGCCTGGGTCATGTTGGCGCCTTGCAGACGGGCGACGCCGAAATCCACGAGCTTCGGGGTCAGGGAATCCACGTCCACGAGAATGTTCGCCGGCTTGATATCACGATGGACGACGCCGGCATGTGCCGCGTAATCGAGCGCGTTGGCCACATGGCCGACCAGGGTGACCGTGTCCTCAAAGCTCAGGATTTTCTTCGTGTGCAACGATCCCAGCGGCACGCCTTGGATGAATTCCATGACGATGAACGTCCGGCCGGTGGCCGCATCGTCGTCCACGTCGTAGACCGACACGATATTGGGGTGCTTGAGCGCGCGGCTGATTTTGACTTCCCGCACGAGCCGCTTGAGTTCTTCGCTGGTCGCGGGATCTTTGGGGTCCGCCAGCAGCACCTTGATGGCGACGTCCATCTCGAGGCGGGTGTCCCACCCGCGATAGACCACGCCCATGGCGCCCTGGCCGAGGGTGCCGCGAATTTCGTAGCGGCCGATTTTCTGTGGTTGATCAGGCATATCGGATTAAGCGGCGCTACCTTACCTAATTGTTCTCCAGCGAATCAATCTCAATGTGGGCTCAATGTAGGCTCAATGCAGGCCCGGCGAACGAGGGAGGGTCTGGGTGTGTCATTGTGCGCCGGAATGCTTGACGGTTCTTCGGGGGCGCTGTTATAGTCCGTGACATTCAATCTGCCACAGCGTCGGAGCGCGTTGCGCGATGCTCGAACCCAGCGAAAAAATTTGGATGGACGGGAAGTTCGTCAAGTGGGCGGACGCGACCGTCCATGTCCTCACCCACTCCCTCCATTACGGTCTCGCGGCCTTCGAGGGTATCCGCTGCTACAAGGGCAAGAGCGGCTCTGCGATCTTTCGCCTGCCGGAGCATGTGGATCGCCTGTTCGAGTCGGCCCATATCTCGATGATGACGATGCCGTACGACAAGAAGCAGATCTCGGAAGCGATCGTGGAGACCGTGCGGGTCAACAAGCTGGATGCCTGCTACATCCGCCCGCTGGCGTACATCGGCTACGGGGCGATGGGACTCTACCCGGGCGACAACCCGATCAAGGTGTCGATCGCCGCCTGGAAGTGGGGGACGTATCTGGGCGAAGACGGTCTGGAGAAGGGCATCCGCGCCAAGATTTCGACATTCACCCGCCATCATGTCAACGCGGCCATGGCGCGCGCCAAGATTTCCGGCCACTACGTCAACTCCATCCTGGCCAAGCGCGAAGTTAAGGCGGATGGCTATGATGAGGCGATTTTGCTCGATCCGGACGGCTACGTGGCCGAAGGCACCGGTGAAAACGTGTTCATTGTCCGCAACGGGCGGTTGATCACGACGCCGCTGACGTCCATTCTGGAAGGGATCACCCGCAATTCCGTGATGCAGCTCGCGCGCGAGCGCAACATTCCCGTGGCCGAAGAGCGGTTTACGCGCGATGCCATGTACGTGGCGGAGGAAGTGTTCGTTACGGGCACAGCGGCGGAACTGACGCCTGTGCGCGAACTTGACGGGCGGAAGATCGGCAATGGTAAGCCCGGTCCCATTACCAAGTCACTGCAGAAGGTTTTCTTCGGGATCGTGCGCGGTGAGGATAAGGCCCATTCCTCGTGGCTGACGCGCGTCTAAGCGCGTCCGTCTCTTTTCCTGCCTAGCTTTAAGCTAAACTGAAAGCGCGCTACGGTTGTGCCGGTTCCGGTGCCGGTGTCGTCGTCGTGCCGGTGGCCGGCGCTTCGTGGCTGGCGTCGCCTGAATGGCTCGGCGTGTCGGACGACTGTTGCTTGTTGATGTCAATGACGGTCGAGGAGAAGGTTCGCTCCTTGGACAGGATCGCGAGACCGAGGGATGTGAGCATGAAAATGAGCGCGGCGGCGACGGTGACTTTGCTGAGGAATGTGCCCGGCCCGCGGCTGCCGAAGACGGTCTGGCTGGAGCCGCCGAACGCCGCGCCGATCTCAGCGCCTTTGCCGGATTGCAGCAGGATGGACGCGATCATCAGAAAACAAACCGATACGTGAATCACAACCCCCAGCGTGTACATGGTGCTCCTTCCGACAGCCTCGTGCGTCTTACTGTTGAATGGATTCCGCGACGGCAATGATTCTAGCAAAGGACTTGGGATCGAGACAAGCGCCGCCGACTAATGCGCCATCCACTCCGGGGGAGGCCAGGAAGCTGCCCGCATTGTCCGCCGTCACGCTGCCCCCGTACAGGATTCTGACTCGCTCGGACGCGACGCGGCCCCACGCTCTTGCCAGCACTGCGCGCACCGTTTTGTGTACGGCGGTAATCTGTGCGGGTGAGGCTGCGCGCCCCGCTCCGATCGCCCAGACCGGCTCGTAGGCGATCGTCACCAGCCGCTGCGCTGCCGCAGGTGTTCCCTTAAGCCCTCGCAAAAGCTGGCGGGTGACCACCTTTGCCGTCACGCCTTGTGTGCGCTCGCGCAGCGATTCGCCCACGCAGAGAATCGGATGTAACTTATGCCGGAGCGCTGCCAGGACTTTTTGATTGATCGCCGCGTCGTCTTCGCTGAAGTGGCGCCGCCGTTCCGAGTGGCCGAGAATGACATAGCGGCAGCCGAGCGCCTTGAGCATCGGCGCGGAGACTTCACCGGTGAAGCGGCCCTCATCTTCCCAATGCATATTCTGCGCGGCGACGGCGAACCGCCGCGCGGCCGGTTGCGCCGCGAGATGCAACGCCGTGAAAGGAGGCGCCAGGACGGTTTCGATGCGAGAGCGCTTTGGTACCAGCGCGGCCAGGTGGCGCACCAGGACAACCGCTTGCGGAGCGGTCTTGTGCATTTTCCAGTTGCCGACGATCACGCGCCGACGCACAGAACCTCAAATGGGGCGAGTCGGGGGGTGGCGGTGTTCACGCGTCTTTGGCGGGAAGGGCGGCCAGGCCGGGGAGCTCTTTCCCTTCCAGCAATTCCAGGGCCGCGCCGCCGCCGGTGGAGATGAACGACATGCTTTCGGATTCGCCCGCGCGGTGCACGGCCAGGGCGGTGTCGCCTCCGCCGACGATCGTGAGCGCATACGCGTTGGAGACGGCATGTGCGAGCGAGAAGGTGCCGCGCGAATAGGCATCCATTTCGAACAGACCCATCGGGCCGTTCCAGAGAATGGTCTTGGCGTTCTGGACGGCCTCGCTGAACAATTTGACGGAGGCCGGGCCGATGTCCAGCCCGTACCAGCCCTTCGGGATTTCCTGAACCGGGACGAGCTTGGTTTCCGCGCCCGGCTCGCGGCTGGCCGCGACGACGCAGTCCACCGGCAGGTAGAACTTCACGCCCCGCGACATCGCGTGTTCCTGGATGCCGCGCGCAAAGTCGAGCATATTGTCTTCGACCAGCGAGTTGCCGATTTCCATCCCCATGGCTTTGATGAAGGTGAAGGCCATGCCGCCGCCGATGATGACTTTGTCCACGCGCTTGCCGAGATTTTCGATGACGCCGATCTTCCCGGACACCTTCGCGCCGCCGAGGATGGCGACGAACGGCCGCATCGGATTGGCCACGGCGCCTTCCAGGTATTCAACCTCTTTCTTCAGCAGGTAGCCGGCGGCCGACACCGGGACGAATTTTGGGACGCCGACGATGGAGGCGTGCACGCGGTGCGCGGCGCCGAAGGCATCGTTGATGTAGACGTCGGCGAGAGCAGCCAGGGATTTCGAGAACGCTTCATCGTTTTTTTCCTCGCCGGCATGAAAGCGCAGGTTTTCCAGCAGCAGCACGTCGCCCGGTTTCATCTTGGCAACCAGCGCTTCCGCAGCGGAGCCGATGCAGTCCGGCGCGAACGCGACCTCCTTGCCGAGCAGCCGCTGCAGCCGCTTGGCGACCGGCGCGAGACTGAATTTCAGGTCGGACGGACTCGTGGGGCGGCCCAGGTGCGAGCAGAGAATGACTCTCGCGCCTTCGTCAACGGCGCGATTGATGGTCGGGAGCGTGGAACGGATGCGGGTATCGTCCGTGATCTGGAGCGCGTCGTCGAGTGGGACGTTGAAGTCGGCCCGAATGAGCACGCGCTTGCCGCGTAACGTGACGTCTTCGATGGTCTGCTTTTTCAGCTTCATCCCGACTCTACGGTCAGCGCGGAATTAAGATTTCGATGCGAGAAACTTGATCAGATCGCGTACGCGGCACGAATAGCCCCACTCGTTATCGTACCAGGCGAGCACCTTCACCAGCCGGCGGCCCAACACGATGGTGAGCGGAGCGTCCAGCGTGGCCGAGTGGGGATCTCCGTTCTGATCGACGGAAACGATCGGGGCTTCGGAA
>JBGPNZ010000183.1:0-4863 GCA_041487795.1 Nitrospiraceae bacterium
CGGCACGAATAGCCCCACTCGTTATCGTACCAGGCGAGCACCTTCACCAGCCGGCGGCCCAACACGATGGTGAGCGGAGCGTCCAGCGTGGCCGAGTGGGGATCTCCGTTCTGATCGACGGAAACGATCGGGGCTTCGGAATATTTCAGAATGCCTTTGAGCGGACCCTGCGCGGCCTGCTTGAAGGCGGCATTGACCGACGCGACGTCGCAGTCCTGCTCCACTTCGACCGACAGGTCCACGATCGACACGTTTGGCGTGGGGACGCGGATCGCCAATCCGTCCAGTTTCCCTTTGAGTTGGGGGAGAACAAGGTGCAAAGCCTTGGCTGCGCCGGTGCTGGTGGGAACCATCGAGAGTGCGGCGGCCCGCGAGCGGCGCAGATCTTTATGTGGTAAATCCAACAGTTGCTGATCGTTCGTGTAGGAGTGAATGGTCGTCATGACGCCGTGCTTGATGCCGAATCGATCCAGCAGCACCTTGGCGACCGGGGCCAGGCAATTCGTGGTGCAGGAGGCGTTGGACACGATCATATGCTTCGAGGGATCGTAGGCCTGCTCATTGACGCCCAGGACGAGCGTCACGTCAGCATCCTTGGACGGAGCGGTCACGATCACCCGCTTGGCTCCGGCAGACAGATGCTTGCTTGCGCCCTCCCGGTCCGTAAAGCGGCCGGTGGATTCGACCACGATATCGACACCGAGATCTTTCCAGGGGAGTTCCTTGGGATCTTTCTTGGCCAGGACCTTGATGGGTTTTCCGTCCAGCAGGATTGCATCCTCGCGGGCTTCGACCTTGGCTGCAAGCGTGCCGTGCACCGAGTCATATTGAAGGAGATAGGCGAGCGTTTTTGCGTCGGTGAGGTCGTTGACGGCCACAAATTCGAGCGCGGAGTCGCCCAGCGATGCCCGCAGCACGTTGCGCCCGATCCGCCCGAAACCGTTGATGCCGATCCGAGTAGCCATGTGGTTCGTTATGCTCCGTTGTTACGGGTACATCAAATAAAAAATGCCGGCCGACTCGCGGACCGGCATCGAGAGCCGCATCGTACTCAGGCCGGTCTGTGAAGTCAAGGAGACGGCTGCTGGGAAAGGCCCCTCAGCCTATGGGAAGGCTGAGGTTCAGGCTGAGGTTAAGGAAACCAGGGAAGTTTCTGAAGCTCAACCTTAGCCTTAACCTCAACCTGCGAGCCGTGTTGCTTATGGCGTCGAGGGCTTCGGTGACGGAGCGTCCGCGCGCTTGGTCAGCGTGACCTCGATGTCGTTATCGAAGGCCCAGAAGCCGCCATCTTTTCTGTCTTGCGATACGCACCAGGGGATGAAGATCAAGCACCAGCCGTTCCACAGCACCTGTTTGGACATGTAGCGTTCGATCTTGACGGTGGCCGGCTCGTACCCGTCTTTTTCGATGATAGCCGTATGGTCGGCGAAGCGGCTCAGGTTGACCGTGCCGGCCGTGGTCAGATGAATCCGGTCATCGACCGTGACCTTGGCTTCGGTGGGCGTGGAAAAAATCCTGACGGACTGGTGGTCTGAGTTCATCAGCGTGCCACAACCCGACAGCAGCACGGATGTTCCGGTCAGCAGAGTGATGCAGTATGACAGCAGTGCTCGCATAAACCACCTTATGTTAGATCTTCATTGCGTCGTTGACTTCTTCCAGCGTCCGATGCGCGACCTCCGCCGCGCGCCGGCTGCCTTCGTGGACGATCTCTTCCACCTGGCCCGGGTTTGCGGTGAGCCGGGCCCGGCCGTCCCAAATTGGAGCCAGCCGCTTTACCATGACATCCGCCACCAGTTTTTTGCAATCAATGCAGCCGATCCCGGCTGTTCGGCAGTCCCGGTTGACCTGCTCGATCGTTTGCGCGCTCGAAAAGATTTTGTGGAAGTCATAGACCGGGCACACATCGGGATTGCCTTTGTCGGTTCGTTTCACGCGCGCCGGGTCCGTCACCATCGTCTTCAGCTTCTGGCGTACGACCGGTTCGGCGTCGGAGAGGTTGATGGTGTTGCCGTAGCTCTTGCTCATCTTGCGGCCGTCGGTGCCGATTACTTTGGGGAATTTCGTCAGGTGCTCTTTCGGCTCAGGAAAAACGGGCCGGTAGAGGCGGTTGAACCGCCGGGCGATTTCCCGCGTGAGCTCTAAGTGAGGCAACTGGTCTTTGCCGACCGGCACGTAGTCGGGCTTGTACAGGAGAATATCGGCTGCCTGGAGCACCGGATAGCCGAGAAAGCCGTAGGTGGAGAGGTCGCGCTCCTTGAGCTCCTCCTGTTTTTCCTTATAGGTCGGGTTCCGTTCCAGCCAGGGAATCGGCACGATCATGGACAGCAGCAGATGGAGGATCGCATGATCGGGAATGCGGGACTGGATAAACACCGTGGCGCGATTCGGGTCGATGCCCGCTGCCAGCCAGTCGATCAGCAGCTCGAGGTTGAATTCCTTGATCCGGGACGTGTTCTCGTAGTTCGTCGAGAGTGCGTGCCAGTCGGCGACGAAGAAAAAACATTCGTGCTGTTCCTGAAGTTCCTTCCAGTTTTCCAGCGCGCCCAGCAAATTGCCCAGGTGGAGCAGCCCGCTCGGCTGCATGCCGCTGAGGACCCGGGATTTGCCTGCTTTTGGTGCAGTCACGCGGCTACTCCAGCACGGTCGTGAGAATGGTGCCGGCCATCGCGTTGACAAGCGTGCCGGTGATGGTTCGAAGGACGTGAATCTGCGGATCGAACATGATCAGCGCCACGATGATCAGCATGCCGTAGGGTTCCAGACGGCTCAAGGCGAGCGCTGGCTGCGCGGGCAGCAAGCTGGTCAGGATGCGTCCCCCATCGAGCGGGGGGATGGGGATCAAATTGAACGCCATGAGGAGGACATTGATAAAGACGGAATAGAGCGCCATCGCTGCGAGCGGCAGCAGCAGCATGCTCAGGAGATCCCCCCGCGGGACTTGCCCGGGCTGGGGCGGCCAGGATGCCATCAACGTGGGATCGATGGCGAGGAGCAGGCTCAGGACGAGTGCGCTCGCGACGGCCAACAGCAAGTTCATGCCCGGTCCGGCCGCGGCGACCAGCGCCATGTCGCGGCGGGGGTTGCGCAGCCGGGCCGGGTTGACAGGCACCGGTTTAGCCCAGCCCAGAAAAAATCCGCCCGGCAACATCAAGCAGAGCAGCGGGAGGATGACGGTCCCGAACGGATCAATGTGCGCCAGCGGGTTCATCGTCAGCCGTCCTTCCAGGCGGGCGGTGGAATCCCCGTAGCGGTTGGCGACCCAGCCGTGCGCGTATTCGTGGAGCACCATGGCGAGCAGCAACGGCAACGCCATGTAGGACATCGTATGCAGAATGTGCGGCAACGAATTCATCGGCGTCTCAGTCCACTTGCACGAACTTGCCTTTTTTGATTTCGATCACGAACAGCTTGCGGTCGAGCATGCCGTTGGGTCCGAAGGCCGCCGGCCCGCTCAGGGCGGGCAGGTCGGGACTGCGCATGAGCTGGTCGCGGATCGCGCGACCGGATGTCGCCCCTCGCGTGACGGCATCGAGCACCACTCGTGTCGCATCGTACGCATGTGCCGCGAAGCTCGTCGGGTCCGTCTGGTGACGCAGGCGGTAGCGTATGACGAAGTCGTGGATCGTCGGATCGGCGCTGTCCGCAAAAAATCCGTCGACGAAGACGTCGCCCTCGATCGTGCGATCGGCGGCGCGCAGCAGGTCGGGGGAATTCCAGGTGCTGTTGCCCAAAAAACCGACTTTGACATCATAAAACAGCAACTGGGCGGTCAGGAGGCCGATCTGGGAGGAGCGGCCGGGGAGAAACACCGCGTCGAATCCGGGCTCGTAGACCACGCGCGTGCCGCCTTTGCTCATCGGGACAGTCTTGGTGTGACCGTGCCGCTTCAGGTCTTCGATTTTCAGCCGCTTGATCGGCAACCCGAAGTCGGTGTCCGTTTCCTTGTAGGATTCCACGGCGATGATTTCGCCGCCGAACTGCCTGGCTTCCTGGGCGAACAGGCGGGCTAATTCCTGCCCGTAGGCGGTGTCGGGATGGAGAATGCCGAAGCGGGTATACCCCAGATACTGCACGGCATAGTCGGCAAGGCGGTGTGCCTGCTGGAAGAAACTGGCCGAGGTGTTGAACAGATAGGTGCCGAGGCGGCGGACATCCGCCAGCGCGGCCGTCGGAGTCAGGAACGGCGTCTCGGTTTTCTCCGCCAGTTCCGCGACGAGCGGGAGATCCCGCGAGAACAACGGTCCGATCACGGCCAGCGGCTTATATTCGGCGATTGCCTCCGAGAGCTGAAAGCGCAACAATCCCTTGTCGGTTTCGCTGTCGATGACGATCAACCCGACCGACGTCAGGCCCAGGGTTTCCTTGCCCTTTTCCAGCGCCAGCTTGATGCCGTTGTAGACTTCAGTGCCGAACGGGCTGTGTCGTCCCGACGTGGGGATCATGGCCACGATGACGTACTGGCTGGCTTTGAGCCGGCTCTTCAGCGACTTCAGCGTCTCCGTGGCGGTCTGCGCGTACGCGTGGGCCGGAAACCGGTTCAGGAAAATGCGCAGGTTTCGCTCTGCCTGGTGGTCTTCACCTTTCGCTGAGAATAACTCGATCAGGCGGATCAAGGCGAGGTCGCCGGGAAATGTCGTGGGATAGGTGTCGCGGAGCCGGTGCAACGTTTTGCGATCCATTTTGTCCTGGATCAGCGACCGGATTCGCGCCCGCACATCGGGCCGCTCGTTGTCCGGCGCTAGGTTCAGCTCGTCCAGCCAGGATTGAATCGCGTGCGGGTAGTCGCCTTTCGTGATCAGGATTTCGCCGCTGAGCTTGAGCGCGTCGCGTTTGATCTCCACCGAATCCTCGAGGCTGCGC
>JBGPNZ010000184.1:0-4833 GCA_041487795.1 Nitrospiraceae bacterium
CTGGCGGACGTCTGGACCGTGTTCTTCCGGGAAATCCGGATTGGTTTGTTACTAGGGCTGGCCTGTGGCGCGTTGCTCACTCTTGTCGGATTGGCGTGGCACAACCAGGGATTTTTGGGAATGGTCGTTGGGGCGTCGCTCCTGATCGCTTTTCTCATCTCGACCAGTATGGCGACGATTATGCCGGTCGTGCTCAAACGAGTGGGCGTGGATCCGGCCGTGGCCGCCGGTCCCTTTGTGACGACGGCCAACGACATTACCGGCATCAGCGTATATCTCTCACTCTCCACGGCGCTATTGGGATATCTCAAATAACAACATGGCACTGCTCAAAACTCCCGCCATTGTCTTGAAAAGCCGCAAGTGGGGGGAGGCGGACCGGATCGTCACCTTCTACACGCTTCGGTTCGGCAAACTGCGCGGGGTGGCGCGCGGCGCGCGCCGGCTCAGGAACCGGTTCGGCAGCGCGCTCGAACCGTTTGTCCATTGCGAACTCAATCTGTTCGAGAAGCGCGGGGATTCGCTCTATCGCATCACCGGCTCGGACATCCTGGACTCCTTCGCCGGCCTGCGCGACGAGTTGTCGCGGATGTCGGCGGCTGCGCGCATGGCCAATCTTGTCGGGGCCGTGACCGGGGAAGGCGATGCCCATCCCAGCATTTTCGAGACCTTGCTCAACGGCCTTCATGTGCTTCAGAGCGGCCACGATCCCGCGCTGACCGCACTGCTGTTCCAGATCAGGCTGTTGGGAGACACAGGATTCAGGCCGCAAACCGATCACTGCGCCACCTGCGGAGACGGTCATGGACGGATGATGCCCGGGCAGTTCTCGCCGCTCGCCGGCGGGCTGGTGTGCGGATCCTGCGCCCGGCGCGATCGAGACCGGTGTCTGCCGATGTCGGCCGGCAGCCTGGCGTTTCTTCAGCAGGCGCTTCGCTGGGCGCCGGCGGCGGTGACTCGTCTGAAAGCCACCGGCCAAATCAGAAACGAACTCGAAGCGGCCGTCGAATCCTACGTGATGGTCGTCACCGGCAAGCGCCTGCCGCCGGTGGATTTTCTCTCGCAGCCTGCGATCTTGTGACCGGGGGAGGGCTGAGCTATAGTGTGGACACGATGACGACGACCGTGCTTGAACCCAAAGACATGGAGTGGATCGAGAAGGGCGTGCTCGGGATCGAGTGGTCCGACGGGCACAAGGGCGTCTATCCGGTCCGCTACCTGCGCCAGCACTGTCCCTGCGCCGCCTGCACGGACGAATGGACCGGTGAACTCAAACTCAAGTCCGACGACATTCCCATCTTCGTCGCGGTGCAGGACGTCGAGCCGGTCGGACGCTACGCACTGAAGTTCACCTTCAGCGACGGGCACGACACCGGCATCTTTTCGTATACCTTTCTGCGGAAGCATTGCCAATGCGACGTGTGCGTGCCGGTCAAACCTAAAGAGCCGAAAGGACGCCGTCTTTTATGAACGATCATGCCGATGCTCTGCGTGTCACGACCAGGGTGTGCGCGATAACAGTCATGTTGGGTTTTTTTGTTGCGACGCTGGCCTGTTCCGGGCTCACGTTGGAAGAACAAAAGACGCAGATCCGGAATAATAAGATTCACTTCGAGGGATTGACGGGCCAGGCGTTTTTGGAAACGTGGGGAAAGCCGGCCTATACGCATCGCGAGCGGATGCAGTTCTACATGCTGGATGACGGCAACAGCATTCCGCGATTCCGGGCCCCGATGGGCGAAGCTCCGCAGGGATGGTCGCTGGGGATCATCTCCGAGGATTCCACCTTCTTCGGTTATCCCGATCGCGGCGAACTGCTCGGTTTTGTCGACGGCCGGCTGATCTATCGCGAGCAGGTGCCGGCGGCGGAGATCCATTCGATCGCCAAAATGTGGGCCCGCGAAGATCTTTTTAAGACGCGCCTGGAAACACCGGTTCCTGTCACGCCTGCCAAGTGAACGCATGGCATTGCGCAGATCGGCCGTGAGCGTGTGATGCCTGCTGCGTCTCCTCTGAAAATCCTGTTTGTCTCCTCGGAAGCCGTCCCCTTTGCGAAAACCGGCGGTCTTGCGGATGTCGCCGGAGCCCTGCCGCGCGAGCTGGCTCGGATGGGACATCAGGTACGCTTGGTGCTGCCGCGCTATGGCACGATCGACGGCGCAGCGCATGGGTTGAAGGAGTGGGGCCGACTTGCGGTGCCGACGGCAGCCGGGGTCGTCAGCGCGGTGGTGGAAGAGGGACGCCTGCCGGGCTCCGATGTCCAGGTCTACATGCTCGGCCACGATCCGTTCTTTGCCCGGCAGGAGTTCTATGGAGAGGCCGGGGCCGATTATCCCGACAATCTCGAGCGGTTCGCGTTTTTTTGCCGCGGTGCCATGGAGCTTCTGTTGGCGTTTGCAAAAGTGTCGCGATGGACGCCCGACGTGCTGCACGCGCACGATTGGCAGGCGGCGCTGAGCGTCGTCTATCTCAAATCGCTCTACGCGAAGCGTCCGGAGTTCAAGAAACTGGGATCGCTCCTGACGGTGCACAATCTGGGCTATCAAGGACTCTTCCCGGCGACTGCCTTTTCGAAGACCGGTTTGGGGCCTGAACTGTTCATGCCGAAGACCCTGGAATTCTATGGCCAGGCCAATCTGCTGAAAGGGGGCCTGGTCTTCGCCGACCTCCTGACGACCGTCAGTCCCACGTACAGCCGGGAGATTCAAACGCCCGAGTTCGGGTTCGGCCTCGACGGGGTGCTGCGCGAGCGGCGAGATCGGTTGAGCGGCGTTGTGAATGGGATCGACGTGGAGGTGTGGAATCCCGAAACCGATTCCCATCTATCGGCGCAGTATTCTGCGTCGGATCTTGCCGGCAAGCGGCGCTGCAAGGAAGCCTTGCAGCGGGAACTCACGCTGCCGGTGCGTGAGGTGCCGCTGCTTGCCGTGATCTCGCGGTTCACCTCACAGAAGGGGCTGGATTTGGTGGCGGCGGTGCTGCCGGAGCTGATGCGGCTGGATGTGCAAGTCGCGCTGCTCGGCACGGGCGATCCGCCGCTGGAGCTGCAATTTCAGTCGTTCCGCATGCGCTATCCGGACAAGATCGGAGTGCGCATTGGATTCGACGATGCGCTGGCGCATGCCATCGAAGCGGGAGCGGATATGTTCCTCATGCCGTCGCGGTACGAGCCCTGCGGGCTGAACCAGCTGTATAGTTTGCGCTATGGCACGGTGCCGATCGTGCGGAAGACGGGCGGTCTGGCGGATACGGTGGTGGCCTATACGCCCCGGACGGCCGCCGATGGCCAGGCAACGGGGTTCGCGTTCAATGAAGCCACGCCCGACGCGCTGCTGACCACGATCTTGCTGGCGTTGCGCGTGTATGCGGATCGCGCCGAATGGACAGGCCTGATGAAGGCGGGAATGGCGACGGATGTATCCTGGGCTCAATCAGCAGAGGCGTATGCAGCGCTCTATCGACGCGTGGTGGAGATGCCGAAACGATCTACGGGTTAGTCTTCGAAAGAAACCGGCGTGCTGTTCCGGAGAGTGAAGGCTGTAGAGGAGATCGGAATCAGCGTCGGGACAGCAGCATGTGCGGCGGCTTGGACTCCACGCGCGACCGCTTCCATGCCGACTCGGGCCTGATCCACGTAGTAGGCATAGTCCGGTTGCGGGTGGTTCTGGAGCACGGTCCGGAACATCTCGGTAGCCAACTCCATCCGCTCGGCGCGTAACGCCGCATGCCCAGTAAAGAGGGCGCAGGCGGCTGCCATTGCCTTCGGATCGGCCGCCAGCCTCGAAGCCGGTTGCGCCACCATGCGTTTCATAAAGTCCGGCAGGGAAGTGGGACGCGTGTCGGCCGACTCCTGGGCTGACGCCGCACGGGCAAGCTGCTGCATCTCGCCACGCATCGCGTCGACATTCGTACCGGCCTGGCAGTGGCGGTAGGCATCCCACACGGTCATGAATCCCGCGTTATCCAGAGGTACCGCCGTATTGATAGTCTGTACGCTCTGACACCCGCTCAGCAGCATCACGAATCCCAGCGTCAGCACCGCGTTCTTTATGTTAGGAAGCGTTTTCATATTCTACGACAGTACTCAGCAAGACCAGTGCCATTTGTAAGTATTTGAAATTATTAGTGTATTTATATTTTAGAGCGCAGTGATCTGTAGCAAAACCCCTACCGGGATGTGCGATTTTCACAACGCCACGGCCTTCTCAGAAAGTCTGGTGGGTTGAGTGTAGAGATGAAGGGATGTGTATTGTTCAGAAGCGATCGCGAGTCGATGCGTCGGCGGATATGGTCGTGGCCTCATCGAGATCGTGGCTGCAGCGTCTCGTCTTCGTATTGAGAAAAGAGGCGTTTGGATTCCGGGTGCAGGGAGGCATGGCCGTGGGGGATGCCGACAGATCGAAACAACGGGGCGAGCTTGCCCGAGGGATGCAGATAGCCGGCTCGCAGCGGCACGGTCCGGCGGTTGTGCCGGACCAAATGGCAGGGGGTCGGCCTGATGCTGGAGAGCCAGGCGGCGATATCCTGAGGATTGCCGATCGAAGCGGACAGCAGCAGCAGGCGGGCCTGGGATGGACAGAAAATAATGGTTTCCTCCCAGACCACGCCACGTTCCGGATCGGCGAGGTATTGCGATTCATCCATAATCACCAGCCCCAGGGTATCCAGCCGCACGTCGATTTCACCGCCCGCCGCATCGTACAGCAGGTTTCTGAGGATCTCGGTCGTCATGATCAAGAGCGGCGCGTGCGTGTTATCCCGACGGTCTCCGGTCAGGATGCCCACACGGTCCGCGCCGAATAATTTCGAGAACTCGGTAAATTTGGTGTTCGA
>JBGPNZ010000185.1:0-4827 GCA_041487795.1 Nitrospiraceae bacterium
GTCCTGTGGCCATCAACGCCACCGACGCGCCCTTCTCGCGTGCCACACGCTCCTTGTCGGCCTGGGACACGTGCGTCGAATAGTGGTCCGGCTTCCCTCGTAACAGCAACACCACGCGGTGCTGGACATCCACGCCGGCGTAGTCGTCCACGCCATGCTCCGGATCGGAAATCCCATAGCCGACAAAGGTCACCGGCGCATCGATCTTGATCGCGGAGGAGTCCAGGATCGGCAGGTAATCGGGACCCAAGCGGGCCGGGATCGGCGTGTCACCGGAGAATAGCTCCAGCGACGGGCTGTCCTGGATGCGTGTGGTCAGGACCTGCTCCGCGATCGCCCATTCCCTGACGATCGGATTGAGCTGTTTCGTGGTGATGAGCGCCGGCTGGAGGCCGAGCGATTTGAAACGATCAGTGACCCAGAGTCCGGATCTCAGATCGTCCGTCGTCCCGGCTTGCCGCCCGCTGAACTCGGGACCGCTCAGGTGCGCGACGTCTTTCAGCATTCTGGCTCCCGATACGCTCTTGAGCGCCTTGGTGAACGCGTCTGTGTCGTCGGCTCCTGCAACGGCGAGACTTCCGCTGCACAGGACAACCAGGCCGATTCGAAGCCAGTGCGATCGTGGTGAAACCATGCGCCAGTCTTGCATCGGTTCTTGGTGAAGTCAACCGAGCTTTGTTATAGTGCCTCCCATGGTGCGAGGAGATTATTACGAGATTCTGGGTGTGCCGCGCGATGTCTCCGACGAAGACCTCAAGAAGGCCTACCGGAAGCTCGTGCTGCAATACCATCCGGACCGGAATCCCGGCGATAAGACGGCGGAAGAAAAAATCCGTGAGATCAATGCCGCCTACGAGGTCGTCGGCGATCCGGAGAAGCGGCGGGCCTACGACCGTCTGCGGTTCGGCGACGAAGTCCGTGACGAAACGCCTGATCCAGGCGTCATTCTCGAGCAGATGGAGCACAAACTGTTCGACGAAGGACGCAAGGAGCTGTTCGCGCTGCTCATCAAGGACACGAAACGGATCAAAGCGGAACTGGCGATCGTACGCGAGCGGACGGTGGCCGCGCAGGGCTACGACACGTTCAAAGAGCGCATAGTGGCCGAGCGGGCCGAGGAAATCCTCCCCGAGTTCGTGACGGCTGAGATGGATGCGCGCCGGGATCGTATTCTGGATGTGGCGGTGCAGATGATGGCGTCCCAGCTGGTGGTCAGGAAAGACGACGCGGCGGCGGTCAACGCCTTGCGGCAGCAGTTTCAGGACACCTTCCAGAAGGGACGCATCGGCGGATTCAGCTCAGCGCTGGAGCTTTTATACGTCAGACGATAAAAGCAGGTTGAGGTTCAGGCTAAGGTTAAGGTAGCTGGTCAGGTCGAAACTCAGCAACTCAACCTTAACCTCAGCCTCAACCTTCTGAGAGCGGCCCCGCCACCCATTTTCCCGCCTGCATCACGCCGACGATCCGCTCCAGGTCTTGCAGCAGCGTAATCCGTGACAGCGGGTTGCCCCGGACCAGCACCAGGTCGGCGAGCTTGCCCGGTTCGATCGTGCCGACTTGCTGGTCGACGCCGATGAGCCGTGCCGCTGCCGACGTTGAGGCGACAAGCGCGTCCATCGGCGTCATGCCCAGCGCCACCATCCGCTCCAGTTCCTGCGCGTTCTCGCCGTGATAATTGAACGGCGTGCCGGCGTCGGTGCCCATGGCGATGGCAATGCCGGCTCGATACGCCGTCTTAAAACTGACCTTGTGGCGGGACACCATGGCTTTGGCTTTGGCGACGGCTGTCTCCGGCACTCCGCATGCCAAGCCACAGCTCGCCGTTGTGGCGAGCGCCGACAGGGTCGGCACCATGACGGTGCCGTGTGTCTTCATGAGCGAGGCGGCTTCCTCATCCATTAACGTGGCATGCTCGATCGAATGGGCGCCGGCCCGAATGGCATTCTTCATGCCCTGTGCGCTGTGCGCATGGGCCGCCACGCGGCGGCCGGCCCGGCGCGCGGCCGTCATGCCGGCCGACAGTTCCTCAAGTGTCATTTGCGCGCTGTCCGGCGAGGTGCCCGGCGTGAGCACGCCGCCCGACGCGATGAATTTGACGACTTCGGCGCCGGCGTCCAGCTGGGCCTGCACGGCCGCAACGACGGCGTCGGGGCCGTCGGCTTCCCGGCCGATGAACCGGGCGTGTCCGTTGGGCATGCAGATCACTTGGCCGGCGGCCGCGATGCGGGGGCCTGGCAGCAGGCCGGACTCGATGGCGCGTTTCAATTGAAAGATGGAGTGGTCCCGAAAGCCCACGTCCCGGACGGTGGTGAATCCTGCTTCCAGCGTCTGCCGGGCATAGCGGGCGGCTTTGAGGAGGGTCAGCGCGGGATCGTCCTGCTGGACGGTCTGAACAACGTCGGCATCGCCGCCCAGACACAGGTGGACATGGCAATCCATCAGCCCGGGCAGCAGTGTCAGGCCTCGGCCGTCGATGCGGACCGCGCCGCGCGGCACCGCGAGCTGTTTGGCATCGCTCACGGCGGCGATACGATCGCCCTTGATCAGGACAGTTGCGTCCGGCCGCGTCCGGCCGAGGCCATCGACCACGCGGACATGTTGAAACGCGAACGCCGTCATTTCTCGTTGATCGGGATGGTGATGATGATGCCGCCCATCACGTCGTTGAGTTGATAGTCCTTTTTGGGGCTATTGAGGTGGGCGTTGTGGCACTGGACGCAGGTTTGCGAGACGGCCCGGTCCGCATAGACCGCCTGGAAAAACCGGTCCCGGCCGATGCGGATGAATCCCGTGAACGGCTTGTCCGGGTTCTTGCCGACGGCCTCGAGTCCCTTGCGCTCGAAGTCGGTGACCGGCGCGTTCCACACGTAAATGGGCGTGAGGCTGGCCAGCCGATACTTGATCCCCATGCCTTTTTCGGCGACGAGCCTGCCGCCGTCCAGGATCATCTGCGCGGGCAGGGGCAGGGCCTTCTGCTGCTTCCAATGCTCCTCGGCATGGATGCCCTTGCTCTCCAGAGCGTCCACGACGTTGGTCGTGTACACGGTGCGCTGCGCTTCGATGACCGCGTGGAGATAGTCGGCTACGGTTTCCGGGGTGAGCGTGGCAGGCTTCTCGGAGCGCTCCGTCCATTCATGGAGACTCCAGTACGTGACGCCTGCGATCAGGCCGATAACCAGGCAGGCGGCCCCCCACGTCATCATGGATTTCATAATGGTCTGCGCTTCCTTCGGGTCATGCGAAGAACAATCGCGCCAGTATACCGAACCGGTCGTCTTCACGCTACTGCCGGTGCCGGAGGCAGCGCAGGCCACGAGGTTCCTCCTGATGAGTAATGCTATACTGCGCGGGCTTGGACACCGACATTTCCCATACGTTCCCCGCTCAACCCGAACCGGCGCCGGATTCCCCAACTCCGCCGTCGCCGCGGTTCTCTCGGGTGCTGACCATCCTCGCCGCGCTCATACTGGCAGGCGGTATTTTGATGCTGGCCAATGTCATCCTTTCGACGCCCCGTCTGGATCGGGTGGAGGAAAAGGATCGGGCGCTGGCCTTGATCGTCACCCGCACGATGGATTTGGAATATGCCATCGCGCAGACGCCGGCATGGGAGCATATTTTTTACGAGGCAACGACCGGCTGGGCGGACGAGCTGGCTCAGGCCGTCGCATGGTACGAAGAACTGGCCGAGGTGTCGAACGAGCCGCTCACGCTGGTGTACCTGTCGGTGCTGGAGGGCGAGGCCGGCCGAATCAACCGTGTCCGGGACGAGATCAAGGGATGGGAGCAATTGCCGGCTCCGTTTCCGGTCTACGCCCGCCTGCTGCAAGCAGCCTATTTGGGTGAGATGTCGGATGAGGCGTCAATTAGGACGGAAGAGGCGACCGCGCTGCGCGACGAACTGGCCGATGAAGTGCCGGCCGGGTGGTTTGCCGACCGGCTGGCGATCAGTCTCGCCACGCAGGCCGGCGACCAGGCCTGGCTGTCGGAGGCCCAGGACAACTTGGCAGCCAGAGGCCAGGCGTTGCTCTGGCGGGCGCGAGCGCTGCTGGCGTTCGATCTGGGCGTGATCGCTGTCGGCATTGTCCTCGCAGTCATTCTGTATGCGCGCCGCCGGGATACGGACGCACTGGCGGTCGGCAGCGCGGCAGTCCCGCCCCCCTGGCCCGGATCGGTGGGCGCGGTTGTGTTGATCAGGGGCGGGGCCTTGTGGATTTCGCTGATGATCGCCGTGCTGTCGCTCGGAGTTGAGTCGGTTCGCGTGGTGGCGGTCCCGCTGACGTACCTTCCGCTGTTACTGCTCGCCCGCCGGCATTTGCTCGAGCCAGCCGGGGTGGGGTTGTCCGAAGGGCTCGGACTCGTGCCGCGGCCATCCGGCTGGGGGCGGTGCTGGCGGCTTGTCGGCATCGTGGCGTCGGCAGGATTGTTGGGCGAGTGGGCGATCACGCTGGTTGCCGAGCCGGCGGGGTTCTCCAGCCACTGGGCGGAAGGGTTCGACGAGGCGATGATCTGGGGCGATCCGCCGAAACTGGCATCCAGCCTTGTTGAAACGATCGTCTTTGCGCCGATGTTCGAAGAAATTGTCTTCCGTGGGTTGTTTTTCGCCACGCTCCGCCGCCGGTTCGGGTTTGTGCCGTCCGCGCTCATCAGCGCCGCTGTCTTCGCGATCGCACACGGTTATGGAATGCTGGGATTCGTCAGCGTGCTGTGGAGTGGAGTCCTCTGGGCCTGGGTATACGAGCGGAGCGGTAGCGTGCTGCCGGGCATGCTGGCGCACATGATCAACAACGCTGCGGTCTGTCTCTCCGTCATCCTTTTTCTGCGGTA
>JBGPNZ010000186.1:0-4826 GCA_041487795.1 Nitrospiraceae bacterium
CGACGAATTCCAGCAGCGCTGGAGCGAGAATATCAACGAGAAGATCCGGGCGGGGAAGTCGTAACGGCTCCGAACCACTGGTACCGATACCGGGCAACCAAACGATAGAGCGCATAGGCAAGCGGACGCAGCAACGGCACGCGCCAGAGTGCCAGCAACACCCACCCCCCACGAAGACCCGGCAGCAACGGCACAAACGCATCCAGCCCTTTCTTGACCGTCCCATCGTCTTCAACCAGAACCGCGGCGTCCGGGCGACCTGGCTGATAGTTATTTCCAAGGCACCGGGCTGCTTCATCACTGTGATACGGCACAAAACGCACATCCTGCGGAGCGCCAAGCCGCTCGATGCCGTTCTTCGCCGTCACACAGAGGCGGCACTGCCCGTCGTAAATCAGGATGCGTTGCGGTTGCGCCATGCAGGCACGCTAGCACTCCGTTTCCTCTGAAGCAAGGCGGAGCGATCTGCTATAGTCGGGGCATGGCCCATCGAACGACCCTGATCATCCTGCTCGCGGCGCTGATGGGAGCCGCGGCGTTCCCGCAGGCAATCGGTTCGGTGACACGCACCCTGCCCTGGGAGATCTTTCTGTTCGGTCTTCCGCTTGCGTTGATCGGCTGCCTGCTGGCGAATCAGCGGTGGGCGCTGATGGCTGCGGTGATGTATGGAACGGTGGGGCTCGCGTTGGATATCTCGACCATCGTGCAGGGGCTCACGAAACCGGACGTGCCACAAACGATCCTGATAACGAGCGGAGTAACAGCCGCGTTGAATTTTCTGGTGATCGTCTTCGGCGGAAAAGGTTTTCTAACCGTTATGGGAGCTTCGTCGCCTCAAGAATTCCCCCGTCCCAATCCTCCGTCCCCTTCTTCATCGTAAGCGTTCGCACAGAGCCAAATCCTGCCCGCTTCAGCCATGCCGCGGTGTCGCGGACCGAGTAGGTATTGCCCCGAAGGGTGAACAGCAGCATGGTCACGGCAAAGAGAGAGGCTTCCTGGGGATGGAGGCCGTTCGCGTCATGAAGGAACGCATCCTGGATCAAGAGGCGGCCACCCGGCGCGAGCGCCTTTACCATCTTTCGGAACAGTCGTTGGTTCTCTTCCGGCGAATAAATATGGAGCACGTTCGAGAACCAGATGGCGTTGTACTGTCCTGGAATGGCCTTCGTGACAAAATCCAGCGGCAGGTACGACAGCCGCTTGCCGTGCGGCACTGTCGCGGCGATCTCGCGCGCCACCGCGAGCGCCGGCGCACGATCGCACACGGTCGCCTTGAGCGCAGGGTTCTGCTTCAAAAACGCCAGCGCATAGGTGCCGGGGCCGCCGCCTAAATCCAGCAGCGTCCCGGTACCGCGCAGGTTAATCTGGCCCGCAATCTTCGGCGCCACGTCGAACGACCGGTGGTGCATCGCCCAACTGAACCGGCGCCGGTAGGCAGGCTCGTCCGGATCGTCGTTGTCGTCTACGGGCCGTCCCCGTTTGACCGACCGTGTGAGCTGCGACCAATCGTCCCAATGGCCGCGCAGCAGGTCGAGGTAGGCCCAGCGATAGGCCGGGCTCTTTTTATTGAGTTCTTTGCGCGCGAGCGGACTGTTTCGATAGCGGGAATCCGCCTTGATGAGCAGGCCGGCACAGGCGAGATTCCGGCACAGAATCTCCAGCCCGCGAGGGCTCACGCGAAGCCGTTTGGCAAGCGCGAGCACCGTCCAGACCTTGGCGCCGATGGCGGTGAACAGGTCGAGATCCAACGCCGAGAAGATGATCCGCGGCAGCCGGTACGCCGCCATCGCCTCTCGAAATTCTCCGAACGTGCGGATGGATGAGCCCGTGGTCTGTCCTGCGCTCCCCACTTTTACCTTTTTACTTTTTACTTGCGGCAAATTGCTGCCGGCACCAGCGGACGGCTTGCGCCACTTCGTCGAATTTCCGGAAGTCCACAGCCCGCTGGAAGGTGACCGCCACGTATTGCTCGGTCATCTCCGTCTGCTCGTCGAAGCCGGCGTCGCGCAGCGGCTTCCGGAACTTGGCGACCATCGGTTGGAGATAATACTTGGCCTGCTTAGCCAGCTCATCCGTCCCCAGATCTTCCGGGGTTCCATCCGAGAGCAGGCTCTGGATGTCTTCGATGTCCATGCCGGCCTGGCAGACCAGCCTGCCGTCCGGCGTAATTTCCAGTAACCAGCCGTCGTCGTCCAGCGAGAGCGCCAGCGCGCCACCCGGCTCCAGCTCGTAGAACGTCGGCTCCGATTGACACAGCCGCGCGCGCGCTTCGCTCCACGCCGGGGCCGGGACCGGTGCCGCTTTCTCGCTCATGCGCGCGCCCCTTCGGCCAGGCGAGCGCGCAGCGCTTCCAGCCGTCCGATGTTTTCCTGCAGCTTGGGCAGATTGTATTTACGGTCCATCTCGACCACCAGTTCGAGCAAATCGGCGGCTTCCTGCAGACGTCCCAACTGCTCGCAGCAGCCTGCCATGACGTACCGCGCTCCACCCGTCCGCAACTCATCGCACATCCGTTCCGCAATCGCCTGACTGGTCCGGCAGCAGGCGACAGCATCCTCGTACCGCTGTTGCATGAGATGCGTCCGCGCCATCATGCGCCAGGCATCGGCCATGCCGCCCTCGTTGCCCAGCCGCTTCATCAAGGCCAGCGACTGCTCGTAGTACCGCATGGCCTCATCGTACTGCCCGGTCTCCCGCGCGACGAACCCCAAGTCGGAAAAAAGCACCGCCATGGCGGCTTCGTCATGCGTCCGCTTCAGGATATCCAGGGCTTCAAGGTAGTAGGCCCGCGCCCGCTCGTATTGAGCCCCATCCGCGCGCAGATTGCCGAGATTGGCCAGCGTCGTGCCGATCCCGCGTTCATCACCGAGAAGTTTTTGCAGCTCCAAGACCTCTTCGTAATATTGTTGCGCGGCCTCTCGCCGACCGCTCACGGCACAGATGTTCGCAACATTACCGAGCGTCGCCACGAGCGCCCGCTGATCGCCGGTTTTGCGGTCGTGCTCCAGGGCTTTCGCGTAGCACTCGTAGGCCTCCGTGTAATGGCCGCGCGAGAAGTGCTCGTTGCCAAGCCGGTTCAATTGTGCGGACGCGTGTTCACGCATGGAGAAATCGTTCGACAACCGGCTTCGCGCCCGTGAGGATGGAGGCGCCGTCTCCGACCAGGAGCGTGTCGAAATTATATTTCAAGAGCCGCTTCAGCCCTTCTTTCGCTTTGGCGGCATCGGCATACTTCTCCGGCGACAGCATGGCCACCGCACCCGGCGGCTTGCCGATCAAGGCATCGCCGACAATCAGAATGCCCTGGCCCTGCTGGATAAATAGCGCGGACTCCCCCGGCGCTTTCTGATCGCTCAGTTGAACGGCCCAGATACCCCCGGCCAATAACTCGCCGTCCGTGTAGGTCTTGTCGGGTGTAATCGTCATCTGCGGCGCATCCACCGTCGGCACCCAGACCTGGCAGTGGAATTCTTTCTGTAAGGCCGCTGCTTCCCGTTCATGATCGCGATTTGTGATCAGAATGTAATCCACTTGTCCGCCGCGCTTGGCCTGCGTCAATTCTTCCGCCGCCATCGGCGGAGGATCCACGAGAATCCGGTGTTCACCGATGGTCAGGAACAGGCCGTTGAAGTCGAGCTTCTTTTCTTCCGAGAACCAGGACCATTGCCAGATGCCGGGGAGAATTTGCTTTAGCATGGTTACAGCGCAGCGATCGCGTCTTTGACGACCTTGGTGACTTTCCCGAGGATGTCGGCTTCGTTGGGGAGATCAATGATGTCGTCTTCCGGGATGGTGATGAATTTGCGGTTGGGGCCTTTGGTCAGCGAGATCAGGAACATGCTGTTGGTCGACTTGACCGGCACGACCGCCTGCACGGCGACATCCAGCCCCTTCACCAGCTCATGAAACTTCTTTATCCCAGCCTCGATCTCATCCATGTGAGAGTCCTTTCGGGCCGGCCAGCAGCTTATTCACTTCCTGGATGATCACGTCCGCTCCGGCCAGATCCATGTTGCCGACCCTTTGCCAGCGGATGATGCCGTTCTGATCGATGACATACACGTTCGGGACGAACTTGCCGCCGCCGTAGAGTTTGTCCGTCTCCTTCTTGGGATCGAGCAGGTAGGGATAGGTCACCTTCGCTGGAAACGCCGTTAAAAACTCCGTCACATCCTCCTTGGAATTGCCCGAGGAGTTGACGCCCACCACCGCGACGTTTTTCCCCTGCATCGCTTCATGGACCGTTTGCAGGTTGCTCCCCTGCATCAGGCACGGCTCGCAAATGTGGAACAGTCCCAGCACCACGACCTTCCCCTTGAAGCTCTGGAGCGACACAGGCGCGCCGGTGAGAGAGTTCAACGCAAAGTTCGGAGCCGGTTCGCCGATCTTGAAGAAACCAGCCGCAAACACCGGCAGCGCAAAGACAAGCGACAACAGTGCAATCAGCAGTAAACGTTTCATGGCGACACCCCCTCGCGCACGATGGCATAACGAATGACCCCTGTATCCTAGCACGTGCAATTTTTCATGGGCAACTGGCCTTTACAGTGCCTTTAAGGTCACTCAAAAAGGCTGCCCAACAAGGCCGCAGGGAGCCTGGCGACTGAGACGTACGTTTTTGGGTACGTCGCAGGGAGACGGGCGACTGAGAACGCAGTTGGAAGCCTTTTTCAGTGACCTACGAGTGGTGAGATTCGAACAGGCCGAGCTGGAGCTCTTCAGCCTTTGTAAACGGAATGGGATATTGTTCGGTAAAACAGGCGCTGCAATATCGAGTAGGCGTGACCGGAGAGGCTTTCAGCATGCCTTCGAGACTCAGGTACGCC
>JBGPNZ010000187.1:0-4820 GCA_041487795.1 Nitrospiraceae bacterium
CACCGCCCCTGCCGACCGGGCGAAACCAGCTCGCGCAGCGTCACATAGACATGGGCGGAAAGATCGGCCAGGTACAGGTATCCGTCGATCGTTTTTTGTCCGAGCCATCCGATCACGCTGAGACCTCGCGGCACGCTTGTTGTCGACGTGAACCTGGGAGCGGAAAATCTCTTGCGATTCTAGGAGAAACGTCGGGTGAATGCAACGCATGCCGTCCTCTCATCAGTGATTTGACAAGGTGCTGGAACGGGCCTAGACTTCGCTCACGTCAGTGTCGTGCCGGCCCGACGATCGAAAACGGATCGTGCACCGGGCACGCGGAGGGAACCCATCATGCAGGCATCCAAAACGACCGTCGCCGCATGCATCGTCTGCATGGGGTTTGCCTGCCTCGCGATCGGCATGCCGTCAACGACCATCGCCGGCGACCCCATGGAGGAAATCAACAAGCGGTTCCAGCAGCACAAAGAAACCGGCGACGCCGCCCTTCTCGATGTCCAGCAGCAGTATCACGCGCAACGCGCCGCCATGGAGATGCAATGGAAGCAGCGCGAGCAGGCGATTACCGACCGATGGCAACAGGTCAAACGCGAGGCCGAGAAAAAATGGGATCAAGCCCGTCAATCGAACCAGAAGGAGTGGGTGGACTATTCGCCCTCCTATGAAGCCCGCAGCACGGTGGATTTCGAGCACGGTGTCATTGCGATTACCGTCCTGGTCCCGATCGGCGAAACCGGCTCGTCACACGCAGACCCTGCCGCGGTCTTGCTGGCTATGAAGGAGGCGCAGGCCGAAGCCGGCGCCGCTGGAGCCCCGAGATTAGCAGCGGCGTCAGCCGCAGATCCGGCCAGTGTCATGATCGCTCGCGCCGCGTTGCCGGCCGCATGGACGAAAATCGTCCAGCAATTCGAGCAGGTCTTTGCCAAAGAAGCCAGGGCCGGCCGTCCCGTGCTGGCCAATCAGGTGGTGACCAAATCGGGCGCGCCCGTCGCACCGCAAGCGGCGAAATCGTTCGTGGAGTCGGAAGTCATCCCGAATGCCGTCGTCGAAGACAAACCGATGCAGGCACAGGATGGCGTCACCCGCGCCCAAGTGACGGCGAAGGTGCCGCTGGCGCCGGATCACCTGCAACAACGCGCCCAATTGTACCGGGACGATGTCGACGTCCACGCGAAACGTCACGGGCTCGATCCCCGTCTGCTGTTCGCCATCATCCACACGGAATCCTATTTCAATCCGCTCGCCCAGACGCCGGCGCCCGCCTACGGCCTCATGCTGCTGGTCCCCCGGGGACCGGCCCGCGATGCCTACAATTATCTCTACAAGAACGACATCGTACTCGATGATGGCTATCTCCAGGACCCGACTCATAATGTCGAACTCGGCGCCGCCTATCTCCATCTACTCAGGCGTCAATTGGTTCCCAACATGGAAGACGGCGAGAAGAAAAATTACCTCGTCGCCTGTGCCTACACCTGGGGCATGGACAAGACCCGCGACCAGATCCTGAAACAGGCCCGCGTCCAGGATCTGACCTCCACCCAGGTGTTCACCCTCTTGAGCCAGAAAACCCCGGAGAGCACCCGGGCGTATCTCAACCGGGTCAGGGACCGCATTGCCATGTACGAGTCGCTGACGCCGAAATAAGCCGAAGTAAGCCAAAATAAGATTGCCCACTTCCACTCGCCCAACGATCTGCGTCCCGCCACACAATCCGTACAAGGCCCGCGCTAAAGCCCGTGCTAAAGATTGACTTGCGTGCAGCTTTTGAATAGGCTGCACCTTCACCTCGCCCTGGGAGACCTGTGGTGCTCGGACGAACCTCGAAGTTGCTGTTTTCAGATGCTGCCCTCGGTGGCTTTGTCACGTTGCTCTGCCTGATCGCCTACTTTGGGGATTGGCCCCTGCTACGTTCCATCGAAGCCTGGAGCTACGACGTGCGGGTATCGCTGCGGGCGAACCCCAAACCATCCGACCAGATCGTCATCGTCGGCGTGGATGAGGAAAGCCTGACCAGAATCGGGCGCTGGCCGTGGCCACGGTCTGTGATCGGAGAGCTGCTTGACATCCTGCGCGAAAGCGGCGCCAAAGTGATCGGCGTCGGCTTCGTGTTTTCCGAGCCGGACCAGAACCAGGGCTTGCAGGAAGTGCGGGCGATTCGGAGGGAATTGGCGCTCCAGGGCGTGCCGGAACCCAAACCGGGCTCGAAGCCCCGCGAAGGCGAGGCCCGCTCACAGGGAATGCTCCGCATGGCGCTCGATCTCATCGGTGAAGCGGAAGTGCGGCTGGATCACGATGCGAAACTGGAAGCTACCCTGCAACGCACGCCGCAAGTCGTGTTGCCAATTTTAATGGAGCTGGGAAAACCAAGCGGCGAAGCAGAAGAACTCTCGAAGCCCGTGCTGGCCAACGCCCTTGCGACACCGGAGCCTCCGCTCAGCACGGATACCCTGCTCCAACTCGAAACGCGGAAGCTGGTGCCGCCGTTGCCGGCGTTTCTACCCGACGGGGTGGCACTCGGACACCTCACGGTCTCATCAGACCGTGACGGGAAGGTACGCCAGGAGCAATTGGTCCTCGAACATCGCGGACGCCTGTATCCCTCCTTTGCACTGCGCATCCTGGGCGCGTACCTCACCGTACCGACGGCCCAGATCGTGGCCCAGCCGGGAACCGGCGTCACCGTCGGGACGGTCCGGCTTCCAACCGACGAGGCCCTGCGCATGCCCATCAGTTTCAATGGCCCGGCCGGGACGTTCAAGGCTGTGCCTGCCCATGCCGTGTTGACGGGGCAAATTTTACCGGACACGTTCCGTGGCAAGCTGGTTCTGCTGGGGCCGGTGGCCACGGATATTACCGAGCACTTCACCACCCCCGCGTCCCGTGGAATGACCGGCATGGAAATCGTCGCGAATGTCCTGCAGAACGCCCTCAGCAAAAATCTGATCGCAACACCTCCCTGGGCATTCATGGCAGAACTCGGCATGCTCGCCGGCTTCGGGATCATCCTCATGGCCGGCCTTCCACGGCTCGGTACGATCGCAGCCGGCCTCGTCACAGGCGTCCTGTTGATCGGCTGCCTCGTCGGCACCACGCTCGCCTATGCCCACCACGGCTACCTGGTGACGGCACTCTATCCCAGCCTACTGCTGATCCTCGGCTTTGTGACGCTGGGCGGGCGCCGGTTCCTGGCCACGACGAAACAGCAGGAAATGGTCGTGGCGGACGGCATCGAATCGAATAAAATGCTAGGGCTCTCCTTCCAGGGGCAAGGCATGCTGGATATGGCGTTCGAGAAATTCAAAAAGTGTCCTTTGGACGAGCCGGTTATGGATTTATTGTACAACCTCGCGATGGACTTCGAGCGCAAGCGCATGTTCAACAAATCCATCGCCGTGTATGAGCACATCGCGACACAAGACCCGGCCTTCAAGGACATCAAAGAGCGAACGGCCCGCCTGAAGGAGGCAGAAATGACGATGACCTTTGGGAGCGGTCTTAAGCGTACCAACTCGGAGGCCACGGTCATGGTCACCGGGGGCACCGCGCGCCCCACGCTGGGCCGCTACGAAATTGAGAAAGAACTCGGCCGCGGTGCGATGGGTACGGTGTTCCTCGGCAAGGACCCCAAGATCAACCGGTTCGTCGCCATCAAAACCCTGCATTTGGACGGAGTGGACTCGGAGATGATCGCCGCAGTCAAGGAACGATTTTTCCGCGAAGCCGAGTCCGCCGGACGCCTCAACCATCCCAACATCGTGACGATCCATGACGCGGGCGAAGAACAGGAATTAGGCTATATCGCGATGGAAGTGCTGGACGGCAAGGACCTGAAAGAGTGGTGCCGCAAAGACAACCTCCTGCCCGTCAAACAGGTTTTGGAAATCGTCGCCGATGTGGCAGAGGCGCTCGACTACGCCCACAGCCAGGATGTCGTGCACCGGGACATCAAACCCGCCAATATTATGATGCAGAAGGACGGCACGGTGAAGGTCACGGACTTCGGCATCGCCCGGATCACCACCTCGTCGAAAACCCAAACCGGGGTGCTCCTGGGCACGCCCAGCTACATGTCGCCCGAGCAAATCACCAGCACCAAAGTGGATGGACGAGCCGACATTTTTTCGCTGGGCGTCGTGTTGTTCGAAATGCTGACGGGCGAAAAACCGTTTCAGTCCGACAATGCGGCGACGCTCATGTTTCAAATCGCAAAAGAGCCGCACCCCTCGATCCTCAAGATTCGACCCGATCTGCCGGCAACGTGTGAAACCATTATCGACAGAGCCTTGCAGAAGACGGCGGACCAGCGGTATCAACGTGCAGCGGAGATGGCCCAGGCATTACGGACTTGCGTCCAGAGTCTTAGTTGAGTACACTCCCACCTCAGTACGGATACGCTTCCTCCGGAGAATGCGCGGATGCCTAAATTGCTCCTCAAATTGCACGGAGCCATCATCAAAGAAATCCCGCTGGATAAGCAACGCCTGACGATCGGCCGCAAGCCGGATAATGACATCGTACTGGATGACCAGGCGGCTTCCGGGCACCACGCCCGCATCATACAGATTCAATCGGTATTTTTTATCGAAGACGCGGGCAGCAGCAACGGCATCTTCGCGAACGGCAAAAAGACCGACCGGAAGCAGCTCGTCAACGGCGATCAAATCACCATCGGCCAGCACTCGCTGCTCTACCAAGAGGACAACAAGGCATCCATCGCTGCGCCTCCGAAGCCGTCGTTCGACTCCGACAAAACCGTGGTGATGACCCCGGAACTCCAGCGCGAATTACTGAAGGCGCAGGGCGGCAAAGCGGCGGCG
>JBGPNZ010000188.1:0-4787 GCA_041487795.1 Nitrospiraceae bacterium
AAGCTGAAGGACGAAGGGTTCGACATCCACGTCTACGATCGGAAGACGCCGCTGACGGATATCGTGGACATGGCGCTTCAGAAAAAGAGCTGATAGCGAATAGCGAGCAGCTAGTAGCTCTGCAGTCCTGAATCTTTGCTATTCGCTGCTTGCTGCTAGCTACTTGCTGGAGGAATTCATGAGCATTCTGGCAAACAAAGATACCCATGTGGTCATCCAGGGCGGCGTCGCCGGGCAGAACGCCGCGCGCCGCATGGCTGAGTTCTGCCACCTCAATAAAAAATCGCTCTATGTGGATGCGTTTGTGTATCCGCCTGACGCGGGCAAGACCAACGAAATTCCCTATGGCAGCGGCCTGATCACGATCCCGGTCTACAAGACCGTGGCCGAAGCCACCAGGAACCATCCGCAGATCAACACCAGCCTCGTCTATATCGGCGCGGACCGGGCCTGTGCCGGCGGCATGGAGGCATTGAACGATCCCAAGATCAAGGTCGTCTCCATGATTACGGAAGGCGTGCCCGAAAAAGACGCGAAGCTGCTGGCCCGTCATGCTACCAAGCTCGGCAAGGTCTTCAATGGGCCCTCGTCCATCGGCATCATTTCCGCCGGCTCCTGCCGGCTGGGCGTGATCGGCGGTGCCTACGACAACCTCGTTTCCTGCAAGCTGTACCGCGAAGGCTCGTTTGGGGTGATCACGAAATCGGGCGGCCTCTCCAACGAGATCATCTGGATCTGTTCGCAGTTCGCCGACGGCATCACGACGGCCATCGGCATCGGGGGCGATGCCTATCCGGGCACGGACTACGTCAGTTATCTGGAAATGTTTGAGCAGGACCCGCAGACCAAGGCGGTCGTCATCGTCGGCGAGATGGGCGGCGATCTGGAAGAGCGGGCGGCCGAGTGGTATGGAGCCAAGAAGCGGCGGATTAAATTACTCGCGGTGGTATCGGGATTTTGCCAGGAGAGCCTGCCGAAGGGCATGAAGTTCGGCCACGCCGGCGCGAAGGAAGGCATGAAGGGCGAGGGCTCGGCCCGGTCCAAATCGGACGCGCTCAAGAAAGCCGGCGCGATCGTCCCGGATACGTTTGGTGCGCTGGGCCCGGCCATCAAGGAAACCTACGAGGAATTGGTCAAGAGCGGGCAGGTGAAACCGGCGGCTGAAGTGGCGGCAGCCGACGTGCCGAAGTTGCCGAAGACGGTCGAGCAGGCGATGAAGGACAACGAAGTCACCGTTGTCCCGCTCATTCGGACCACCATCAGCGACGACCGCGGTGACGAACCCTGCTACGACGGCTATCCCGCCTCTGAATTGATCAATAAAGGCTATGAGATTCCCCACATCATCGGATTGCTTTGGGACAAACGGCTCATCAGCAGACAGGAAGCGGAGATCGTCAAACGCATTCTGATGCTGTCGGCCGACCACGGCCCCTGCGTCAGCGGCGCCTACGCGACGATCCTGGCGGCCTGCGCCGGTATCGGTCTTTCGCAGGCGGTGGCGGCGGGCATGATCATGATCGGGCCTCGCTTCGGCGGCGCCGTCACGGACGCGGGCCGCTACTTCAAGCACGCCGTAGACAACAAAATGACCGTGGACGACTTTCTCGGCTATATGAAAAAGAACGTCGGGCCGGTACCCGGCATCGGCCACCGGGTCAAGAGCCTGCGGAATCCGGATAAGCGCGTGAAGGAACTGGTCGGCTACGTGAAGAGCCTGAACATCAAGACGCCCTGCCTCGACTTTGCCTTGCAAGTGGAGCAGGTGACGGCGGCGAAGAAGGACAATCTGATCCTGAACGTGGACGGCACGATGGCTGCGGTATTGGTGGACATCGGCTTTCCGGTGGACAGCTTGAACGGGTTCTTCATCCTGGCCCGGACGATCGGCTTGATCGGCCACTGGGTGGACCAGAAGCGGCAGGAGAGCCGCTTGATCCGTCTGTTCGATTTTCTCGTCAACTACGCGGCGCCCAAAAAACGGGAAGTGCCGCCGTTAAAATAGCCGCGAGCTTCGAGCCGCGAGGCTCGAGACGGAACCTGTCTCGCGGCCCGCGCCCCGTGCCTCGAGCCAGTTGGACGAAGAGGAGTTATTATGTCGGTTGAAATGGTGAAGAAACTCTACGCGAAGATGCCCGGGATCACCGAGAAGGCGCGCAAGAAATTCGGCCGCGCGCTGACGCTCTCGGAAAAGATTCTCGTCTCGCACGCGGACAATTTCGATACGCAGGTCTGGGAGCGCGGCAAGGCCATGCTGGCGCTACGGCCCGATCGGGTCGCCATGCAGGATGCGACGGCCCAGATGGCCATGCTCCAGTTCATGCAGGCCAACAAGCCGAAGGCGGCGGTGCCGAGCACCATCCACTGCGACCATTTGATCCGCGCGGAAGTCGGCTCGCAGAAAGATTTACTGCGCGCCATGGACGAGAACAAGGAGGTCTATAACTTCCTCTCGTCCTCGGCTAAAAAATATGGCATCGGATTCTGGAAGCCGGGCGCCGGGATCATCCACCAGGTGGTGCTCGAGAACTATGCGTTCCCCGGCGGCCTGATCATCGGGACCGACTCGCACACGCCGAACGGCGGCGGCTTGGGCATGCTGGCGATCGGCGTCGGCGGTGCGGATGCCGGCGAAGTGATGGCCGGATTGCCCTGGGAAGTGTTGCATCCGAAACTGATCGGCGTGCGGCTGACCGGCAAATTGAGCGGCTGGGCCTCGCCGAAGGACGTCATTCTCTATCTCTGCGGCTTGCTCACCGTGAAGGGCGGCACGAACAAGATCGTCGAATACTTCGGCCCGGGCGCCGAGACGATCAGCGCGACCGGCAAGGGCACGATCACGAACATGGGCGCCGAACTGGGCGCGACGACGTCGGTGTTTCCCTTCGATCAAAAGATGGTGGCCTACCTCAACATCACGGATCGGGCGGACATCGCCAACCTGGCCCAGACGCACAAAGAGCTGCTCGTGGCCGATCCGGAAGTCTGCAAGTCACCGGAGAAGCATTTCGATCAGGTTGTTGAAATCGATCTCTCCACGCTCGAGCCTCACGTGGTCGGTCCGCACACGCCGGATCTGGCGCGGCCCATCTCCAAGATGGCGGCCGAAGCAAAGGAGAAGGGCTATCCGGTTCAGCTCAAGGCGGCGTTGATCGGGAGCTGCACCAATTCGTCCTACGAAGACATCGGCCGGTCGGCGCATATCGCCAAGCAGGGTTTGAAGGCCGGGCTCAAGGCCAAGACGCCCTTCCTCGTCACGCCGGGCTCGGAGCGGATCTACCATACGATGAAGCGAGACGGGTTCATGGAGACCTTCGAGCAGATGGGCGCAACCGTGCTGGCCAACGCCTGCGGTCCCTGCATCGGACAATGGAAGCGGGCGGACGCGGTGAAGGGGAAGGCCGATTCGATCATCAGTTCCTACAACCGCAACTTTCCGGGCCGCAACGATGGCATGAACGAAACGCTCTCGTTCCTGGCCAGCCCCGAGATTGTCACGGCCTACGCCTTCTCCGGAGACCTGACATTCGACCCCGTGCACGGTACCCTGAAGACGGCGGACGGCAAGTCCCTCAAGTTCGACCCGCCGCAGGGTGAAGAACTGCCGGCCAAGGGCTTTGCGAAGGGCGAGGAAGGGTACATTGCACCGGCAGAGGATGGCGCCAAGCTGACCGTGGACATTCCGCCGACCAGCGAGCGGCTTCAGTTGCTCCAGCCGTTCCCGCGGTGGGACGGCAAGGATATGGAGAAGCTGCCGCTGCTCATCAAGACCAAGGGTAAAACGACCACCGATCACATTTCGCCGGCCGGGCCTTGGCTCAAGTATCGCGGCCACCTGGACAAGATCAGCGATAACATGTTCCTCGGAGCGACCAACGCTTTTTCAAGCGAGCCCGGGAAGGGCACCGACGTGCTGGCGGGTGAAGCGAATCTCACAATCGCCCAGATCGCTCGGCGGTACAAGGCCAAGGGCATCGGCTCGATCGTCGTGGGCGACGAGAACTACGGCGAGGGCAGCAGCCGCGAGCATGCGGCCATGTCCCCGCGGTTCCTCAACGTGCGCGTCGTCATCACGAAGAGCTTTGCACGTATTCACGAGACCAATTTGAAGAAGCAGGGGATTTTGGCGTTGACCTTCGCTGACCCGAAGGATTACGAGAAGATCGAGCAGCAGGACCGCATCAGTGTGACCGGGCTGAGCACTTTGGCTCCGGGCAAGCCGGTGCAGGTGACGATCCATAAGGTGGATGGCACAGCGCTCACCATCCAGGCGAACCACAGCATCACCGAGCAACAGATTGCCTGGTTCAAGGCTGGTTCGGCGTTGAATGCGCTGAACTAACAAGATGCTGAAAAAGGACAACCCATGACGACAAAAGCATCCAAAATTATTTATACGAAAGTTGATGAAGCGCCGGCGCTGGCAACCTATTCTTTTCTCCCGATTGTCACAGCCTTCACAAAGGCGGCCGGCGTGTCCGTCGAAATGAGGGATATCTCTCTGGCAGGGCGAATCATCGCCGCCTTTCCCGAACATCTGACGGCGCAACAAAAACAATCGGACGATCTGGCCGAATTGGGGGCGCTCGCCAAGGCCCCGGAAGCCAATATCATCAAGCTGCCCAACATCAGCGCCTCGATCCCCCAACTCAAAGCGGCCATCAAGGAATTGCAGAGTCAGGGTTACAAGCTCCCAGATTATCCCGAGGATCCCAAGACCGACGCCGAGAAGGAGATCAGGGCTCGCTACGACAAGATTAAAGGGAGCGCCGTCAACCCGGTGTTAC
>JBGPNZ010000189.1:0-4735 GCA_041487795.1 Nitrospiraceae bacterium
AGGTTCGGAAACTGGCTGACGTAGCCTTCCAGCACGCCGTGGTAGCATCCCGACCAGAAGGTATCTTTGCAATGGGAAAAGGCGGTGACGGCATCTTTATAGTGCGCGAAGGAAAATTTTCCGATGTGGTGGGTGTAGGGATGCGAGTAGTGGCGCACGTCGGGGTCCGCCGAAGTGAGCTGTTGCAACGTATCCAGGGCCTGTTCCGTCCCCTGGGTTTGAATGATACGTTCGAACATCTGCTTGTAACAGGGGATCTTCTCTTGATAGGACTTGGTCCGGCACTCTTCTCCGGCTGCTCCGGCCGTACCCGGCAGGCAGGAAAGCAGAAGGGGTACTGCGAGCGCGATTGCCCATATCTGGCGAACCATGGCCATACGCATCGTGGGAGGAATCTTACGACGCAGAAGGAGAGAAACGCCAGCTATTGAGACTACTTCCGTAACTATGAAACTGGCCGGTAGATGAGTCCAGCCGCTGCCCCGGCAACGATGCTTTCCGCCATCCCGGCGACAAACCACCAGACGGGGAGCACAGCCGGAATCGGCAGCACCGCATACCAAACCAGACACTGTGGCGCGGAGAGGAGCACGCCGACGATCAGTCCATACCGCACGCCTTGGCCGAGTCCGGGTTTATTGGCTTCATAGCCTTTCGTGTAGATCAGGGCGAAGAGCGGCGCAAGGATCAGGGTTCCGAGCCACATGAGCCACATGTTGCCCTGAATCTCGCTTTCGGGGCGCCAGACCGAGGTAGTCTGTTTATAGAGATCGGCGAGCAGCAAGTTATTGACGACCCCATCCACGACGAAGAAGACGGCGAACACCGCCAGGCTGGCCAAGGCTAACCGTTTCGTGTTCATAGAGCCCCCTTATGTTATTGCGAATTACTTTGGCGGGACGTGTTTCGTCCGATCCCACACCATGCCGGTCTGTTCGTGGGCACTAAAGCCGAGCTTCTCGTAAAAGGTTTGCCTGTCGCGCGTACAGAGCCAGAAC
The DNA here is from genome assembly GCA_041487795.1 of Nitrospiraceae bacterium. Taxonomy (GTDB): domain Bacteria; phylum Nitrospirota; class Nitrospiria; order Nitrospirales; family Nitrospiraceae; genus 2-02-FULL-62-14. The sequence goes on from JBGPNZ010000189.1 coordinate 999, forward strand.
AGCTCTACGCGTGTGAGTGAGGGATGGTGCAGAATTTTTTCCATGATCTGGGTGCCGATATCCTGGCCTTGGTATTCCGGGTCTACGATGACGTCCCAGATGGAGGCGCGGTAGACATAATCCGTCAGGACGCGGCCGAACCCGATCAGTTGCTGGCCGTCCCAGACGGAAATCGCCAGGTCGGTATGGGTCAGCATGTCTGTAATGCCGTTGACCGTGCGGGCCTGGGCCCACGGCGCACAGTCGTAGAGTCTGACGAGCAGAGCGGGATCGAAATCCTTGCGTTCTGAGAAGGTGATCATGCTCTTGAGAGCGACAGCCTTCTTATATTATGGTAGTCCACGTTGTTGCAAGACTTAAATCTGCAAGAGGGTGAGCGACTATGACGACAGTTCGGAGTTGTCCTCGGTGCTTCCAGTTGATGTGGGTGAAAGACGACGAAGTGGAAGTCTTGGACGAAACGACCATCCGCATGAAATGCCCGCACTGCCATGAGCTGGTCCGGCTCAAGCTTGTCTCGCAGGGGACCAATGCCGCCGGTCCCAAAATGGGCCACTAAAATTCTGTTTATCTGGTTTGTTTCGTTTATCTGGCGCGCTGGTTTAACCAAACAAACCAGACGAACCGGGCCCTCGATTATAGCCCTCGTCCGGCGCCTTCCAACTCCGGTTTATTCCCAGGCAGAATTTTATTGAGCGTCGTGCGGTATTCGCCCATGCGCTTCTCATCCACTTGATTCACCAGAATCTCCTTGTCCCGTTTCATTGTGTCGAGATGATCCAGGATCGCCAGCAGTGGCTGGATGGATCCCATCAGCTTGCCGGCCTCGAACGCTTCCAACGATTCGATCAGCGGATCATGGAATTTCTTGTAGGCGGAGTTTCCGCTCTGTGAGCGAAAGCGGGAGACGGCCTGCTCATACGTCTCGATGGATTCCGGTGTCGGCTTGATTCCTCCAGGGACGGCAGCACGCGGAACCATGGCAGGCAGCTTGGAGGCATACTGCTTGAGCGCGGCAATCAGATGACCGATGACGTCGAGGGCTTGGCTTAACTCCACACGCAACCTCTACAATGCCAAGACTGAGGAGTCAAGCGATCACGTGTTGGCGCCGGTCACTGTCCGCAAGCCCGCGAGCGCGGAGGCCATGTCCGGCGGGAGCGTCGAAGTGAATGCCATCGGTTTGCCGGTGACCGGGTGGCAAAACCCGAGCGTCTTGGCGTGCAGCATGACACGCGGAATGTCGAGCGCCTCGAGCGCTTTCACTTTGCGGCCGCCGTAGGTCGGATCGCCGAGCAGCGGATGGCCGAGCGCGGTCATGTGCACGCGAAGCTGGTGCGTGCGGCCGGTTTTGGGAAACAAATCCACGCGTGCGGCAATCTTGCCCAATCGCTCGATCACCTTATATTCCGTAATGGACGGCTTCGGCCGTGCGGTGCGGGCTGAAAACTTCTTCCGTTCCTTGGTATCCCGCCCGATCGCCAACTCGATCAGCCCGTGGCCTTTTTTCGGCACGCCAAAAACCAGAGCTTCATACACGCGCGTGATCGTGTGCTGCTTGAACTGCGCGGCCAGACTGCGATGCGTCTGGTCGGTCTTGGCGATGACCATCACGCCGGAGGTTTCCTTATCCAGACGATGGACCAGTCCCGGCCGTTCTTTCCCGCCGATCGTTGAGGCAGTGCCCCCCGAAGTCTCAAAGTGATAGAGCAGCGCGTTGACCAGCGTGCCGGTCCAGTGGCCCGGAGCCGGATGTACGACGAGCCCGGCAGGTTTATTCAGGACGAGCAACGCATCGTCTTCGTGCAGAATGTCCAGTGGGATGGGTTCGCCGTTCAGCTCCAGCGGTTCCGCTTTGGGAACATCGAACGTGATCCGGTCGCCGGGCTTGATTTTCTGGCTGGCCTTGGCCGGCTCGCCATTGAGTTGCACGCGGCCCTTCTCGATGAGGCGCTGGATGGCCGAGCGTGAGAGGTCGCGCTCGCGGTTTGCGAGAAACACATCGAGCCGCTTCGGCTTTTCTCCTTCAGTGATGATGAATTCGGTAATCAAGAGTGAGGCAGACGAAATTGTCGGACCTGAGTGTAGGCGAGCCTTTACCGCATTGCAAGGCACACAGGTGCGATATTCCCGAAGGAGTCAGCCGGCCATGAGCTGCATTCTCGTTGCATCAGGCGTATGATGCTGAGCCGGAGGCCGCACGAGGAGGTTGCGCCATGACCAACACGAGCGCTGGGAAGATCGCATGGATTGCAGTCGTTGCAATTGCCACAAGCTGGAGTTTCACCGCGTGCGGGAAGCCGGCGACGGCTCCAACCGGCATTCCTCCTGAGACGGTCGCCGATTATGTCCATGCGGTTATTGAAGCCGACCGGACTTTTTACACGATCCACGTCGTGGAGCGGTTGCAGAAGAAAGGAAAGATGGTCGCCTCGGAGAACTGGCGTGCGAAAGATACCCTGCCGTTGCCGGCTCAGTTTTTGATGGAGTCCAGCGATCTGGCGAGCAAGACCGGGACCAAGGTCCAGTACCGTCTGATCGGGGCCTGGCCGATCAATCCCCAGAACGGGCCGGCGACCGAGTTTGAGAAGAAAGGTCTCGAGAATGTGCAGACGCATCCGGAGCGTCCCTACACGGAAACGGTCACGAGCGGAACGGAACAGGTCTTTCACGCGATCTATGCCGACCGGGCTGTGTCGCAGGCCTGCCTCGGCTGCCACAACGCGCATTCTCGCAGTCCGAAGAGGGATTTCAAGCTCGATGACGTGATGGGCGGAATCATCATCACGATCCCGCTTGGGAAACCGGCCAGTTAAGCTTAGCGCGACTGCCGTGCGCGTTCGGCAATCTTCTTTCGGAGGCGGGCTTTTTCGAGACTGATCTGGGCTTCTTTAAGATCGGACGGAAGGCCGCCGGTCTGCAGGCGCTGTTCGGCTTCGGCCACCTTCTGAGCAGCTCGTTCGACATTGATGTCTTCGGCCTTTTCGGCGATCTCGGCAAGGATCGTGACCTTCGTCGGGTTCACTTCGGCGTAGCCCCAGAGCACCGACATATAAGACCAGGTGTCGCCGATTTTATACTGGAGCTCGCCGATCTTCAGCGTGGTAAGAAACGCCGCGTGGCCCGGCAGCACGCCGAATTCTCCGTCCGAACCGGGCGCAATGACTTCATCTACCTGCTTGCTCAACAGCAGGTGTTCGGGGGTGACGACGTCTAGAAGGATTTTACCAGCCATGTTCAGTCCAACAATCTGGCTATGGGCGATTGGCTATAGGCGATGGGACTGCCCAATCTCTTTCCCATAGCCTATTGCCTCTCGCCTATTGCCTATTATCGTTTCACACCCAACTTTTCGGCTTTCGCAATGACTTCTTCAATCGGCCCCACCATATAGAAAGCCTGCTCGGGCAGATCGTCGTACTTGCCCTCGATGATTTCCTTAAAGCTGCGAACCGTGTCCTTCAGCTTGACGTACTTACCCGGCGAGCCGGTAAAAGCTTCGGCGACGTGGAACGGCTGCGAGAGGAACCGCTGAATCTTGCGCGCGCGGGACACCGCCAGCTTGTCGTCTTCGGACAATTCATCCATACCGAGAATCGCGATGATGTCCTGCAGGTCCTTGTAACGCTGCAGCACGGACTGCACGCCGCGCGCGACTTTATAGTGTTCTTCACCCACGACCTGCGGATCAAGAATTCTTGAGGTGGAGTCCAGCGGATCCACGGCCGGATAGATAC
>JBGPNZ010000190.1:0-4735 GCA_041487795.1 Nitrospiraceae bacterium
CGGACCTTCGGAATCAATTCCCCAAGCCGCAACAGTGCCCATCGGTCTAATTCTGGCAGCTTCTCGTAGGCCACCCGGTGCACCGCCGGATCAAAGTCGTAGAGGTTGCTCAACAGAAACCGGCAGGTATTGCGAATCTTACGATAGGCTTCGACCAGATGATTCAAAATTTCCGGCGAAATACGGAGGTCTTCCCGATAGTCCTGTGCCGCCACCCAGAGACGGAGAATCTCCGCGCCGGATTGCTTGATCACATCCTGGGGCGCCACGACGTTGCCGGCGGACTTGGACATCTTCTTGCCGGCCCCGTCCACCACAAAGCCATGCGTGAGAACGGCATCGTAAGGCGGTTTCCCATCGGTGGTCATACCGGCCAGCAACGCGCTGTGAAACCAACCGCGGTGCTGGTCCGAACCTTCCAGGTAGAGACCCGCCGGCCACCATCCCCGCGGCTTGAGCACAGCGGCAAAACTCACGCCAGACTCAAACCAGACATCCAGAATGTCCCGCTCTTTCTCAAACTCCTTGCCGCCGCAGGCGCAGACCGTGCCGCTCGGCATAAGCTCACCTGCCGATTTCTGAAACCAGACATCGGCGCCTTGTTTCTCGACCAGCTTTGCCACGTGCTCGATCACATTGGGATCGGCCAGGACTTTTTTGCAGGCTTTGCACATAAACCCAGGAATCGGCACACCCCAGACCCGCTGACGCGACAGACACCAATCCGGCCGCTTTTCGATCATCCCATAAATGCGATCGCGCCCCCACGGTGGAATCCAGCCCTGCTTTTTAGCCAAGTCATCAATCGCCAGCAATGTCTTCTGGCGCAAATTGTTCTTCTCCATTGAGACAAACCATTGTTCCGTCGCGCGGAAGATCACTGGGTTCTTACAGCGCCAACAGTGCGGATAGGAATGGGTGAGTTTTTCTTCATGAAGAAGACGCCTTAACTCTTTCAATCTTTGAGTAATGAGAGAATTGGCGTCAAGAACCCTCTTTCCAATCCATTCATTCACGCCTACTTCCTCTGTAAATCGCCCCTGATTATCTACCGGCGCAAATACTTTCAGTCCGAATGGTAATGAAAGCTCATAGTCTTCTCGTCCGTGCCCTGGTGCGATGTGAACACAACCGGTGCCTTGATCCATTGTGATAAAGTCAGCAGTGACAATTTTTCCGATCCGCGCCTGGAGCGGATGATGATACGAAGCATACTTCTCGCTGAGCTGACGTCCCGCGATTGGTCCTTCTTCAATGCGGTAGTCCTTGATCCCAAACTTATCCATGCAGGATTTCAGTAGTTGTTGAGCCAAAATCCAAAGCTCCCTTTCTCCCTGCCATGCGACTTCGACGACAACATATTGTTCAGTTGGGTGGACTGCGACCGCTTGATTTGCAGGAAGGGTCCAGGGAGTTGTGGTCCAGATCAGAATAAATCGACCTGGCTTAGAAGAGACTGGATGCCCAGGAACCACATCGCTTGAAGAAACAGCAATTGGAAGCTTCACGTAGATCGATGGAGATGTGTGGTCCTCATACTCCACCTCTGCCTCGGCCAACGCGGTTTGATCATACATGCACCAGAGCACGGGCTTGAGCCCCTTGTAGACACCGCCTGCCTTCACAAAACTTCCGAACTCGCGCAGGATGGTCGCTTCATAGGCCGGATTCATCGTCAGATAGGGATGAGCCCAGTCGCCGAGCACGCCCAACCGCTTGAACTCGTCGCGCTGAATTGCCACGTACTTCTCCGCGTAGTCGCGGCAGAGCTTCCGGATCGCCGCCGCATCGAGGTCTTTTTTCTTGTCTCCGAGTTCCTTCATCACCTGATGCTCGATCGGCAGCCCGTGGCAATCCCACCCCGGCACGTACGGAACGCGGAAACCCGCCATCGTCTTCGACTTGATGATGATGTCTTTGAGGATTTTATTCAGCGCATGGCCGATGTGAATGCGGCCGTTCGCATAGGGCGGGCCGTCGTGCAAAACAAAGAGCGGGCGCTTATTGTTCTTCCCCTGCTCCTGGATACGCTCGTAGAGGCGTTCCTGTTCCCAGCGGGCGAGCATCTCCGGTTCCCGCTGCGGCAGGTTCGCCTTCATCGGGAAGTCGGTTTTGGGCAGATTGAGGGTCGCTTTATAGTCCATGCCGAGACTGTCGGATGATTACTGGAGCGCGGCGCCGGGTCAACTAATCGCCATCATTCTATCTAATGCAATCTTGGCCCACCGCTTGTCATCGTCCGGCACGACGATATGGTTGACGACGTGGCCGTCGGCCAGGTTTTCCATCGCCCAGCAGAGGTGAGTCGCATCAATGCGGAACATGGTGGCGCACTGGCAGACCGTGGAGGAGAGGAAGAAGACCCGCTTGTCCGTCTGTTCTTTTTTCAGCCGATTGACCAGATTCAATTCCGTGCCGACCGCCCAGGCCGTGCCGGCCGGCGCCGCGCTCACGGTACGGATGATGAATTCCGTCGAGCCGACGGCATCGGCTTTATTGACGACGTCTTCGTGGCATTCCGGATGCACAATGACCTTGATATCCGGGTGCTGCTTGCGGAAATAGTCCACGTGCGCCGGCTGGAACATCTGGTGCACGCTGCAGTGGCCCTTCCAGAGAATCAGCCGCGCCTTCCGGATCGCCTCGGCGCTGTTCCCTCCGTTCGGTGTGAAGGGATCCCAGACGATCATCTGCTCGCGCGGCAACCCCATCTTGTTGGCCGTATTGCGCCCCAAATGTTCGTCCGGGAAAAACAGAATCTTCTCGCGCCTAGCCCAGGCCCATTCGATCACCGCCCGGGCGTTGGATGACGTGCAGGTGATGCCCCCGTGCTCACCGCAAAAAGCTTTGAGCACCGCGGCGGAATTCACATAAACCGCCGGCAATACCGTCTCTTCAACCGGCAGGATCCGCCCCAGTTCATCCCAGCACTCGTCCACCTGTTCGATCGCCGCCATGTCCGCCATCGAACACCCGGCCGCCATATCCGGCAGGATGACTGTTTGATTAGACCGGCTGAGGATATCGGCCGTTTCGGCCATGAAATGCACGCCGCAGAAGACGATGGACGGCCGTTCGGCATGCTGCGCGGCGAGCTTGGCCAGCAAAAGCGAATCGCCTCGAAAATCAGCGTGTTCGATCACTTCGTCGCGCTGGTAGTTATGCCCCAGCACCATCACCTTGTCGCCCAACGCGCGCTTGGCCTCAGCCGTCCGCTTGAACAGTTCTTCGGCGGAACGTCCCTGATAGTCCGTGATGGCCCGCGGCGCGGTGGCAACAGTTTTCACTGGTGTGCTCCTCCCACTCAACGCTTCCAAACCCCGTCGTAGTGGGCGAGTTGTCATTGTACGCGAGGACTTGCGGACAATCAATCGGCACTGGTTGACAAGGCCGAAAATCGGAGAGTACGATGTGCGCCATAAAGCTAGGGGGGCCACAGGAGTCGGGGTGTAATCCACCCGCAGACTCCTCAGGCTGAGAGTCCAAGAACGGACGACCCTCTGAACCTGACCTGGTTAATACCAGCGTAGGGAAGCGAACAGAGTGGTGGTCATTTCGGACCCTCTCAGCCGCACCCTTCCCGGTGCGGCTTTTTTGTTAGTACCCAATGAGAGAAAGGACACACCCATGAGCAGCCTTCACACCATAGGGAATGGATCCGGAAATGGGAACGGACAGAAGCCGGTTGAAACCATGCTGACGACGACCCCCTTTCCCGCCTCCCGAAAAGTCTATATCGACGGCACCCTGCCGGGTGTCCGCATCCCCATGCGGGAGATCAGCCTGACGCCGACCCACTCGGCGAACGGCGGAGCGCCAACGCCCAATCAGCCCGTGACCGTGTACGACACGTCAGGCCCCTACACCGATCCCGCCGTCACGATTGACGCCCAAAAAGGTCTCGCGCCGCTCCGTCTCGAATGGATCCTCGGCCGGAACGACGTGGAGCAGCTGACAGACGTGTCGTCGGAATACGGCCGGATGCGCGCGACCGACCCGAAGCTGGCCTCGTTGCGATTCCAGCATATCCGCAAACCGTTGCGCGCCAAGCGCGGCATGAACGTCACGCAATTGCACTACGCGCGGAAAGGCATCGTCACACCGGAGATGGAGTTCATCGCGATCCGGGAAAATCAATCCCGCGAATTCGCGCAGGCGCCGGCCGCAAAGAACAGACATGGCGGAGGAGTCATCCAGCATCCCGGCCAGGCTTGGGGCGCCAAGATTCCCGACATGATCACGCCGGAGTTCGTGCGCGATGAAGTCGCGCGCGGCCGCGCGATCATCCCGGCGAACATCAACCACCTGGAAAGCGAGCCGATGATCATCGGCCGCAATTTCCTGGTGAAGATCAATGCCAACATTGGCAATTCCGCCGTGGCCTCTTCCATCGAGGAAGAGGTCGAAAAAATGATCTGGGCCATCCGATGGGGCTCGGACACGGTCATGGACCTCTCCACCGGCAAGAACATCCACGAAACCCGCGAGTGGATCATCCGCAACTGCCCGGTGCCGGTCGGAACCGTGCCGATATACCAGGCGCTGGAAAAGGTCGACGGCAAGGCCGAGGTACTGACCTGGGAAATGTTCAAGGACACGCTCATCGAGCAGGCCGAGCAGGGCGTTGATTACTTCACGATCCACGCCGGCGTACGACTGCCTTATATTCCGATGACGGCGAAACGGACCACCGGGATTGTGAGTAGAGGAGGGTCAATATTAGCGAAGTGGTGTC
>JBGPNZ010000191.1:0-4710 GCA_041487795.1 Nitrospiraceae bacterium
ACGTTTGACTGACTCCTCGTCGTCCGATCACCATCGCCCTCCGTCTGTATATATGTAAACCGCCACCCTCCCCTGTACCTGATATACCCCTACGCCTAGGCCTGCATCGCGGTCTCAACCCTAGGTATGTGTGTTGTTGATTAATCGAACCGCAAGCTGAAGATGTATGAAGTGGCCCCACTATACCCAGCGCGGTGGGAGGAAGTCAAGGGCCTGTTCTGATGGTGGACGGGCCAGTTCAGCTTGGCTTGAGAAACACCACCGCGAGCGGCGGCAAAGTCAGGCACACCGAGTAGGAATATCCGTGCCAGGGAATCGGTTCGGCCTCCACGCCGCCGAGATTGCCGACATTCCCGCCACCGTAGACAGCCGCATCGCTGTTCAGCAGCTCCCGGTACCGGCCCGGCGCCGGCACGCCGATGCGGTAGCCATGCCGCGGCACCGGCGTGAAATTGCAGGCGCAGACCACAAAGTCGTCTGCATTCCTCGCCCGTCGGATGAAGGCCACGGCCGATTGCTCCCAGTCATTGTAGTCGATCCATTGAAAGCCGGTCCACTCGAAATCCACTTCGTGGAGCGCCGGCTCGGTCCGGTAGAGCCGGTTGAGATCGCGCACCCACTGGTGGAGCCCCCGGTGCGAGTCCTGCTCGAGCAGATGCCACTCGAGGCTGGCGTCGTGGTTCCACTCGCACCACTGGCCAAACTCGCCGCCCATGAACAGCATCTTCTTGCCCGGATGCCCGTACATATAGCCGTACAGCGCGCGCAAGTTGGCGAACTTCTGCCACAGATCGCCCGGCATTTTGTCGAGCAGCGCGCGTTTGCCATGGACCACTTCGTCGTGCGAGAGCACCAGCACGAAATTCTCGGTGAAGGCGTAGAGCAGCCCGAACGTGATGTGGTTGTGCTCGTGCTTCCGGTAGACCGGGTCGAAACTGAAGTAGCGCAGCATATCGTGCATCCACCCCATGTTCCATTTCAGGCTGAACCCCAGCCCGCCCGCATAGGTCGGGCGCGAAACGCCGGTCCAGGCCGTGGACTCTTCGGCGATGGTGAGCACGCCGGGATGCTCCCGGTGCACCACGATGTTGAACTCCTTCAAAAACTCGATCGCGTCCAGATTTTCGTGGCTGCCGAACTGGTTGGGAATCCATTCGCCGGGCTGCCGGGAATAATCCAGATAGAGCATGGACGCCACCGCGTCCACGCGCAGCCCGTCCACGTGATACTTGTCCAGCCAGAACAGCGCACTGTTGAGTAAAAAGTTTCGCACCTCCACGCGCCCGAAATTGAAAATGCGGCTGTGCCATTCCGGATGGTAGCCGAGGCGCGGGTCGTGATGGTCGTACAGCTGCGTGCCGTCGAACCAGGCCAGTCCATGCGGATCGTCAGGGAAATGCGACGGCACCCAGTCGAGAATCACTCCCAGGCCCGCCCGATGGCAGGCATCCACGAAAGCCATGAACTCCTCCGGCGAGCCATGGCGGCTGGTCGGCGCAAAATAACCGGTCGTCTGGTAGCCCCAGGAGCCGTCGAAGGGATGTTCGGTGATCGGCATCAACTCAACGTGGGTATAGCCCAGGTCAGTCACATAAGGGATCAACTTGGCCGCCAGCTCGCGATAGGTCAGCCAGCGATTGTCCTCCTCCGGTACGCGCGCCCACGAACCAAGATGAACTTCGTAGATCGCCATCGGCGCCGCGAGGGAGTCGCGCCGGCCGCGCTCGTCCATCCACGCCCGATCGCCCCATTGATATTTCGACAGATCGCGAACGACCGACGCCGTCTTGGGTCTGAGTTCGGCGGCAAACGCGTAAGGATCCGCCTTGAGAAAGGCCGCGTCGGCGTCCTGCGGACGGATCTCATATTTATAGAGCGTGCCCTCGGGCAGCTCCGGAATAAAGAGTTCCCACAGGCCCGTCGCTCCTCGGCTGCGCATCGCATGGCGGCGCCCATCCCAGCCGTTGAAATCACCGACGATGCTGACCCGCCGCGCGTTGGGCGCCCACACCGCGAAGTGCACGCCAGTCGCGCCCGTCACCGTGCGCAGATGCGCGCCCAACCGGTCGTACGCCTGGTACAACCGGCCTTCAGCGAACAGGTGCAGATCGAAATCGGACAGGAGCGGAGGAAAGGCGTAGGGATCGTGCCGTTCCGAGACATTCCCCCAGCGGTCCGCCACGCGAAGCCGGTACCGCGGCGGCACCCCCTGGGGCAGATGAGCTTCATACATGCCGGCGTCATGCACGGTCTGCATCGGAACCGCCCGGCCGTCCGGTCCATCCGGCAACAGCAAGACTTCCGCGGCTTCCGGCAGGAAGACGCGCACCACCGTCCCCGATCCGTCGCCGGCCGGCTGGGGACCGAGGATCGAAAAGGGGTCCCAATGCTCCGCCCGAACGAGCCGTTCAATTTCGTCGTTTGGAATCGCCATCAGTCGCACTCTATCGCGGGACCGGGAAAAAGGCAAAACGCAAGTTGCTTGACCATTACTGACCGCGCACCTAAGATGCCTGACGCATGAGCGATCCCTCGCAACGAGATCCGGATCAGGCGGCCCGGCTGGTGCGCCTCGCCCTGGCCCTCGGCGTCGCCTATCTCCTCTTCCAGACGTTCAGCCCGTTTTTTGCCGCGATCGCCTGGGCCGCCGTGCTCTCCTACGCGCTCTACCCGCTCCACCGGCATCTCGTACGCGCCACCAGGGGGCAGAAGGTGTTCAGCGCGTTATTGATGTGCGGCACCGTGACTGTGGTGATCATCCTGCCTTTGCTGTACCTCTCCGCTTTGGTCGGCGAAGAACTGGCTAGGACGTACAAAGCCGCCATCACGCTGGTCGCGCAGGGCGGCCTGCTGGAAAACATCCGACGGGACTACCCCTTTGTGAGCGCGGTGGTGGACCGTCTTCAGGAATACGAACGGCTGACCGGCACCAGCCTGCGCGCGGCGCTCACGGACAGCCTGCAAGGCATGGGCAAGTGGCTGTTCGAAGAAGCCACGCTGGTGGCCACCAATGTTCTGCTTGGCGTGTTTCAGACCGCGGTCATGCTGGTCTGCACCTTTTACTTTTTCCTCGACGGCGAACGCGTGGTGCGGTGGATCGAAAACGCGCTGCCGCTCACGCACCAGCAACAGCGCATCGTCTTCCAGCGATTCGACGAAGTCGTGCGGGCCTCGGTCGAAGGCAGCACCATCGTGGCAATCCTTGAGGGCCTGATCGGCGGGTTGGCGTTCTGGATCGCCGGACTCTCCACGCCGGTCCTGTGGGGCGTGATCATGGGCGTGCTCGCCTACGTGCCGGCGGCCGGCGCGTCGCTGGTGTGGGTACCCGGCGCCCTGTACCTCTGGTTCATCGGCGCCTACGGCAAAATGACGGTGGTGTGCATTGCCGGAGGGATTATTGCGCTGCTCGATCACGTGCTGCGGACCATCCTCGTCGGCAACCGGTCGAAGCTGCACCCGATGCTGGTGTTCTTCAGCGTCCTGGGCGGGATTCGGGTATTCGGAATCCTGGGCATCGTGGCCGGACCGCTCGTCGTGGCGATCGGCCGGGCGATGCTGGATATTTACCGGCTGGAGAAAACAGGCTCGATCGAAATACCCCCGGCAGACAAGCGCTGACACTCACGGCTTCATACGCAGCATTTTCTTTTCGATCTTCGTCTCCGCGACGAACTTCTCAAGGCTTTCCGACAACGCGGCGCTGAGCAGGTTTGCGGCATCGTCCTCATCGAACACGACGACCGCCTGCGTGCCGGCGCCGCTGAGAGTCATCCGGACAATGCTCCCGTCTTCCGCGTTCACGGCCTCAATGACGGTCTTCGCCGATGCCGAGATCTTCGTCGAGCCGAACGTGCTGGCGGCATTGGCGGATAACTCGACGACCCTGCCGGAAATCGTCACGTGCGGTCCGTCGTCCGGGCCGGTTCCGGAGACCGGTCTGGCCAATTCCACACGCCAGCCCCGTTTCTTGAGATAGTCGGTGACCACCTGGGCCACCACTGCGCCGACTTTTCCTCCGGGCACGTTGAACACGGTCTCGCCGCCGCCCTGATGGGTGCGGGCCCCCACCCGCTGCTTGTTAGGCCGCCCGTCCTCAAAATCCGCCACGACGACAATGGTGTCGGCGGGAAGCTGCATCTTCGGCGCTTCAACTGGAGAAATTGCGTGCAGATTCAACGCGACCAGTTCGCCCTTGCCGGCGCAGCCGGTCAGCGTCAACAACCAGAGCCCCGCAACAATCACTCCTGTGCGTATGTTCACGACCCCCTCCTTCACAGCCAGCCTTGATGCATGACGATATTTAATGATGCCGGACTCTCATGGCCACGTGGAGCGACTATAGCAGATTCGCCCACCCCATCAAAGCCTCCCCGAGCGCAAACATATTTCTCCCGCAACTGTCCCTTGACTGGCTGGAACGCGGCAGTTAATATCCAGCCGCTCAATCCTCTCGCATGATCGACGTTCAACACATCACCAAGCGATACGGCGACCGGACCGCCATCGAACGCGTGACGTTCTCCGTCAACAAGGGGGAAGTCCTCGCGTTCCTCGGACCGAACGGCGCCGGCAAGACCACCACCATGCGTATCCTGACCTGCTTCATGCCGGCTACCGAAGGCACGGCGACGGTGGACGGGTTCGACTGCTCCGAGCAGCCGCAGGAAGTCAAAGCGCGCATCGGCTACCTGCCGGAAACCCCGCCGGTCT
>JBGPNZ010000192.1:0-4690 GCA_041487795.1 Nitrospiraceae bacterium
CTTCAGCGCCTGGCGATACTGCGCGATCGCGCCGTCCACGTCCTGCTTTTCCTGAAGCGCCAACCCCAGATCATGATGGGTGTAGGCATCGTTTGCTTCGATGCGCAGGGACTCCTGATATTCGGCGATGGCGCCGAGCAGGTCACCCTTGGCCTTGAGCGCCAGACCGAGGTTGTGATGCGCGCTTGCATAATCCGGTTGAAGCCGGAGCGCATGCCGATACTCCTCGATCGCGCCGTCCAGGTCCCGTGTGGCCTGCAGGGCCAGCCCAAGATTGAAATAGGCCTGCGCGTTGCCGGGTTGGAGGCGCGCCGTCGTCCGGTACTCTTCGATCGCCGCCGCCTGATCGCCTGTCGCGGTCAGGGCCAGGCCCAGATTGTAGTGGGCCTCCACGAGATTCGGATTGAGCTGCACCGCGGCTCGATACTCGGCAATGGCGCCTGTCAGATCGCCCTTGGCGTGCAGCGCCGCGCCGAGTCCCTGATGCGCGACCACCAGATTAGGCTGGTATTGCAACGCTGCGCGGTATTCCTCGATCGCGCCGCTCAGATCGCCTCGTTTGGCCAACGCAACGCCCAACGCGTGGTGGGCAGCGGCAAAACCAGGCTTCAACTGGACCGCGGAACGATAGGCAGCGATGGCGCCGGTCTGATCGCCGATTGCCGTCAAGACCACGCCCAAATTGTAATGCGCGTCCACGAGATCCGGCTGGAGACGCACAGCGTCCCGATACTCGGTAATCGCCTCCTGCAGCTTGCCCTCGGCCTGCAGGCTCACGCCGCGATTGTAATGCGCGAGCGCATCCCCTCCGTTCTGATGGCTCTGATGACGCCCGTTCGGACTGCCCTGAGGCGACTCGCCCTTGGCCAGCGCGGCGGGCCCCGATCCTATGCCGGCCAGCAGCGCGACCACCATGCCCGCCCCCACGATCGTCTGACGCCACCGGTCTGTCATAAGTGGCTTAACGGCGCGGATGCCGGATCCCTTTCCGGTCCAACTGCTCGAGCTTGCGTTCCGTCCGCCCGATCAACTGCTGGTTCGACGGTTTCTTTTCCGCGAGCATGAGGTACGCATACATCTCCTCCGCTCCCTGCTGCTTCTTGCCCTGCGCGATCAGCGCGCGCCCGAGGGCCAGGTGCGGGCGGGCCACGTCGGGCTTGAGGTGAATCGTCGTCCGGTATTCGCGGATCGCCGCATCGAGATTCCCTTCGCTGTGGTACAGGTAGCCCAGTTTGAAATGCGCCCAGGGGTTGTCGGGGTCCAGCCGCAGTGCCTCCTGGAGGGTCGCCCGGTATTTCTCGCGCTCTTCGGGCGACGGGGCTTTCACCTGGGTCACGATGTCGTCTTTTGTCCCCGCCGGTATCTGCCACGTTTTGGCCAGCAGTTCGTTGGCATCGGCCCGCGCCAACACTTGCTGCCGTTGCTGCACGGCGGTTTCGGCCGCACCGCCTTTCAGCGCCGCCAACTGCTTGCTCTTGTCTTCCAACTCTTTCCTCAGGAGATCCGCTTCCGCCTTCGCGCGGATCAGTTCTTCCTTCGCCGATTCATTTTTTCGCAACTCCCCGAGTTGCTTCGCGACGACTGCCGTGTCCACTTTGACCGTCACGTCGACGCGCACAATCGTGGTCTCGCCCTCCAACGTCGTGCGCGTGGCCTGCTCAAGCACTTCGACGATCCCCGCCGTGTAGGACCGAATCTCGTCCTTGGTGACACGGAGGTTTTTGACTTCCGTGACCCCTTCCAGGTACGTGCCGACCTGCTCCAAAGCCTGGCGCTTCGCATCCAGCAGGGCCAGTCGCTTGGCATCGGTTTTGGTATCGTTGTCACCCATGCGGTATTCGCCGGTGGCCGTCAGCGTGCGCACCTCCACCGCGGCAGCGGCCGGAGCCAGCCAGAACCAGATCGCCAGTACGGCAAGCCCCATGGGCACAGTGTATGATTGACGGAAATTCATCATGAAATTCTACCAAGTGTGGATTCGCAAGGCTACCTGAGGCCTCCACCCATGTCCAGCAGAACGTGCCTACCGCTCGATCGTCTCGAGGCGACCAGGCTCCTCGCTTGCCTCCACCACGCGAAACCCGATCCGTCCGATGACGCGCCCATCGTTCGTTTCGACATCCACGCGCCATTCGCCGGGATCCATGCGTGATTTCACTGTGTAGCCCCGATAGCCGCCCTCGCGTCCCCCCGCAATCTGCATGGGGATGCGGTCCGTCGTGACAAAATTCAGGTCAGAGCGGCCCGAGGGACGATATTGCCAGTGATGGATGGTCGTCGTTTGCAAAGCCACCGGCGCAAACACAGCCGTGAAGCAGTATGCCGGGCCTGGCCCGTGGAACGGATCATCCGACCGCTTCCAAAACTGGTACCAGGCCCCCTCTTCGAAGCTGAGCCGATATCGTCCATCAATCTTCTCGATCGTGTGGTAGACCCCTGCGAATTTCATGGACAGCGGGACAGGAGGGATCCAATGTAAAAAGTAGAACCCGACGAGCACCGCAACCAGTGCTACCGCCGGCGCGCCGGTCAACACGACGTCTCGCGTGGACCGATTCGGTGCACCCGCATAGATCAACTCGACTACCCGCAGGGTTACGGCGAGGCTCAGGGCCGCGCCGATCAAAAACACGAGCATATTCATGAACCCGGTCAGGACCGGCAGGAAGAAGGTGAAGAAACTGAAACAGACCAGAGCGTAGAGGCTGACGAGCAGCCTGAGATTCGAGAGCCTGTCCTTGAACATTTCGTTGGCGACCAGAAACGCCACGAGCACGGCGAAGAACACGGCCGTGCTCGTGAGCGAGGCGCTCTGGGAATAGAAGATCGCGTAGGCGCTGAAGAGCCCGCCAAGGAGAAACTGGATGGCCCACGGATAGTACGGGTGCGCACGCTTTGCGAACGCGGCAACGGGGTGCGTGTCCGGCAGGATGTCCGGAGACCCTGCCCTGGCCAGATCGGCCCGCCCGGTCAGAATAATCAGCAGGCCCAGCAGGCTGAGATAGAAGAGAAGGATGAGGTTGTCCAGCAGTCGATCGATCCGTGTCAGCGTGATCGTGTCATAGGTCACGCCGGAGAAAAAGAACACCACCGGCAGCAAGGGCTTGGCGAACGCGGCGCGGAGTCGGGTCAGCGGCAGCATTATGACTGTCTATCAAGTCACGGGAACGGAGGGAGGGGCGCATAAGTCACGGGCATTCCGACCACTCGTTCAAGCCACACCGCCATCTCGTCTTCCGGAAGCGGCGCTCGATTCAGGCGGACTTCGAGTTGAAATCCGTCTTCCGCTCCGACAATGCCCACGATCGCCGACGCGTCGGTCCCGTCGGGAGCCAGTTGTTGGGTTTGAAACTCGCAGAGCGTGGCATAGAGCCGGCCGGCCGGCGCGATGGCGCGTAGCACTTCCGGCAATTCATCCAGCGGGCAATGGACCGAACAGCGATAGGCCGACCGGGCGCCCGGCGCCACTGACTGAAACTCGTCCAGCGCAGGCTCGGTAAATCCGGTCAGGTAGGCGCGGACACGGGCGGGCTCGCCGCCGTAGGTCGCCGCCAGCCGGCTGGCCGGCACGAGAAACTCGAACGCGTCGGACGAATTGTATTCGAACTGGCACGGGCCGAACGCATCCGGCCACGAACAAAACAGCGGCATACGGGTGTCGGCCGCCCGCAAGACCAGACTGTTTTTTTCGATCACCGCTTCGATCGGCACCTCGAGGACCGCGATCGCGGAGAGAAATGCGCGCTGGCGCTCCTCCAGCCACAACGCGCGCCGGTCGTCGGCGCGCGTTTCGCCCGGCGTGACCACGTCGATCGTCTGGAGACGGACCCGGATGAACCCGTGCGTGTGGCGGAAGCCCAGCCAGAGCATGCTGCGGGAATGATGCGTCGCCATCGAGCCCGGCAGGCGCCAGGGATGGCTCACCGAACAGTAGGTCCCGATGGACTGATGCCGCTGGTAGACCGTGTGGTAGCCACCGGCCAGCAGAAAAAAGTCGCCGCGCCAGCCGTCACGCAGATGGACCAGCGTGACATCTTCCGTCGCCCAGGGATCGAGGTGATCGAAATCCTCCGGCGCGCGGACTTCCCACTCCTCGACATAGCAGATGACGTCTTTGGCCGGCGCAGCCGGGATCAGCCCCTGCGCGGCCAGTCGCTCGGCGGTTGCGAGGATCTCGTCAAAGCCCAGTTTGAACCTGGTTTCCCACCGCCGCTCACGCATGCTGAACTGATCCAGGGTTATCTGGTTTCTCTGGTTCTTCCGGTTTATCTGGTTTGTCTGGTTTGTTTGGTTTATGTCGTTGGGCTACGAGGGCAAGGAAAGAACCAGACAAACTAAAGAAACCAGAGAAACTAAACAAATCGGTTTGCTTCGCGTTGCAACACTTCGCCCTCACCGACCCTACTTCGTGAGCAAGGCACGGTCCTGCACGCGAACATCCGCCAGCAGCTTGTCCAGATTTTCCTTGAGCGTCCGGTTCACGAGTTCCTGCGCTTCGCCCGGCTCGAATACGAACACGGCGTTCTCGCGCATCCCCTCCAAATTGAGCCGGACGGTGCTGCGATCCGACGCATTGGCCGCCCGGATCACCACTTTGACTTTCGCCGTCAGTTTGGTCGAAAAGAACCGGCTCCGGGCATGCACCGATAATTGCTGCACCTGGCCCGTGATCGTGATGTCCGGCTTGTCC
>JBGPNZ010000193.1:0-4684 GCA_041487795.1 Nitrospiraceae bacterium
GAGTCGCCTCAACAAGACGATTCGTGATGTGAACGCTGCGCTCGATCAGTACCGATTCGATCAGGCCTCAAGCCATCTCTATCAATTCATCTGGCACGAGTACTGCGACTGGTATCTGGAGCTGATCAAACCCGCATTGCAAAATAAGGACTCTGGCGAAGCCGCACGGACTAGGCAGACCCTCGTGGAAACGTTCGAAACCGTGCAACGGCTGCTGCACCCCTTCATGCCGTTTATCAGCGAGGAAATCTGGCAGACGCTGCCCCACCACGGCGAAAGTATCGTTACGCAGCCCTATCCGGCCGCATCACCGGACTGGGATGCGCAGACCATCGAGAGTGAATTTTCAGTTCTCGCGCAATTCATCGCAACGACGCGGACGGGACGGGCTCTTCTCAACTATCCTCCAGGTAAATCAATGACTGTCTATGGTGTGTTCCTTACCAAACCAGTCGATGCCACGGAGGTTCTTCGCAGCCTCGACCATATGGGAAAAGCCACAACTCATATCCTGCCGATATTTCAATGGCCAGACAGGAATCTCTTAAAGCTGGTCGCCGAAGGATTAACAATCGGTGTGCTTGTGGAAGGCGACGTGGATCTCCGCAAGGCCCTCGAGCGGATCAAAAAGCAGCGAGAGGACAACACCAAGGAAGCGTCACGTATTGAGGGCAAACTCGACAATGCCGAGTTCACGGCAAAGGCACCGCCTGAAGTCGTCGCCGAGCACAAGCAGCGAGTGCAGGTGCTGCGACAGGAACAGGAGATGCTCGCCAGCAGCGAGCGGCAATTGCAAGGCATGATCCAGTGACCCCCGTACTCTCCCGTCAGATTCGTGCCGCCGTGAAGACCGCTCTGACCGAAGACCTTTCTCAAGGTGATGCCACCACCTCCGCACTCTTTTCCAAGCCCTTGAGAGCCCGCGGCACGATTGTCGCTCATCAGACGATTATGGTCGCCGGTATCGCCGTCGCCAAACAGACGTTTCATACCGTGGATGCCTCGCTCAAGATCGTCCGTGCCATCAAAGATGGCACACGAGTGAAACGTGACCGTCCAGTCATAATCGTCGAAGGCGACGCACGGTCATTGCTGATGGCTGAACGAGTCGCGCTCAACTTTCTCCAGCGCCTCTCCGGCATCGCCACTCTCACCGCCAGGTTTTGCAAAGCGGTGCGAGGCCGCCGCGTAAAGATCCTCGATACGCGCAAGACCACGCCGGGGCTGCGCGCGTTGGAAAAATGGGCCGTCACACTCGGAGGCGGGCACAATCACCGTCACTCGTTGGGCGATGGCGTGCTGATCAAAGACAATCACCTTGAGCTGGCCGGCCACGACGTGGCATCCGCCTGCCGTCTCGCTAGAAAGCGGGCCCCGCGCGGACTGAAGATCGAAGTAGAAGCCAAGACTCTCGGCGAAGTCCGCGCCGCGCTCGACGGTAAGGCCGATATTATCCTGCTGGATAACATGCATGTGCCGACCATTAAACGAGCCGTCAAACTGATCAGGAATCGTGCGGCAATTGAAGTGTCCGGCGGTGTGACGCTGGCGAATGTTCGGAAGATCGCCGCGGCCGGGCCCGGCAGAATTTCGATCGGCGCCCTGACCCATTCTGCGCCGGCCGCCAACTTCAGTATGGGCATCGTGCCGATCCAGCAGCGCACTGGTCGTAAAAAATAATGGTGACGCCTGCGGCTTTCCAGCCTCTTAATGCCCAGGGCATCCAGCGCGCCCTGTCCACTCAATCATTCGGGCGCACGCTCCATGTGCTGGAGGAGGTCACGTCAACCAACACCGCAGCCGCCACACTGGCCCAGGAGAGCGCCCCACACGGCACCGTCGTCGTGGCGGAGTCCCAGACGGCGGGACGCGGACGGCTGGGCCGCCACTGGCATTCCCCTTCCGGTAAAAATCTCTACTGTTCGGTTCTGCTGCGTACGATGCCGACGCGCGAGCAACAGCCGCTCTGGTTGTCGTGGATTCCTCTGATCGCCGCCCTGGCCGTCGGCCGGGCGGTGCAGGTCGTGGCGAACCTGAAACCGTCCGTCAAATGGCCGAACGATATTCTGATTGGAAACCGGAAGCTCGGCGGCATCCTGTGCGAAAGCAGCGGAGTCGGGACCGCGCATGCGACCGTCATCGTCGGAATCGGCTTGAACGTGAACATCCGCCGCGATGAATTCCCCGATGAACTGCGTGAGATCGCCACCTCGCTGGCGATTGAATCTCAGCGGCCATGCGACCGGACCGCGCTCCTCGCCACCCTGCTCGCGGAATTGGAAACCCGGTACGAGTCGTTTCTCGCCGGGAACCACGGCGACATTCTCAAAGAATATATGCTACGTTGCTCGACAATCGGCCGGCGGGTGCGGATTGAACTGGCCCATGGGGAACAGATGGACGGCACAGCCGAATCCATCCAGACGGACGGTTCGCTTCGAATCATCCGCGACGATCGCACAACCGTTGATATTCGGGCCGGCGACGTTATCCACTTGCGCTGAAGGAAAGTGACGAGTGATCAGTAATGAGTAACGAGTCTGCATTGCGTCAATTGAATTCCTTACTCATCACTCATCACCCATAACTCATCACTCGCTCTATGCTGCTCGCTATTGATATCGGCAACACCACCGTCGTCTGGGGCATCTACGAGGGACAGACTCTCAAGGGGCATTGGCGGCTGGCGACCGAAGCATCCAAAACCGCCGACGAGTACGGCATCCTCTTTGTGAACATTCTCCAACAGGCCGGCATCGACACGCACCAGATTACCGACGCCATCCTCTCCAGCGTCGTGCCGTCGCTCACCGCCGTCTTCGATGAAATGGTGGAGACCTATTTCAAACACACCCCGCTGATCGTATCGTCCGACCTCGACATGGGCATCCAGATCGCCTACCCGACCCCTCGCGAGATCGGAAGCGACCGGTTGGTGAACGCCGCCGCCGCTTATGCCCGCTACAAAACCTGCCTCATCATCGTGGATTTCGGCACTGCCACAACGTTCTGCGCCATCAGTTCGCACGGCGAATACCTGGGCGGCGCCATTGCACCGGGCCTGGGTATTGCGAGTGAAGCCCTGTTCACCCGGACGGCGAAACTTCCCAAGGTGGACCTAACCCGTCCGAAAACCGTGATCGGCAAGGATACGGCCGGCAGCATGCAGTCCGGGTTGATCTTCGGCTATGCCGGTCTGGTAGACGAACTTGTCACCCGCATGCAAGTCGAACTCGGCCAGAAAGCGACTGTGCTCGCCACTGGTGGGCTGGCGTCCCTGATTGCCCCGGAATCCCGCACCATTCAGGAAGTCCGGCCGTTTCTGACGCTCGAGGGCCTGGAACTGATCTATCGAAAGACCCGCGGAGAGGAATAAACATCCCCTCGGACGGTTCTCGCCTCCTGTTCTCCATCTTCCCCGCGCAACACAAAAGAAAACTCTCGTAACTAGTTGACTTTATATGCCTCATGGCTATCTGACCCGTTGTAGAGGTATCCAGGTGAGCAAAAGACAAGAAAACTTAAACACATTCAATGACTTAGAAGATACGGAGCCTGGGAAATCCAGGGCTGATCAGCCCGTAGAGGGAATAGATCCGGAGCAGGTCCTTGCAGCCAAGACCGAAGAAGCGAAGACGTTACAGGACAAGTACCTCCGGCTGGCGGCTGAGTTCGAAAATTTCAAGAGGCTGGCGCAGAAACAGAAACAGGAATATTCGCAGTTCGCCAATGAAAGCCTCCTAAAAGAATTGCTCCCCATCGTGGATAATTTGGAACGCGCCCTGAAATGCGTGCAGGAGGGCCGCACCACCGATGGGCTGGTCCAGGGAGTCGAGCTGACGTTGAAACAATTTACGGAAACCCTGGCACGGTTCGGCGTCGAGCCGATCGCCAGCCTCGGCGCCCCCTTCGATCCGACCTGCCATCAGGCGGTGGCGCAACAGGCATCGAACACTGCGGCGGAGAATACGGTGATCGAAGAATATCAAAAGGGATACCAACTGCATGACCGTATCTTGCGGGCTGCCATGGTGGTGGTCGCAACGGCGCAGGCATCAGACACGACCGACGAATAAAATAACCGGAGACCTCGCGCCCATATGAGGGGCGAGGGAAGGAGCAGACACATGGGCAAAGTAATCGGCATTGATCTCGGAACGACCAACTCGTGCGTCGCCATCATGAGTGGCGGCGACCCCGTCGTCATCGCCAACGCGGAAGGCAGCCGCACGACGCCGTCCGTGGTCGGCATCACGGATAAAAACGAGCGCCTGGTGGGGCAGATCGCCAAGCGCCAGGCGATTACCAATCCTGAAAATACGATCTTTTCCGTCAAGCGGCTGATGGGCCGGAAGTTCGACAGCCCCCAGGTGCAGGATGCCATGAAGCGCCTCCCCTACAAGGTCACGAGAGGCAGCAACGGGGACGCCCACGTGGAGATCCGCGGCAAGCAGTACAGCCCGCCCGAAGTCTCCGCGATGATCCTCCAGAAGATGAGGCAGACCGCGGAAGACTATCTCGGCGAAAAAGTCACCGAGGCGGTCATCACCGTCCCGGCCTACTTCGACGACAGCCAGCGGCAGGCCACCAAGGATGCCGGCCAGATCGCCGGGCTGAACGTGCTGCGCATCATCAACGAGCCGACGGCGGCTTCGCTGGCCTACGGGCTCGACAAGAAGAAAGA
>JBGPNZ010000194.1:0-4657 GCA_041487795.1 Nitrospiraceae bacterium
AGAGAGCGCGACAAGACGTTGCTCGAACTGTTCGGTGCACCGCTCTACATGAACACGACTCTCCTGTCGAGAGCGGGCCAGAAGCCTCTCGGTCCTGCACTCGGCCCGGATGGTCGAGAACTCATCTGGTCAGTCTGGTCGCCGCACCGCAACGCACTACTGGATATTTTCAGGCGGCGGATACCGGATGAAGAGGAACTCAAAGCGCGCATGGTGTTTGCTCGGGAGCACGAGGTTAAATACGCCGTCGTGAGACCGGGTTATATCGTGACGCTGGATCACCTGAAAGGATGGCTTGGGTCATGAGCGGAACTCCCGTACATATCGAGCCTTCTCGGAGGGTATTGTTCGACGTAGGAGCGACGTTCGCGAATGGCGCGACGCTTTCTGGGGTCGTCAACATGCGCGGCTACGCGCTGCGCAGCCTTTACGTTCCGTCTGGGTTTCAGGGCACGACGGTCACGTTCAAGGCATCACCGTCGGAGGTCAGTGCCAACAACGACGGCAAGTTGCTTGTGGTTCGTGACGACGCAGGGAACGTCGTAAGCGTGACGGTCGCAGCCGGGAATTTCACGGTCTTTGGCACAGAGGTCGCCGAGAAGTTGAACGCGATGGGCGACTTCATCGTCCTCGTGGCTGGAAGCGCTCAAAACGTCGCCAACGGTATCACGGTCACGCTCGCTCGCGTGGCGTCCACCAAGTAAAGGAGACATGGGCATGGCACTGAGAACAGTCATCACCCCGCAAAACCTCAAGACAATGGATGGGCAGGTGCTCACGACCCAGTCGTGTGACGTTACGAATGGCATGCAAGTCAAGAACACTGGCTCGCAGGTCGTCGTCGTCAAGACCGGGGCGGGAGAAGCAATCACCGTCACGTTCGCGTCTCAGGCTGACGCCTTCGGCCGAACGGGAGACATCGTCAAGGCGGTTCCGGCGAGCACGGTCGAGTTTTTCGGCCCGTTCGCTCCTCCGGTCAACTGGGGCGACGCTGCGGCGCAGTTGTTTGTCGATTTCTCCGGGTCGAGTGGCAACCCACAGATCGCAGCCATCACGATCATCTAGCGCGAGGAGGAAGACGTGGCGAATTGGCCTGACATGACGACGGCGGTTGCCGATCTTCGTCGTTTTGTCAACGACAGTCCGCAAGACCGGCCGATCAAGCGCAAGCAGGTTGTCGGCCGAATTGACGGGGTCAACGTCGATTTCATGACGTGGGATGATCGCCTTATCGATGGGACGCTTGTGATCACGGTCGATGACGCAAAGTTGCCCCCCGCGCAGGTGCTTATCGACGACTTGATTCTCGGCACATTCCATCTTGATACTGCGCCCGCACAGCAGACGACAGTGCGAGCGTCGTATTTCTTCCAGTTTTTCCTTGACGTTGATCTCGTCGAATCTATGCAGATGGCCTCCCAAGAGATCAGCGAAGGGGATGACCCGACCCTGATCCAGAGCGGGCTCAAACTCGCCGCGCTCAACTTCGGCGCGTATGTCGCCTATAGCAAGCAGGCGATGCGCTGGGCACAGCGTAAGTCCGCTCAATTCCTCTTGGAAGAGGAACCGCTCAGCGACGACAACATGAACCGCTCGAACCTGTTCCAGAAACTCGCCGACTCGTACAAGAAGAACGCGATTGATCTGAGACAGGGCTTCTATCAGCGACACGGGCGGCGTGATGCTCCGGCGTTCACTGTCTATAAGCCACGCATCCCGAACATCGCCCCGAGGCGCTGATGCTTAGCATCTCTCTCGACAAAAGTGGGCTCGATGTACTCATCGGCGGTGTAAGCCGGTCGCTAGGTGAGTTGAACCCCGTTTTTCAGGACATCCACAGCATCGTGCTCGATATGGAGAAGAAACAGTTCGAGACGGAAGGCGGGTGGTCTGGTGACGGGTGGGTGCCTCTCAGCCCCTCCTACGCCGCGTGGAAGAAGAGCAACCATCCAAGCAAGGACATGATGCGCATTACCGACCGGCTCTACAAGAGCCTCGTATCGAAGAGCCATGAAGAGCACGTGTATGAGACCGGCCCGAACTGGGTCGAGATCGGCACCCGTGTGCCCTACGCCCGTGCGCATCAGTACGGCTACGCTCCGCGTAATCTTCCGGCTCGCATCATTGTGCCGAGACTCACGAAGGCTGAGGGGGAGCGAGTCGTCGACGCGGTTCTCAAACACGTGCTCCGTGGCGCGCGGCGTGGGCCAAGATGAGCGGCGTGCCGGGGCCTATGTCGACGCTCGGTGGCCTTCTCGTAGAGGACGCTGTCCAAACGCTCTTGGATCACATGCGGAATCAATTCAACGTGAACCTTGAAGCCGTCTTCAACGACATGAAGCCATTCGACGGCACTGCCACCCGTAACCTGCCGTTCGTTGAGCCTGACCGTTTCTACTTTACTGAGGGCATTGATCCGTTGCAGTGCCCCGCTGTGTTCATCGTCCCCGACAGGACAGATCACGATAACGCGGCGCAGAATTTCATCAAGCAAGAGCATCACATGATGGTCGGCCTGCTGGTCGAAGACATCGAGACGGCGACGCTTGCGCGCGTGACGTGGCGCTACGTGCGTGCTGCATACAGGACGCTGCACGATCAAGCCATCGGCAATCTGTACTGTCTTGTCGAGAGCATCGACTACGGCCCGATCTTTAGACGGACGAAAGGCGATGGGCGTCAGTTCCGCAAAGACGCCACGCTGCGCCTTCGAGTGACGCACATGGAGCGATTCTAAGACAAAAGGGGGGGAGATAGCCCATGCCTGTAATCACACCGATCAACATCCACGTGGGACGCGGAGACGTTTGGATCGGCGTCGATGTTCCCGATTCTGGGCAGCCGGTGCCGCTCGACGCCAACGGCGCGCCGTCGACCGGGCGCAACATCGGGGCGACGCTCGCGCCGAGCAACTGGATTTACCGCCCGACGCCCTTCGAGATTCGTACCCAGCAGAACACCGGCATCGTCGGGTACGTAATCACGGAGGAAGACCTGCGCATCGACTTCGAGGTCGGCGAGGTCACGTACCAGAACCTCAAGGACATGCTGGTCACGCCGCGTGATCAGGGCACCTTCGTCAGCGTCGGGGGCAATATCGTGCCGCCGCTGCAATCGTGTCTTCTCGTCGCGCCTCGCAGGGCAGGTGGATACATCGAGGCGATGGTGTATCTGGCCGCGTTCCTCGAAGCCCGCGAACTCGTGTTCAACCGAGCCGGGCAGATCAGCATCCGTGTCGCTGCTCGTGGGCAGGCAGTCACGTCTCGGCCGTACGGTGATCAACTAGGGTTCCTGCACCCGGCAGTGACGATCACCTAGTAATTCATCTTCGAGCCGGGGAGCGCGCTTGCTCTGGGGGCGGCGCGCTCCCCATATAGGAGGCTTTTATGTCTGGGCAGAAGCCAATCTTCGGGCAGGTTCGCACTATCACCCTTCTCTGCGGAAAACTCCACGTTCGTCGCCCGTCAACGTTCGCACTCGTGCGCTCGGGGGCATTCCCCGCTGAACTCACGTCAATGGTCTGGAAAATCGCCGACGGCACCACGAAACTGAAGGAGGTTTTCTCGGACCCGGAAAATCTCAAACAGTACATCGAGTCTGTCGAGAAGTTGATTCCCTACGTGCTCGTCGACCTCAAGTTCGGAGAGGTCACGGACGCGAGCGTCGATGCTGAAGGCTACACGGTCGGTACGGTCAAGTCCGAAGACATGGACGATATGGACAAGCAGTGGCTCTTCCTCTATGCCATCGGCTTCGCCAAGGCCGATGATGAAGAGGTGGCGGCAATCGACCTCAGTTCGTTTCGTGACGGGGCCGCACGCGGTGACGCTGGACTTAGTGGCGAGCAGGTACAGCCAGCGGCCGTCGAGCCTGCTGGGGCTCCACCCGCTTGACCCGGTGGCGCTCGATTTCGACACCGCAATCGCGCACCGCGCGCTAGTAGAAGAGAGTAACAGGCACGAGCGGGCGATGAAGAAGAACGAGGAAGAAACCGGCGACGGACACGCCGTTGACGCGGAGACTCTAACGGAAGGCTTGAGCATCTAGCGATGGCTGAGAACGACCGCGAAGTCAAGATACGGATAGCCCTCGAAGGGCTCGTCGAGTCACTCGGCGGGCTCAAGAACCTACAGGGCCAATCCCAGCAACTCTTCGACCAGTACCGTCAGGGTGCGCAGGTCATGGGCGGCATGGGCGGGGCCATGAGCCTGCTCACGTCGGCGTTTCAAGGTATCATCTCGCCCATCGGTCTCGCCGCAACCGCCATAGGGGCATTCGCTGCGGTCAGCGAGCACGCTGCCGCGAATGCCCTTGAGACGTGGCGCAACCTGCGTCAGTTGATGTCGATTTCCGGTGAGACGGCGCAGGCGACGGAAGTGATGGCGCATTCCTTCGAGTTGGCTGGCGTCAACGCTGGCGGCTTGAACATGGCGATGTTCAGGCTTGGCATGGAAATCGAGCGGGGCGGCAAACAACTCAAGCGCTTTGGTATCGAGACCACAGACGCGTTCGGAAACATGAAAACTGAAGGCATGCTGCTGATGGAAGTGCGCGACCGCCTCTCTGACATTGGTGACGCGTCAACCCGCAACGCCGTCTTGATGCAGATGTTCGGTCGCGCAGGGCGCAGCCTCGCTCCGATCATGGCGTTGAACAA
>JBGPNZ010000195.1:0-4646 GCA_041487795.1 Nitrospiraceae bacterium
CGATGGTGCCTTCCGGCTTTTTCTCTTCGGCGGCGAGCGGACCGACCGAGACGATGAAGAATGATGCGATGATGAATGTGGAAATCAATCGAGTCATAAATCCCCCTATTTCTTCTGTTCCAGTGGCGTATACCCTTCGATGTCCAGAATCTTTTGTCCGTCCGGCGACAGCGCAAAGGCGGTGAAGGCGTCCACCGTCGGATTCGCTTCTTTTTTACTGAGCAACAGCACCGGCCGGCGGAGCTTGTAGCGCCCATCCTTAACCGTCGGCTCTTCCGGTTCAACCTTGTCCACCTGCAAGAGGCGGACGGCGACACCCGAGGCGACGGCTTCCAGCGCCGGGCCCATTGAAATAAACGTCACGGCCGAAAGGGGCGGGAGCGTACCTGCCACCGTTTTGATGACCTTGTCATCGGCGCCGATCACCTTGGTCGAGTCGGGGATCTTGCCGGCAATGCCGAGCTGCTGCTCGAAGGTGTCGCGGATGTTCCGGTTCCTGGGACGGTCAAGTAGCAGAATTTTGGTGTCCGGTCCCCCCACCTCGGCCCAGAGCCTGACCTTGCCGGAGAAGATGTCGGCGATCTGTTGCGTTGTGGCCTCTTTCATATGGTTCGCGAGGTTCACCATGATCACGATCCCATCCCACCCGATCTGTGAGGCTTGGAGATCCGGGTCCTCCTTGCCTGTCACGGCGATCTGCACCTGGCCGTTTTTGACCAGCTCGACCGGCTTGGAATTTTCGTTCCACTGGATATCCACGTAGGCACGGGGGTTGGCCTTTTCGAAGGCCCGGGCGAGCTTTTCGATCGTGACGGTTTCCGGGCCGCTCCCGGCAATGACGATGTGTCCCGCCGTGTCCCCGGCGAAGAGCGGGGGCGTGTCGGTGAGCAGCAGGCCTGTCCAGAGGAGCGCGAGCGCGAGGGCGTGCATGTCAGGTTGAGCCAGTGCCTCCGTTACCGACGCCACCGGCGTCACCGACGATGTCGGTCGGGGTAGGTGTGGGGGGCTTCGTCCGCTTGCCCAGGACCGGCGGCAGTTTTTTGAACTTGTCCATCCGTTCGCCCAGCATGTCGTAGGCTTTCATTTCCTTGAATCCTGTCTTATGGGTGCCCACGATTTTCGAGGCAAAGGCCGACAGGAGGCGCACCGCCTTCTTGGCCTGGCAGTGGGGGCAGGCGGTGTCCTCGGCGCGGGCGCTCATCGGCTGGACGATTTCAAATCCCTCGCCGCAGCCCTCGCACCGGTATTCGTACATCGGCATCGGGATCAGCCCTCTCAATCTGTACTCAAATTATAGCCGATTTGCAGGGCAGATGCGACAGTTTGGGCTTCACGCTGCGGTCTTGACCGCGGCGCGGACGGTCGAGTATCTTACAGCGTTCGTCCACGTGAGAGACGGGTTTGAATGGGGGATTCCATGCCGTTGTTGATTCGTCGGTATAAGTTGACCAGTGGGATGATGCAGGAAGAGCGAATTGACGAGCCGGACCGGATCGAGCGGTATTTCAAGCTGTTCGAGAAGGACGACGTCAAGAAACTTGAGACCGGCGTCAGGGTCTTCATCGAAAAAGATGAGTGGCAGCTCCTGCCGTAAGCTCTGCCGAGCAAGAAAAAAGGCAAAAGTAAAAGGGGCAAAAGTGATAGGATTCTAAGGGCCTCCAGCCCGACGTATTGCCTTTTGCTTTTAACTGGGCATCACTATGGTCTACTGGCTGCACATCGCGCGCTCGAACGATCGGACGACACTGCACCGCGAGCGTTGCTCGGAAGTCCCGTCCAATTTCATCCGGACGGATTTCTGGGAAGGGGGATGGTTCGACTATCCCGACAAGGAGCGGGCTCTGGCAGCGATGGAGCAAACGGGAACGTCCAGCCAGCGCACGTGTTCGATCTGCAAACCCTAATGATGTTGCGTCGGTTTGTCAGTTTAGTCCGTTGTGTCAGTTGAGTCAGTGCAACGGACAAAACGGAATTAACCGACCAAACATTCCACTCAACACGACCAACCTATGCCCCGCTTTGCGCTCATCCTGACCACCCTGATCTGGGGCGCGACGTTTCCCGCTACCAAAGCCGCCCTTGCGCAGAGTCCTCCCTTTTCGTTCATGTTTCTGCGGTTTCTGCTCGGCGCGATCCTCGCCGTCGGCGTCTATCTTCTTGCCGGCGGGAAGCTGCGGATGGATCGCGATCTGCTGCGCATGAGCGGCATCGCGACGATTTTTCTTTTTCTCGGCTACGTCACGCAGACCGTCGGCTTGCAGTACACCACCGCGTCCAACTCGGCGTTCATCACGGTGCTGTATGTGATCTTCGTGCCGCTCTTTCTACGCCGGTTTCAGGGGCGCGCGTGGTTCTCGGCGGCGCTGGCGCTGACGGGCCTCTGGTTTCTGGTCACTCCCTCGCTGGAGATGAACGTCGGGGATCTCTGGACGCTGGCCTGCGCCGTCGCCTTTGCCGCGCACATCGCCTGCATGGAAGCCTATTCCCGGCGTGGAGAGGCCGCCCTGTTTTTTCTCTGGCAGATGATCCTGGTGACCCTGCTGCTCGGTCCGGCCATGCTGATCGAGGGGCCGACATGGGAACAGATCGCACCGACCGGTGTGTTGCTGGTGGGGTTGGGTGTGACAGGAGGATTGGCGACCGGCGCCTTTGCCGTGCAGGTGTGGGCGCAACGAGTGCTGCCGGCGCAGCAGGTGGCGCTGATCTTTTCCCTGGAGCCGGCCTTTGCCGCCTGGCTGTCCTGGTATTTTCTCGGCGAGCAGCTCAGCGCCGAGGGCTGGCTCGGGAGCGGGTTGATTCTTGCCGGAGTCATCATCGGCGGACTGGCGCAAGGAAAGACGGTGACTCGCGCAGTCGAGCCATCCGCAACGGCGTGACATCATGGCGCAAAAATTCGGGAACAGTCGCTGGGTAAAAGAAGGCTGGCTTGATAATCGTGTGGAGGGGTGTGTCGTCGGGCGGATCACCTTCGCGGTGATCGGAACGGTGGATCTCTATCTCAAGGGAGACTTCCGCGGCGAGATTGCCGGTAAGGCCATCCGCTTCAGCAATCCAAAATTCGAAGATGACGATATGGCCGGTCATGTAATCGGCGACATGGAAAGTCCGCAAGTCGGCGAAGTGAACCTCATCTCGTTCGATCCGCATCCGAACCTCGCCCCGCATCCCTATATTGAATGGTTCTCTGTTCAGAAGAACCATTACCGCATTGAGCTGGCGCCGGAGGACGTCCGAATTCTGTCTGACGGCGAGGCAGCTGAGTTGGACCGCGACAGCCAGACGCTCCGCGACGCGCTGAGTTCGCAGGTCCGCTCGACGCGGGATCGTGCTGACTCGGATTGGGTCTGAGAAAAGAACCAGGCGTGTTACTGGCGGAACCGATTCAGATGCGCCGCCAGCATGCCGGCCACGAGTTGTTTGTCAAAGGGCCAGGCGTAGCGGATGGTGACGGTCGGGTGGGCGTGCTTGAGTGCGGCCACTTCTTCCGGAATCTCGCTCTCGGCATGCGAACCGCCGGCGGTGAACATGGACGAGACCACCGTGATGTCCTTCGTTCCTTCCCTGATTAATTCTTCGACAGCCTCCTCCAGTGTCGGCGCGCAAAATTCGTTGTAGGCAATCGCCAGCCGGTCGCCGTTCAGCAGCGGCCGCAACTGGGTGGCCAACGCCTCCAGTCCTTCTTTGTACGGATCGGTCTGAGAGGTCCGCGGCCAGCGGCGAATCTTCTGATCCAATTCCCGTTCTTCCGGCGACATCGGTTTGCCCGCTGCGCGCCGCTGGGCTTCGAGCTGCTTGAGCTTGCGGATCAGGTCGTGCGGGCAATCTTTAGGGACGCCGCCATGTCCGACGAGGACGGTGGCTCGTGCCGATGTGCTCATGGTTGTTTCGAACGCTCCAGTTCTTCCAAGGCGGCGAACAAATCCGGATAACGCAGAGTATAGCCAAATTCCGCCAGCAGTTTCCGATTGCTGATCCGCTTGCCCGGCGTGGGATCGGCCGGTAGCGGCTTGCCGGTTCCCCAGCGCACAGCGGCGGCGTCCATGATTTCCGACCAGCGCCGCGGCGTCCCGTCGCTGACATTATACGTGTCGCCCGGTGCGCCGTCTTCCAGAGTCTGCAAGATGATCGCGGCCAGGTCTTCGACATGGATCAGGTTTACGAAGCGATGGGAGTAGCCGACGCGCCCCTGGCGAATCCAATCCAACGGGTTTCGGCCAGGGCCGTAGATGCCGGCCACGCGCAGCACGATTGCGCCGTACCGCTCGCGCAGGGATTCCTCGCCTTGCACGCGGGCGATCGTTTGATCGACGGGAGCGGTTTCATCCACCGGCTCGCCGCGCACGGCTTGGGGCGAACCGTCGTAGGCGGACGTCGCGCCGAGCACCACAAGACGTCGCAGGTGAGGGACGACCTGTTCGCCGAAGGCGCAGACGGTATCCACTGGAACGGCCGGAAAGGTCCAGATCACGTCCGAGCGCGGGGGAAGCGTCTCCCATGTCTCGGCACGATCGAGATCGAACCGGAGGCGCTGCTCGGGGGGAATGCCCTGCAGATTCGTATCCGGCGCGCGGCTGGCAGCGAAGACGATGCGGCCCGCGGCTTTGGCCTGCCGGAACAGCACGCGGCCGGTATAGCCGGTACCGAGA
>JBGPNZ010000196.1:0-4613 GCA_041487795.1 Nitrospiraceae bacterium
ATGGGAAAAGGCGGCGCGGGGGACCGATGGCCGCGAGTATCCCTGGGGCAACCAGCACGATCGGATGCGCGCCAACGGCGTCTCCTACTGGTCCGGCACAGACTTCGGCTCGCCAGAAGAAGCCAAGGCCTGGTGGGGCGGAGAAAACGGGACAGGAGTCATTGCCGCCAAGGGCGTGCAGGGCATCCTGACCATCCCGGTGACCGAACTGGAGAAGGGCGCAACGCCCTCCGGCTTGATGCACATGGCCGGGAACGTCTGGGAATGGGTCACCGATTGGTATGACCCGAAATATTACGACACCTCATCGGACAACAACCCCAAGGGCTCAGAGGGCGGCGAGTTCAAGATCCACCGCGGCGGCTCCTGGCTGAACCACCGGGGTCTGCTGCGCAGCGCCGTCCGAGACGGCTCGCGGCCGACGATGCGCAATCACGGAATCGGCTTTCGTTGCGCAAAGGATGCCCCATAATATGAGTCCGTGGAAAAAAGCTGTGGCTACTGTTTCCCTGATAGGGTGTCTCTCTTTGACCGCTTGTGTCACTGAGCCCCCAATTGGCGCCATTCCTGCGAATCCGACCAATCCGATCCGAACAGTGGCAGTGTTACCGCTGATCAATGATACGAATGATGTGGACGGACCGATGTATGTGAGGGAAAAGTTAACCAAAGAGCTAGAGAGCTATCACTACGCGATCAAACCCATGAACGAGGTAGACCAGATTCTCAAGGAGCAGATGGGGATCACACTCGGTTCACAGCTTGATCTGACCACACCGCAGAAACTGTGTGAACTCTTGGGGGTCGATGGTGTCTTCTACGGGTCTCTGGACGACTTTAGTCACAAGGTTCTCGCTTCTTACGACGTGCGGCGTGTACGAATCCGGATGAAACTGGTGGACTGCAAGACGGGCCAAACGGTGTGGAAAAACGGGATCGGGGTGAAGCTGGTGATTGTCGGAGCGCTTGGGATTGGCCCATTTGCGGTTGGGGAGATCCGGGATAAACAGGATACGGGTGAGGGATTAAGGCCGCTACTGGGTGATACGGTAAAGGTACCCTGGTTCAGGCTCCCGAACATAGGTCTTCCATTCGGGCCGGTCATGGATGCTGCCCGGTTAGCCTCCAAAGATAAGAAACTCCTCCGTGATGAAACACAGTGGGCTATCCAGATTGCGTTCAAGGGGGCCTGTCCCACCATTGAATCACAATCACAGGGCGGCGAAGTCTTGAATGTAAATGTAACGGTCTCATGCGGGACTCCGCTGCCACCAGGACCGGGCAATTGATTCGATGCTGCACATCTCGCACCACGTTGCCATACCGGATACCGAGATCGACATCCATGCGATGCGCGCGCAGGGTGCCGGCGGACAACACGTCAATAAAGTCTCGACGGCCATTCATTTACGATTCGATATCGCTGCCTCCTCATTGCCCGAGTTCTACAAAGAACAGCTGTTGCTGCTGAAGGATCATCGCATTTCACGAGAAGGCGTGATTACCATCAAGGCCCAGCAGCATCGAAGCCAGGAGCAAAATCGAGAGGATGCCCTCACGCGGCTCCGAGAACTCATTCAGCGTGTCGCCATCCCGCGCAAGAAGCGAAAAGCTACGAAGCCGACCAAGGGTTCGCAACGGAGGCGCCTCGAGAGTAAAGTAAAGCGAGGGCGGCTGAAAACTCTTAGACGAACGCTCGACTAAAAGTCGGACTCCGACGGGGACAGGCACCCGCCTTCGCGAAGCTACGACGGGAGCCAGTCCCCTTTTGCCGGCCTTGCGCTGTTTTCCCCTGCGCAGTACAGTGAAAACATGGACGCAATGGACCGCCGACAGTTTCTCGTCCGTACCGGCTTGGCGTTGAGTGCCAGCCTGTTGACCGGTGCCCTTCCCCTTCCCAAAGCCCTGGCTCAAACGGCACCGCCGCCCAAACTGGATACCTGGGAAGCGGTGCGCGATCAGTTCCTGCTGAAACGGGACTGGATCCACATGACCGGATTTCTCCTCGCGTCCCATCCGACGCCGGTCCGCGAGGCGATCGAGCGGCACCGGCGCGGATTGGACGAGGATCCGGCGACCTACTGGTTTGAGAACGAGGAGCGAGCCGAGGCGGAGGTCCTTCGCGCCGCCGCGGATTACCTTGGCGCGCAACCGACCGACATTGCGTTGACGGACAGCACGACGATGGGACTCGGCCTGCTCTACGGCGGCCTCACGCTCTGGCCGGGCCAGGAAATTCTCTCCACGACCCACGATCATTATTCGACGGAAACCTCGCTGCGGCACCGGGCCGAACGGACGAATGCCTCGTTCCGGCAGGTTCCGCTCTACAAAAAACTGGCGGCCGTGTCTCGTGACGAAATTGTCGACTCGCTCGTCAAAGCCGTGCGTCCCAACACGCGCTACATCGCTGTGACGTGGGTGCATTCAAGCACGGGACTCAAACTGCCGATTCGCGCCATGGCCGACGCGCTGGCCGCGATCAACGCCAGGCGCAACGAGAAGGACCGCGTGATCTTTTGCGTGGACGGCGTGCACGGGTTCGGCGTGGAAGATGTCACCGTGGCGGACCTCGGCTGCGACTTTCTGACGGCCGGCTGCCACAAGTGGCTCTTCGGCCCGCGTGGCACAGGACTCGTCTGGGGCCATCCCCGCGCCTGGCCGCTCGCGCATGCGACGATCCCGACCTTCAGCAACGAGGCCTACCGCATCTGGATGAAAGAACTGCCGCCGCATGAGGTGCCGAAAGCCGCGATCATGACGCCGGGCGGTTTCCATTCATTTGAACACCGCTGGGCGCTGGACGAAGCGTTCAAATTTCACCTCACAATCGGCAAAGATCGGATCGCTACGCGGATCCATCTGTTAAACCGTCAGCTCAAGGAAGGTCTGGTAGCGATGAAGCACGTGACACTGCACACGCCGATGCCGGATGACCTGTCATCCGGCATTGTCTGCTTCGACGTGGAAGAGATGACCTCGGAACAGGTCGTCGAGGCGCTTCGTCAGAAAAAAATTCTCGCCAGCGTCACACCTTACGCAACCAAGTACGCCCGCCTCGCCCCGAGCCTGCTGACGTCGCCGGAAGAAGTGGACAACACGCTTGCGGCAGTCCGGAATCTGAAGGGCTGAGGTTCGGAGCAGCCGGCGTTCAGCCCACCGAGCTTACCGACTACCGAGGACGGGAACGCAGGTAGACCGACTGAAGACCGACGATGGTCTTGGCGTCGCGGATGGTGCCGTCTCGTATCCACGAAATGGATTTTTCTATAGGTATTGCAATGACTTCGAGAACCTCATCGTGGTCAAGTTTTTGCGCGGTTTTGGTCAGATTTGTCGCCTTGAACAGATGCATGACTTCATCAGTGAACCCGGGCGCTGTGAAAAATGTTTCCAGCTTCTCAATGGTTCCGGCGCGATAGCCGATTTCTTCCTCCAGTTCCCGCCCCGCGCAGAGTTCCGGATCTTCGCCTGGAAACAATTTGCCGGCCGGAATTTCGTAAATGAACCCGCCCGCGGCCAACCGGAATTGCCTGACCAGAATGACCGTGCGCTCGTCTTTCATCGGGACAATCGCAGCAGCCCCCGGATGCCGGACGACTTCCAATTCTACTGTCGCGCCATTCGGCAAGGTCACAGTCTCCAGATTGAGCGTGACGACTTTGCCTTTATAAATATTCTTAACGCTCATGGGCTAGTGGCCAGTGGCAAGTGGCGAGTGGAAGAGGCCGAACCGAACCTCTAGCCCCTCGCCTCTAGCCCCTTGCCCTCTTATAAAATGGCAGCTTGACGCAGACGGCGTCCTGCAGGCGGCCGCGGATATCAACTTGAAACCGAGCGCCCGGCTCGCTGAAAGACGCCGCCACGGAGGCAAGGCCGATCCCCTTCTGCAGGCGTGGAGAGAGATTACCGCTGGTGACAACGCCGATTTCTTTCCCCGCCGCCAAAACCTTCATGCCGTGACGAGGCACGCCCTTCTCAATCAATTCAAAACCGACAAGTCGCTTGGTTGGTCCTTTCTCTTTTTGCTCACGCAAGACCTGGCTCCCAATGAACTCCCCCTTGGTGAAATCCACTGCGAAAGCCGCGCTGGCTTCGAGCGGCGTGGTCTGCTCGTCCATGTCGTTACCATAGAGCAGATAGCCGACTTCCAGACGCAGGAGATCCCGGGAACCGAGCCCGCAGGGCTTGATGCCGGATTTTTCTCCGGCTTTCATCAACGCTGCCCATGCCGCTGCAGCCAACGAAGAGGGCAGATAGAGTTCATAGCCGACTTCGCCGGTATAGCCGGTTCTGGATACGACACCCTGCGCGCCCAGGATGGCGGTTTCCAGACACTGGCGCGGCTTCAATCGATCGGCGGCATCAGGACAGATGGTCCGTAAGATCTGCGGGGATTGCGGGCCCTGAAGGGCAATCTGCGCCAGATAGCTGCTTTCATCCTCGAGACGGACATCGCCCTGCGGAGCCTTGGCGCAGAACCAGGAGAAAATCTTTTCCCGATTGGACGCGTTGACGCAGACAAGAAACCGCGTCGGGGCCAGCCGATAGATAAAAATATCGTCCTTGATCCCGCCGGATGGCGTGCAGACCATCGAGTACTGCGCCGCCCC
>JBGPNZ010000197.1:0-4609 GCA_041487795.1 Nitrospiraceae bacterium
CTCGCATTTCGCCGAAGGCGGATGGGGCATCCTGCGCGTGCTGGGCAAGGAAACGGCCGATCTGAAGCCGCTTCCGAAGGGGACCAACCCCCTCGGGATTCCGCCGGTGCCGAGTTCCGTGTGTCCTGCCGATGCGCCGGTTAAGAACTTCAACGTGGTCTCAGTGGATCGCCCGTTGAAGCTCAATCCGAAGGCGCCGGACACCATCGAGGTGGATTTCGAGCGCAAGATCGAGATGACCATGCCGGAGGGCAAGGTCTTCATGCTCGAGGACGAAGCCACGCGGGCGGCGGGCACCGTGATGCCCAATCCGCTGACGTTGCACGTGAACCTTGGCGACTGCATCAAGGTCAATCTGAAGAACAAGATGAAGGCGAGCCGGGCGTCGTTCTTCGCGCCGGGCCTGGCCTTCGATCCGAGAGATTCACAGGGCCTGAACGTCGGCAACAACCCGGGCGATCAGACCATCGCCCCGGGCGGGAGCCGCACCTACACCTTCTACGCGCATCCGGGCAACAAGGAGACGACGTCGCTGGTGTGGGATGGCGGAGACATCGTGGTCAATCCACGCAACGGCTTATACGGTGCGGTGGTCGTCGGGCCGCGCGGGTCCCAGTACCGGGATCCGGTGACCGGCCAGGACATCTCCGAGAAGAACAGCTGGCGGGCGGACGTGATTGTGGATCACAGCCTGCCGGAGAACGCCGGCAAGCGGAACTACCGGGATGTGGCCCTCTTCTTCCAGGATGAGGACAACATCATCGGTACCAGCTTCATGCCGTACGTGCAGAACGTAGCCGGTCTGACGTCGGTCAATTACCGGTCTGAGCCGGAGAAGTACCGCGAAGAGCAGGGCTGCTCGCTGGATAAAATCTTCCAGCCGTGCAAAGTGGACAAGCCAGAAGATCCCATCACGCCGCTGATCGAGGCGCATGCGGGCGATCCGGTGCGGATCCACGTGATCGGCGCCAACAGCGAACAGAACGGCATGTTCCAGGTCGAAGGCCACGAGTGGCCGATCGAACCCTACATGCCGGGCGCGGACATGATCAGCGTCGTGGAGTTTGCCGGTTCGGAGACGCTGGATGTGTTCCTCCGTCAGGGCGCCGGTGGCCCGTATCGGCTGCCTGGGGATTATGTCTGGGCCAATGCCCGGCTGAATTATGTCCAAGCCGGACAGTGGGGCTATCTCCGCGTGCTGCCCGCCGACGATCAGCGGATTCTGTCGCTGAGCGGCGCAACAGTCAGGAGCAGGAAGGCGGACGCGTCGCCCGAGCCGAAAGTCATTCCCGCCGCGTTGAAATAGGCAGGGGATGGCGTAACAACCAAGACCGGGGGAGCCGCGTGGCAATCATGTGGCTCCCCCGTTCTCTTTCAAACAAGGCTGAGGTTAAGGTTAAGGCTGAGGGGGCCATGATTTTCTCAACCTCAACCTCAACCTTCGTCATGCGGAGGGGGCGGAATCGTGAACAGACGAACCATTGTTGCAGTCGCGTTGGCCCTGCTGTTGTCCTGTGCGGAATCCGCATCGGCCTACGAAGAAATCGTCGTCACGGATGGCGGGACCTTGACCGGGACGGTGGCCCTGGTCGGCGAGGTGCCGAAAGCCAAGGGCTACAACCTTGTGACGTTTCCCGACCCGCTCTATTGCGGCCGCATTTCCGACGGCCGGGGATGGCGGCTGCTGCAGGCTTTCCATGTCGGCGCCGGCGGCGCATTCCAGGACGTGGTGGTAGCGATCGAAAGCATTGAGCGGGGCAAGAAGGTTGAGTCCAAGGCGCCTCGGATCGAAGCCATTGATTGCATGTTCAAGCCCTTCACGGCGGTCGTGCAGGACAAGCGGCCGGTCGAAGTGGTGAACATGGATCCGGTCATGCACGATATCCAAGCCTACGAAACATCGAATCTCGGACCGCGGGTGCTGTTCAACGTGCCGCTGCCGATGAACCCGCTCCATCCACGCGAGCTCGGCAAAGCGGCCCAGTATCACAAGCATCTGGCCGGCGAGCCTATGGCACAGGTCGTCCACATGACGAAGGGACGTCGCGTGTTCGTCATGCAGTGCGGGTTCCATGCCTATATGGAGGCGTGGGGGCTGGCGGTGGACAATCCCTACTATGCGATCACGGACAAAGACGGCCGCTTTACGATCACGGACATTCCGCCCGGTTCGTACAAGGTCATCGTCTGGCACCCGCAGATCGGCGGCGCGAAGGAATATCAGGTCACGATTGGGCCGAAGCAGGCGACACGGCTTGAGGCTAAAATCGGGGCGCCCACGGGGCGGCTGTACGCGAACGAAGCGATGGAGAATCCCCGCTTCGGACTGGGCATCCTGGGCGACGCGAAGATCGTGCCGACGCTGGAGAAGCAGTCGTACTGATAATGCTCGTGCTCGTCTGGCTCCATCTCCTCGCCGCGGTCGCCTGGATCGGCGGGATGGTATTCCTGTCGCTGGTGCTGGTGCCGGTTCTGAAGCGCGAGCCGTTCGCCGCGCAGCGCGGCGCGTTGATTCGGGCGGCGGCCATGCGATTCCGTCTTGTCGTGTGGAGTGCCATTGGAGTGTTGCTGACGACGGGGCCGCTGTTGCTGCTGAGTCGGGGATGGTCGCTCGGTGAGCCGGACGGCTGGCCGGCCGTGTTGATCGTCAAGATCGTCCTGATCGCAATCTTATTGATGCTCACCCTCGCGCATGATTTTTTCATCGGCCCCCGCGTCAGCCGAATCTTGCAAATACCGGAACCATCGCGAACCGGCCACGATCGCCTGCTTGTTGCAAGCTCTTCCTGGCTGCCCCGGCTGTCTCTCCTGCTTGCGCTGGCCATCTTGTTCGCAGCCATCTCGCTGGCGCGGACGTAAGGAACTGCTTAAAAAAGAACGGGCCGCGCGATGAACTCATCACGCGACCCGTAAATCGCACCAAGACCTTCACCGATGGAGAGACGGCTCAGCCGCCGCCAATCTCGCCCTTCGTCTCCACGACCAGGAATTCACCTCTCATGTGGGTGTGAATATCGCACCACAAGGGGACCTGTGTCGTTTCGCTGATTCCAGTGGCCGGATCTGTATGGGATCCTTTCTTGAAGTACAGGGTCATGGTCTGTCCCGGTTCGAGATGGTAGGCCCTGAACCCTTTGCCCTTCGGGCCACTGATTTCCACACCAGCGCCTTCCTTCTTGAGGACTCCCTCCTTGAACAGCGGCGAACTGATCCCGTGGGTCATCGAACCCTTGTTGTGGACCACGATCGCGGTCAATGCGCCGGGTGTCGTATGGCCCTTCACGTCGTATCCCTTGTCCGTGATCGTAACATCGACCTTCATCTCGGGATCCGCAGCCTGGACGACGGATCGCCCATCGAACCCCGCCACCAACAAGGTCACGGCTCCCATGGCTAAAGGAACCAGCAACCCTTTTAATACGCTTGCCTTGCTCTGCATAACGGCCCCCTTGTGGTTGAAGTGAGTAAGACCCATCTCTTGTTGGGTTCGCTGACAACCCGACCGTTATCAGTCAGCCCAGCCTTCTCTCCCTGGTTCTGTCAAATGCAACACGAGTGCCATGACTGGTTGCTCTCGCGTGCGAGGCCCTGTTTGCTTCGCGTTGTTGCTCTGTGGCCGTCCTTCATCAATACTGTCAGCAACTTAGACTCGCTTTCTCCCATGATCCATCCATGAACGAGATTGAATCTTACGGGAAAAGGTCTGTAGCATTCCGCACCAGATGGAAAGACTTCCGTGTAGCCTTTCTCTTCAACTCTGTTGAGGGACGTTCTCATGCATTCCAAACCCCTTGTTTGAACAGCACAATCCAGTCCTTACTCAAATTCCGGCTGGCATGCCAATCGCACAGAGCAGAAGCAGTCGGACGCGATGTCTAACTGGAGGAATGCAGATGAAATCCCGTGCCGTAGTCATCTTTTTGGGAATAGCCGTAGGACTCTGTGCGCTGGCTCACCCTGTGTCGGGGGCTGGCGGGGATTCCACAAAGGGGAAAGCCGTGTATGAGCAACGCTGTCTGGCCTGCCACGGACCGCAGGGGAAGGGCGACGGTCCGACGGGAAAAGTGCTCGTTCCGCCGGCTGCGGATTTCACAAGCGCAGCGAGCAAGAAAAAATCCGATGCCGACCTGCTGAAGACCATCGAGAATGGAAAGCCGCCGACGGCGATGGTGGCGTGGAAAGGCCTGTTGTCCGATCAGGATATTCAGCATGTGCTGGCGTACGTGAAGACGTTGCGGAAGTAGAGAGCAAGGCATGACGGCTCGAAGCGTGGGTGTGGCGGCGATCGTCTTGTGGGTGATCGGCGCCGCGATTGTCGGATGGATGTTTGTGAAGGGCTGGACGACGCCGGGCACGGACGGACGCACGGAGATCGCCCTGGCTCCGGCGGAGCGGGATCGAATCCTGGGGGAAATGCGGGAACTTCTGAAAACCGTCCATGAGGTGGTCACGGGCTTGAGCGATCCCGCGCAGGGGATGAAGGAGGCGGAGCGCGCTGCGCGGACGGCCGGAATGAGCATGGCGGCCGACATGGACCCGGCCATCATGGCGAAGCTGCCGTTGCCCTTCAAACAAATGGGCATGTCTGTTCATGAGGACATGGACCGGC
>JBGPNZ010000198.1:0-4555 GCA_041487795.1 Nitrospiraceae bacterium
CGTCAGCTCCTTGCGCTGACCGCCGAGCTTGGCCTTAGCCGGGTCCTTGATGAGTTCCTCGACAATGCGGGGGTTGACGTAACTGGAAAACATGGCGCGCACTTCCCTGGCCTGCTTCTCCTCCGTCATAAAGCGCAAGACGGTGACTGCCACAAAGACCACCATGATGGTGAACAAGGGATAGACGACGGCAAGCAGAAATCCCTGGTGCGTGAATAGATA
Organism: Nitrospiraceae bacterium; assembly: GCA_041487795.1. Taxonomy (GTDB): domain Bacteria; phylum Nitrospirota; class Nitrospiria; order Nitrospirales; family Nitrospiraceae; genus 2-02-FULL-62-14. Next base: position 223 of record JBGPNZ010000198.1, read on the forward strand.
CTGTGCGACAGCGGCATATCCGAAAAAGGCGACGGCAGCCAGCGTAGCGCCAGGCAACGCGCGCATCTTCGGAAGACATGCGCCCAATCCAAATCCAAAGAGCAGAATCAGCGCCAGATCGACCGGCTTATCGTAGACGCTTTGTTCAAGAAACTGTTGCGTAATGATGTTCTCCGCCACCGTCGCGTTCTTTTCCACGCCGGGGAAGTTGGCCGAGAACGGCGTGGTCTTCTGATCATAGGTCCCCAGGGCCGCCGTGCCGACGAACACCGCCTTGTTGGTGAAGGTGTCCGGTTCCACACGACCATGGATGACATCCGTCGCCGAAACATACCGGAAACTCTGCTCTTTCCCCACATGGTTGATCAGCATCCGGGCCTTTTGATCGGTGGGAATCAGGATCTTGTCGAGACGCACCCCCTCACCGAGCGTCAACGACATGTGGTCCCGCGGAATGCCAAGATAGATCCGGGCGACTTCGAGACCCAGCGAGGGATAGTAGTCCCGGTCATCTCCGTATCGTACGGCCAGATACTCGTAACGCGTCACCCCGTCACGGTCGGGAAGGGTATAGACATGCCCCAGGCTGGCTGCCGCACCGGCGAACTGACGAAGCGGCGGCACGGCGCTGGTGGCGCACTGGGGTTCCAACGCGGCCCCGCTGCTGGCCTGCTTGACCATCATAAACAGGGTGCTGGTGATGTAGCTTGGCGGAGTCCCCTCGACTTGCTGGCAGGAATCCGAGACAGGCACGACAAGCGGCAACGCCAGGACCACGTTGCCCGCTTTTCTGACACTCCGTTCAAACTGCGCGTCTGTGTCCGATTCTTTCAGCTTTTGATCGAGCAACCCCTGAACGGCCTTCGGCGCTCCTGCCGCCTGCGCCCCGGCGCGAACCTCTTGAAGACCGCGTTTCAGCTCCGTGACCTCCGGCTCCGAATAGATCACATCGAGACCGATGACCTTGGCACCGCCGCTCGCAATGCCCTCCACTAGCCGCGCCTGTGTCGCCCGCGACCATGGCCATCGCCCGACTTCCTTGATGCTCTTTTCATCAACCGCCACAATGACGACATCCGGCGAGGCAGGTCGCGGCCCTCGGAACACTCTGAATCGAAAATCGATCGTTGCGCTTTCGATTCGCCGGAACGGAGTCACGAGCAAGTCAGGCTCGATCAACGCCAGCATCCCGACAGCCAGCGTAAGGCCGCCCGCGAGGAAAAATCCAAGCTGTTGAATATTCCTGGTTTTACCGAGCCAGACGCGTGCCATCCTCAGCCGATCCTTCCACGTGCCAGCGTGCTGATCCTGCCGGAATCGAGCATCCGACTGGGAACCGGCATCGCTGACGGGTACGGAAAATGTGGGAGCGAGCGAGAGCGCCGATTAAAAACAAGCTGGTTACGAGGTCGGATGCCGAAGATAGAAGTACATTTTGACACCGGCGACCTCGATTAAGTCCCCATCCTTGAGATCGCCACGGCCCTGAATCGGAGCGCCGTTCACAAGAATCTTCTTGTTCTCCTCTGACAGGCTGATGACATAGGCCGTCTCGTTGCGACTGATCAGCGCGGCAACTTTCGGTGCAAACCAGCCGGTCAGTTTGACCGCCGCCGCATCCTGAGAACCGATGACGGATACGCGAGCAGGCAGCTTATATTCGTTCTTGTCGGTTTGCCCTGCTACCACGAGCAGAACGCCTATTTTTCCTCCGGGCAGGGCGTCATCCGCTGCCGCTGCCGCAAGTTTTGATTTTTTTGTGTCGGGCGGAGGAGGCGCCATCACGGTCTTATCCCCATCCAGTGCGATGGCCGGAGCCGGCTTGGGCTTTGCCGTCGCCGTCTCGTCCTCGTAAACCAGCACATGCTTCCCGACTCGAATTTGATCGCCCGGCTGCAACCGTTGCTTTTGGATCTTCGCTTCATTCACGAACGTTCCGTTTGTGCTTCCGGTATCTTCGATAAAATAGGTTCCATTCTCTTCGACCACCCGCGCATGATGGCCGGACACCGCCAGGTTATCGATAACCACGTCGTTATCCATCTTGCGGCCAATGGTGATTTGGGGCTTATCCAGGGGGATATCCTTCAGCACCATCCCGCTAAATTTTAGCAGCAGCTTCGGCATCGGCTTTCCTTAACTCGACAACCCGTGCATCGCGGCACGAAGGTCCTTCGCCATCTGCTCCCCTTGCTGATACCGCTGAGCCAGATCCCGTTGCAACGCGCGCAGGGCAATCGCATCAACTGCAGCCGGCACCTCTGAACGGAGTGCCGAGGGGGGCGCAGGCTGGTGCGCTTGATGTAGACGGAGCATGTCGGAAATGTTCTTGGCCTGAAATGGGCGGACACCCGTCAACAGCTCGTAAAAAACCACTCCGAGCGAAAAGATATCCGAGCGCCCGTCTACTTTCGCGCCGATCAACTGCTCCGGAGACATGTAGTTCGGCGTGCCGAGCACCACACCAGATTGCGTTTGCGAGGCGTCCATCAGCTTGGCCACTCCAAAATCGGTGATCTTGATGTCGCCGTTCGACAGCATCATGATATTTTCCGGCTTGACGTCCCGGTGCACCACGTTCTTCCCATGCGCATAGGCCAGCGCCTCCGCCACATACGCGGCTATTTCTACCGATCGCTTCACGGAAACGGTACCACGCTTGGCACAGAAGTCCCTGAGCGTGACGCCGTCCAGCAACTCCATGGCAAAATAGGCTGTCCCCCGCTCTTCACCTGCCTCGTAGACCTTGACGATCGCAGGATGGGCCAACTGCTTGGCCGATGCGGCCTCGCGGAAAAATCGTTCTTTCATATCAGCGAGTTCCTGCGCATCGACTCCCGCAGGCTTGAGCGTTTTGACCGCCACGGTCCGACGTCCCACGGTATCCCTTCCGAGATACACAGTCCCCATGGCGCCGCTGCCAAGCTCTTTGACCACTTCATAGCAGCCAAATCGTGGCACGCCACTCCCCTCTCCTGCAGGTGGCGGTGATGCGGCAACTGCGGCATCGTCCTGAAACACCACGAAGTGCTTGCCAATCATGATCTGATCGCCATACTTCAGCGTATGCTGCGCGACTTTCTCGCCATTGAGAAAGATGCCGTTGGTGCTCCCTGTGTCCTGGATCACAAAAGTACCGTCCAGCCTGGCAATCCTCGCGTGGTGGCTGGATACGGCAAGATTATCGATCACCAGATCATTATCCACTTTCCGGCCGATGGTCACAACCACGTCGGTCAACGTGATCTCTTTAACGATCTTCTCATTGTACTTCAGCAAGATCTTGGGCATAGCGACCGGTCCCGTGCCAGCAAAATGGATGCTAAGTTGTGACGCGCTTCATGAGTTGCTGCCAGACCCCTGTTCCCACTTTTCTGACCATGATGACAATCACGGTCGTGTTATCTTCCCCTCCCGCAGCATTCGCCATTTTGACGAGCCGATCGCAGGCCGCTTGAGGCTCTTTTCCCTCGCGAAGAACTTTCAGGATCTCCCACGGCTTGACTCCTTTCGTCAGGCCGTCCGAGCACAGCAGAATGACATCTCCTTTGGCCATCTCGATCTCATCCAGATCGACCTGAAGCGTGTCCTCGACGCCCAGCGCGCGCGTGACGATATTCTTCTGCGCCGACTTCTCCGCCTGCTCCTCCGTCAAAATTCCCTGGCGAACCTGTTCGGCAACAAGCGAGTGGTCGGCCGTCAGCGCATGGATGTTCTCGCCACGGACCAGATACATCCGGCTGTCACCCGCGTGCGCCACGGAGAGCATCGGGCCGTTGAGGAGCGCACACACCACCGTGGTCCCCATCCCGGATTGCCCCGGCTTGCTTTGACTCGCCCCGTTGACGACTTGATTGGCCAGACGCACGGCGCTCGCCAGCCGGTTGCTTTGTGGCGACAGCTTGGGATTCATGCTGCCGATGAGCGGGAGCGCGTCGACCTTGTGCGCCTCGCTCATATGTTTCTGAATAATCTCGACCGCCAGGCCGCTGGCGATCTCACCGGCGTTACGCCCCCCCATGCCGTCGCAGACGATGAACAGTCCAAGTTTCGGGTCCGCACAGAGGCTGTCCTCGTTATGCTCCCGCTTCAGACCGACGTCAGTTTTGGCGCCAAAAACAATGTCCATGAATGTTCGCTAGCTGGTGAGGCTTTGCATGACAGCACGAAGATCCTGGGCCATTTCCAATCCCCGTTGATACCGCTTCGCAGCGTCTTTTTGCAACGCGCGGTCGATCACCGTGCCCACCGTCTTGGGCAAGTCCGGGCGCAAGTCAAATGGAGAGGGATGGGGCTGATTGGCGATAACGTACATCAGCGTGGCGACACTCTC
>JBGPNZ010000199.1:0-4551 GCA_041487795.1 Nitrospiraceae bacterium
GAGCGCCTCCTTGCGCGTCATGCGAAACTGATGCTTCAAATGAATGTCCGACGTGGACAGGAACGTGTGAATCCGCACCTTGGGGGCTCCCTTGAGCGCTTCCCAGGCCCGGTCGATGTCTTCCGGGCGCGCGCGCGCCAGACTGCAAATCGTCGGCCCCTCGACTTGCCGGGCAATCTGACGCACCGCTTCAAAATCCCCCGGCGAGCTGTAGGCGAAGCCCGCCTCGATGATATCGACGCCCAAGCGGGCCAGTTGCTTGGCGATCACGACCTTCTCCTCCAGGTTCATGCTCGCTCCCGGCGACTGTTCTCCGTCCCTCAAGGTCGTATCAAAGATGCGAATTGTGCGCGTCATGGCCCACCTCTCCCTGTTGTTAAACCAGCCATAAAACAAAAAGCCTTCTCCCAAGGCTTACTCGCCAGGGACGAAGGCTTGCGCGCTCCGTGGTACCACCCTGATTTAGCGCCGGACCCTCTCGTGCAGTCCAGACACCCTTCATCCAACCCGTCTCGTGGGTCACCCGGGATTCATTACTTCCGTTTCACGAATCCGGCTCCGAGGCCAGTTCGGCGAGCGATTGGCTGGCTTGCACCGACCGCCAGCTCTCTCAGTTCCAATCGGACCGCGTACTCTTCCTCTTCGACGCCCCGACTTACTCTTTCGTCTGCAACACCGGCTGCTGTTCCGCCGGGCGCTTCCCGAACGGCTTGATCAGCAGCATGACCAGTTTCTCAATCGGCCCGGACACAGCATAACACGCGAACACCACAAAGAGCATCACCTGCGGCCAGGAAATCACCAGCATCAAAATCAGGATCGCCAGAACCAGGTTGTCGAAATGCGCCCGGCCGCTGAACTTGAGATCCTTGAAGCTCCGATACTTGATCGTGCTCACCATCAGAAAGGCCAGCGCCAGCGTCAGCACGAGCACCATGACGGGCTTTCCCGCCAACCCGACTTGTGCCACCTCGCGATCGAAGATGACGAGTGTGGCCACCATGCTTGCCGCCGCCGGAATCGGAAGGCCGGTGAAATATTTACTCTCGCTCGTGGCGGTCATCACGTTGAATCGGGCCAGCCGCAAGGCGCCGCAGGCCACGAACGCGAACATGACGGCGGGTCCGAGCATGTCGTAGATGCTGAGCGCCCATCCGTATATCAGCAGGCCCGGCGCCACGCCGAACGCGACGAGATCGGCCAGCGAATCGTACTCCACGCCGAACTGGCTGGTGCTGTTCGTCCAGCGCGCCGATTTGCCGTCCAGCATGTCGAAGATCAGCGCGACCAGGATCGCCACCGCCGCGGCCAGGTAGTGGCTATGGAACACCGCCAGGATCGCAAACAACCCGCTGAACAGATTGCCCGTCGTCAGCAGATTGGGAATCAGATAAACGGCCCGGCGCCGTTTCGGTTCTTTCAAGAGCGTTCCGCGCATGTCAGTTCTCCCAGCAAGGTTTCCCCGCCCTTCACATGATCGCCGACCTTGACGTTCAACTTGGTGTCCACGGGCAGAAACACATCCATCCGCGACCCGAACCGGATCAGGCCGAACCGCTCACCGCACGCCACCGCCTCGCCCGGCGCCACCCAGCAGACAATCCGGCGCGCAATCAGGCCGGCGATCTGCACGCAGAGCACCCTGGCTCCCTCTGCCGCGCGAATCAGCAACGCGTTCTGCTCATTTTGCAGCGTCGCTTCCGGCCGGCTGGCCATAAAAAACTGGCCGGGTTGGTAGACGACCTGCTCCACTGTCCCCTGACAGGGAATACGATTTACATGCACGTCGAAGATATTCAGAAAGATGCTGATCCGCAAGCTCTTACCTTTCAGAAAGCGCGGCTCAGGCTCTTCGCAAATCTCGACGATCTTCCCGTCTCCCGGCGCCACCACCGCCCGTTCGGACTTCGGCGCCGACCGTCTGGGGTTCCGGAAGAACCACGCGGTAAAGAGCGCCACGGCGCCGAATGCGGCCGCAATGCCCGTCCACCCCAACATCCCCGCGGCCACAGCCGGTATACCGGTGGCGGCTACGAACGGAAGCCCTTCCTTGACGATCGGTATGCCGGCTGCGCGATCAGACACGTAATCAGTTCTTATTTCTTATCGACGAGCTTGCCACTCTTCAGCCATGGCATCATCGCCCGCAGCTTGGCGCCCACTTCTTCAACCGGATGGGCTTCGCCCTTCTTGAGCAGGGCATACATGGTCTGGTTGCCAATCAATTTTTGCTCTTGTCAACCAACTTACCCTGCTTAAGCCAGGGCATCATGGCGCGTAGCTTTGAACCAACTTCTTCAATCGGATGCGCCTCGCCTTTTTTGAGCAGCGCGTTGTAGACGGGACGGTTCGCCTGGTTCTCCAACACCCATTCCTTGGCAAAGTGGCCGCTCTGAATCTCTTTCAGAATCTTTTTCATTTCCGCTTTTGTCTTATCCGTCACGATCCGCGGCCCGCGCGTCACGTCGCCGTACTTCGCCGTTGTGCTGATCGAGTAGCGCATGTTCGCGATGCCGCCCTCGTAGATCAGATCCACGATCAGCTTCACCTCATGCAGGCACTCGAAGTAGGCCATCTCGGGCGAATAGCCCGCCTCGACCAGCGTCTCGTAGCCCGCCTGGATCAGCGACGTAAGCCCGCCGCAGAGCACCACCTGTTCGCCGAAGAGATCGGTTTCCGTCTCCTCGCGGAAGTTCGTCTCGATGACACCGGCCCGGCCGCCGCCGATCGCGCTGGCATAGGCCAACCCGACCTTCCTCGTCTGTCCGCCTGGATCCTGGTGGATCGCCAGCAGGCACGGCACGCCGCTGCCCTTCGTATACTCCGATCGGACGAGATGCCCGGGGCCCTTGGGCGCCACCATAAACACGTTGACGCCGGCCGGCGGGACGATCTGACCGAAATGGATGTTGAAGCCATGTCCGAACGCCAGGTAGGCGCCGTCTTTCAAATTGGGAGCGATGTGCTGGCGGTAGATGGCCGCCTGCGCCTCGTCCGGCGCCAGGATCATCACCACGTCCGCCGCCTTCACCGCGTCGGCGACCGGCATGACTTTAAGGCCGCCCTGCTCGGCCTTGCGCCACGAGCTGCCCTCGCGGAGGCCGACGATGACGTTGACGCCGCTTTCCTTCAGGTTCAGCGCATGCGCGTGCCCCTGGCTGCCGTAGCCGATGATGGCAACTTTCTTACCCTTGATCTGCTGTAAATCAGCATCCTTGTCGTAATAGACCTTCATGATTCTCTCCTAAAAAATAAAAGGCTCTGGGTGATGGGTAAATCGCCAGCTACTCCTGCCTATTGCCTATGGCCTATCGCCTATTCTTTCGCGACCCGCTTCGCCTGCGCCACGGCCGGACGGATCGGTTCCCGCGCGATGGCCACGCGGCCGGTCCTGATCAAATCCTTGATGCCGAGCGGCTGCAGAAGATTGATGATCGCCTCGATCTTTTTGATGCTGCCCGTCACCTCGATCGTGTACGTGCCGGGCGTCGAATCGATGATGCTCGCGCGGAAGATGTCCGCGATGCGCAGGGCCTCGGCCCGGTCTTCCGGTTTCGTATGCACCTTGATCAATGCCGTTTCCCGCTCGACGAACTCGTTCTCGTTGAGATCCACGACCTTGATGACGTCGATCAGTTTGTTCAACTGCTTGACGATCTGCTCGATGATCCGGTCGTCTCCAGACGTCACGATGGTCATCATGGACGTGGACGGATCCAGCGAGGGCGCCACCGACAGGCTCTCGATGTTGAAGCCGCGCCCGCTGAACAGGCCGGCCACCCGCGACAGCACGTTGAATTTGTTCTCCACTGTGACGGAAATGATGTGTTCCATAACCGTGCCTGCGGGCTACGCCGTCAGAATCGTATCCTTGTCTTCACCGGCCACCGATGAAGGCGCGCCGGCCTTCTGCTTCTCCTTGAGCTCCGGCGGATCGCTCAAAATCATTTCGTGGTTGCATCCGCCCGCTGGAATCATCGGGTAGCAGTTCTCGTACTGGTGCACCGGCACATCCAGGAACACCGGCCTGTTGACGGCAATAGCCTCCCGGATGACATCGTCCAATTCCGACACCTTGGTCGCGCGCAGCCCCACAGCGCCATAGGCCTCGGCCAGCTTCACGAAGTCCGGATAGACATCGAGATAGCTGGAGGCATAGCGGCTCTCGTAAAAGAGGTCCTGCCACTGACGGACCATGCCGTGGAACCCGTTGTTGATGACAATCACCTTCACCGGCAGCTTGTTCACGACCGCCGTGGCCAATTCCTGCGTGTTCATCTGCACGCTCCCGTCGCCGGCGACGCAGAGCACGAGCTTGTTCGGGAACGCCGCCTGCGCGCCCATCGCGGCCGGGAACCCGAAACCCATCGTGCCAAGCCCGCCGGACGTGAGCCAGCGATTCGGCTTGGCCAGCTTGAAATACTGCGCCGTCCACATCTGGTGCTGCCCGACATCCGTCGAGACGATCGGATCGCGGTCCTTGGTCAGCTCATAGAGCCGCTTGATCACGTGCTGCGGCTTGATGACGCCGTTCGGGTCCTGCTCGTAGGC
>JBGPNZ010000200.1:0-4543 GCA_041487795.1 Nitrospiraceae bacterium
CGTCTCGGTCAAGGACCAGTTGGCCTGCACGAACGTGCCGTCCGTGATCCGAAAGAGCAGATCGTCCAGCCGATCGGTGATCCAATCCTGTCCCGCCACCCAGCGTCCGCGATTTTCCGCCGTCACCACCTGCCCGACCACATCAGGGACATCCTGAAACAACGCGAATAGCTTCTCAGCCTGTGAACGCATCGCCGGACCGGTCCGCCACGATAAGAGCGCCGAGCCGAAGGCCACCGACCGCCGGACTTCCAGCGATTCAACCTGCACCGGCAGCTTGCCGTATCGCGCCAGCCGTTCCTGCACATCCGCGATCACTTTCCGCATCGCCTCAGGCACGAGCAGACAGCCGGCTGCCGCGACCGGCGCATGCGATCCTTCCTCGTGAAAACCGAGCGTGAAACCCGACTTACTCCGAAACACCACGAAGCGGACCGAACTCCGATAGCCGTAGGGATTGGGAGACGGGACGACTGAAGGAACTTCGATCTGCAGTTTGCCGACGCGAGTCAGCGTCTCGGCCAGAATCTCGCGCTTATACCCAAGCTGCGCTTCGTATCGAACGTGCTGCAACTGGCAGCCGCCGCACACCTCGTAAACCGGACAGGGCGCATCGACCCGATCAGGCGACGGCTTCAAAATCTCGCGAACCGTCGCCTCCTGAACGCCTTTTCGCTTCGCGCCGCTCTCGAACGAGACCGTTTCGCCTGGAATGACACCACGCACGAGCAGGACCTGCCCCTCCTGCCGAGCAAGCCCGCGCCCGCCCTGCACAAGCTTTTCGATGGTGATAGTGGACATTGGACAAAGAAACGGTGTTATGCGATCGAAAACGCCGCCGTTGACCTTTTCCAGCAGCCGCTAATTTTCCGGCCGCAGTTCGACGTTCAAGAGCTTAATTTTTCGATGCAGGTGGCTGCGTTCGATCTTGAGGTCGTCCGCCGTGCGGGAGACGTTCCAGTTGTGCTCGCGGAGCTTGCGGCTGATGTATTCCCGCTCAAAGGCGTTCCGCGCGTCCTTGAGCGAATCGAAGTTTTTCGTCGCCAGCGGACTCGGCGATGTCGCAGACCCGCCTGAGGCAGAAGGACTGGACTGGAGCAGCAGGCCGATGTGCGATGCGTCGATCGTCTCGCTCGGCACCATGATCATGAGCCGCTCGATCAGGTTGCGCAATTCGCGGATATTCCCCGGCCACTCATATTGCTCCAAGGCGACCAGCGCTTCCGGCGTAATGTCTTTCGGCTTCACCTTCTGCTCTTCTGCATGGGTCTTGAGAAAATGCTTCACCAGGATCGGGATATCCTCTTTTCGTTCGCGCAGCGGCGGCACGCCGATCGGCACCACGTTGAGCCGGTAGTACAGGTCTTCCCTGAAATTACCCTTCTTGATCTCTGCGGGCAGATCCTTGTTGGACGCGGCAATCACCCGCACATCCACCTTGATGACTTTGGTTCCGCCCACGCGCATGAATTGCTGTTCCTGCAGGACGCGCAATACCTTGGACTGCGTGCTCAGGCTCATGTCCCCGATCTCGTCCAGAAACAACGTGCCGCCGTCCGCCTGTTCGAACTGGCCGCGTTTCTGGGTCGTGGCGCCGGTGAACGAACCCTTCTCATGCCCGAGCAATTCGCTTTCGATCAGCGTTTCGGGAATCGCCGCGCAGTTGACGGCGACGAACGGCTTGTCGACGCGCGGGCTGTGCTGGTGGATCGCACGAGCGACCAGTTCCTTGCCTGTCCCATTTTCACCGCCGATCAGCACACGGGCATTGGCCGGGCCGGCGGTTTTGATCAGCGCGCGCAGTTTCTGCATGGCCGGCGAGGTGCCGACCAGCTCGAACTGCCGGTCAACCGTGCTGCGGAGCGTTTTATTTTCTTCCTGCAGCCGGCGCTGGTCGAGCGCATGGCGCACGCGCAGCGTGACGTTTTCCAATGACAGCGGCTTTTCGATGAAATCGTAAGCTCCAAGCTTGATGGCCTTCACGGCCGTCTCGATGTTGCCGTGGCCGGACATCATGACGACCTGCACCTGCGGCGCCTGCTCCCGCGCGCGCTTGAGCGTTTCGATGCCGTCCAGTTCGGGCATCCAGATGTCGAGCATCATGAGATCGGGAGGATCGGCCATCAACACCTTCAGCGCTTCCTGGCCGCTCTTCGCCATGGCGATCTGGTAGCCTTCGTCCTCGAGGATCTTGCTCAAGGACGTCAGGATTGCCGGTTCGTCGTCAACTATCAGAATTGATTCAGCCATGAACCCCCCCAAACAGTTTCAAGCAACAGCTGACAGGTTGACAAGTTTGAAGGTACCGACGTGCTGCTTGTCAGCTTGCCCCTTGTCAGCTTTCTTTACACGGGCAGCTCGAACGTAAACACCGCGCCTTTAGGCTCATTGCGGCCGGCACGAATCTGTCCCTCATGATCCGTGATGATGCGCTGCACGATGGCCAAGCCCAAACCCGTCCCGGCCCGTTTTCGGGTGAAATAGGGCAGGAACAGCTTGTCCATATCTTCCGGGCTGATCCCCGGCCCATCGTCCGATACCGTCACCACCGCGCGCCGCCGCTTGGCGTCGTGGCTGGTCGTGATCCGCACGTGCCCCCGCTGGTCCATCGCCTGCACGGCATTGTCGAAGAGATTGACGAAGACGCGGTTGATCTGCTCGCGGTCGAAGTTCATGTACGGCAGCGACTCGTCCAGCTCCGCGTGGAATTCCACGTCGCGATGTGCGCCGCGATAGAGCGAGACGACATCCCGCACGACGTCGTGCAGCGATTGCCGCGCCATCTGTGGCGCCGGCATCCGCGCATACCTGGAAAACTCGTCTACCATCCGCTTGAGACTGTTGACCTCGCTGATGATCACGCTGGTGGATTCCTCGAACACGCTGTCGAAGTCGGGCGCCTTCTCGTCGAATTTTTTCCGGAGCCGCTGGGCCGAAAGCTGGATGGGAGTGAGCGGGTTCTTGATCTCGTGCGCGATGCGTTGCGCGACTTCCTTCCAGGTCGCCACCTTCTGTGCCTTCATCAGCTCGGTCAGATCCTCGAACACGAGCACAAAGCCCAGGTCCTTGCCCGCCTCGTTCCGCATGCGCGAGAGGTTCAGCACGGTGGTCATGGGCTTCCCCTGCACCTCCATCACGCCTTCCAGCGAGAGCGTATCCAGCGCGTCCGCGTGAATGCGGTCGTAGGCGTTCTGGAACAGGTCGAGCTTCAGCTCTTTGAAGGCCTCGTTGACCGGACGGCCCCGCAGCCGATCGCCCCACACGCCGAGGATGCGCTCCGCCGACGGGTTCACGGTCGTGATCGAACCGGACCGATCGATGGATAACACGCCCGCCGCCACCGTCGCCAGCACGGCTTCGATATAGGCGCGACGACGATCGAGCGAGACGTTGGCCTCCTCGATTTTGGACTTACCGACGCGCAAATCGTCGGTCATCCGGTTGAAGGATGCGACCAGGGTGCCGATCTCATCCGTCGCCTTGACCTGAATCTTGACGTCGAGATTGCCGTGTGCGATGGCCTCGGTCGCCTCCGCCAGCCGCTGGATCGGCACGGTGATGCCGCGCGCGACGTAGAAGCCGAACCAGGTCGCCCCGAACAGAATCATCACCGTGATCACGGCAACGAACAGATAGGCCGCGACTTTGATCGGTTTCTGCATGGCCTTGATCTGCCGGTACTCCGTATACTGCCTGGAAATCCCCTCCATCTTCACCAGCAGCGACTCCGGCACATAGGCGGCCACGACCACCACGCCGTCCACCTCGCCCCGCTTGACGTTCGATGCGATCGGCACGCCGGCGCGAATCAGCCGCCCGCTCTGCGCCTCCTGCGCCGACGTCATCTCCTGCCGGCCCTCCAGCACTTGCAGGACCAGCTGCCCGATCGGCAACCCCACGACCGAGGCCGACACCGCCGGGTCCACGGCTTTCGTCAGCAATTCCAGTTTGGGCGAATAGATCTCGATGCTCGCCAGATTATGCTCCGCCCGTTTGCGCGCCATGCCGGCCGCCAGGAGATCGCGCAGGTCGCGCTTCATCCACTCTTCGCGATAAATTTCCAGACCGATGGCCCGCGCATTGTTGATCGCCAGGGCCACGTGCCCTTCGTGGTGCATGCGCGCCACGTCCTGGGAATCCTTCAGCACCTGCTCGATCTGCTCGTTGAACCAGACGTCCATCGCCTTCGTCACCAGCCCGCTGGCGACGATCGCCAGCAATACCGTCGGAATCAGCGAAAATCCGATGAACGCCGCCACGAGCTTAGCGCGGAAGCCCGATCCGACCAGCCGGTGCCGCCGTTCGAAGTAGGCCTTGATCAGGCTGCGGGACAGCAGCAGCGTCAAGATGACGAACCCGATCAAGTCCAGATTGACCAGCAGCAGCACGAAGGCATAGCCGGCGTCCGGCAGGAGCGAATCAGAACTCGTCGCACCGGTCAGAATATCCTGCGAGTAATAGTACGTCAGGGCGAGACAGGGGACGAGCAGCAAGAGGACGGTCCACACCGGCGTCCAATGGGGCCGGCGCCGGTCTTGCTCGC
>JBGPNZ010000201.1:0-4523 GCA_041487795.1 Nitrospiraceae bacterium
CACACCGGATCTTCCACGGCCGCGGTAGGATAGCTCTTCGGCTCGACCATGCACGAAATATTCCGCCTCAGGCACCAGTCGGTGATCCAGTTGATTTCCTCAACGGAGGTCGTCACGAGGCTCGGCAGTTGGAGCTTGCGCAGGCAGTGGGCCGCCAGGGCGACGACGGCCTCGTGCTCCTTCGTGAACGCCGCCGCGTCGAACAGCACCGGATTGGCGCGGCCATAGGAGAGGGCGGAGAGTTCGGGAAACCGCTCCGGATCGTTCAGCACGCTCACGATCCACACGTGATCGAACGCGCCTTCCACGTCGCCGGCATCTTGATACACAAAGCGAAACGGCACGTCTTTGCAGGCGTGGTTGAGCACCGTGACTTCGCCCTCGCGCAGGTTGCAGGCCATCACGGTCCGGCCCAATTCCATCGTCTCCATCGCCAGCAGAGGCAGTTCTGCCACGCCCGCGCCGACGTAGAGGCTGCGCCCGCCCTGCTTGAGCCGGCCGCGCAGCACCTCCGCGAGCTTGATCCCGAGCGTCTGGCAGGGCCCCCGTTTGGCCTTCCAGAAGGCGTCGCCGCCTTCGTCGCAATAGATGCGGCCGAGCGTAGGGTAATCCAGCCGCTTGAAGAGCGCGGTGATCGCGGCGCGAGTTTTGGGAAGCAGGCGACGGGCCGGCGGCACGTTAGTCCTCGTGGTCAATCGGCTTCAGGAGCGTCACCCGTTTTGTGAGACGAATGCCGTAGGATCGCGCGCCGGCCAGGATGGCTTGGTGCGTCTCGCGCGGCAAGGCCTCGGGAGGGTGCACGCCGGGCAGTTCGCGAGGCAGGTGCTTGACGAAGAGTGATGCCAGGTGTGCGGTTGCCCAGGCGATCGGAGATGTGAACCGTCCGCGCCGGCGGATCTGATGGAGTGTGGGAAAGCCGGCATCCCAGCGAACCACCGCGCCGCGCTCGCCCTTGACGCCGTGCGCGACCACGGCCAGCGCGAACCGCGCATGCCAGAGCCGGCCGCGGCGCATCAGCTTGGCGACCTGGCGCGGGGTCGGGGTCTTGGGAAAATGTTTTGCGAGCAGGCCCCGCGATTTGCGCAGCTTGCCCATGCGATACCAGCGCCGCAGCCGCTCGAAGTCATTCCCGCCGATCTTCACATCGAGCGTGCGCATGGGGATGACGCGCGGCAACGTGCACACTTCGTCCTGCGCCGCCAGCACGACGCCCACCGGCCCGATGGGCGCCGGGAAACGGAACACCTCCCGTTCGCCGAAGCGCGCGCCAAGATGGAACCGGCCGTTCCGGTAGACGCGCGGCCGCGAGACCGCCTCGTCGAAGGAGGAATCGGGAGACCACTGGGACACGGGATCGTCGCTGTTGGTGTTCTCGTAGAGGCGCACCTGGACGGACTCTAATCCATCGAGCAGATCCGCACTGCGGGCCACCAGCAGGTTTGTCAGGCCTGGCGCTACCCCGGCGTTGATCACGGCGGTCCGGCGTTTTTTCCGGAAGCTGCTGTCGAACCGGAGCTGTTCAACCTGGAAGGGATACCCCGTCAAGTGCGAAGCGGTGTCGAGGTAATGGGCCCGCAGGCGGAGGGCAGCACGGAGGGCGGTTCGATTGAACTGGGCCGGGGAACAATTGACGAGCAGGTGGCATCCCCGGCCCGCTTTCACGATGCTCCGGAGATTTCGGGCGTTTGCCGGCTTGACCGGAATCCGGGAGCGCTTGCCCAGGAACCGCTGCGCGCGCGCGGGGTCTTTGTCTCCGCACCATACTTGATGTCCCTGGCGCGTCAGCAGTTGTGCGAGCAGCGAGCCGGTCGCCCCGGCCCCCAGGATAAAAATTCGCATAGGAGGGCCACTTTACCATAAGGGGAGGAGGAGAAGACAAAGACCGCGGCGGGCTAGGCTTTGAGCTTGGCGGCGAACTGTTTCCGGAATTTGGCGACTTTGGGGCCCACCACATAGGTGCAGTAGCCCTGCGACGGATTGCGGGCGAAATATTCCTGATGATAGGCCTCGGCCACGTAGAACGTGGTCGCGGGGACAACCTCCGTCACGATGGCGTTCTCGTAGACCCTGTCTTTCGTGAAGGCGGCGATGACGGCTTCCGCCGTCTGCTTCTGCTCCGGCGAGTGGGTGAAGATCGCCGAACGGTATTGCGTGCCGGCGTCGTTGCCCTGACGATTCAGCGTTGTGGGGTCGTGGATGACGAAGAACATTTCCAGCAACTCGCGAAAGGAAATCACGGCCGGATCAAACGTGATCTGCACCACCTCCGCGTGGCCCGTCCGGCCCGAGCACACCTGCTCGTAGGTCGGGTCGGCGTTCTTGCCACCCATATAGCCGGATTCGACCGACGCCACGCCCTTCGTCTGGTCATAGACTGTTTCCAGGCACCAAAAACAGCCTCCGGCCAATGTGGCGATCTCAGCCATGCTCGTGCTCCATGAATGGTACGTCGGTGTGATCACTATAATCTGACAGGTTGCCGGGTCACAAGATGCACTCTTGACAGGGCGTAGCGGAAATGGACGTGCGCGAGGCGCGGAGCTTGACCCGTCTTGTGCAACCGCCTACCATGGGGCCATTCAATTCTACTGGTATCCGCTCTGCATCGGGAACCGTGTCCTCTACCCGAGGAGGGATAGTGGCCGAGACCCCGCCCTATTGTAGTGAGTGCTACAACACCCATGCCCGGGCGAACGATGCGCAGGTGAAAGCGGCCGAGAACGCCGGTAAGATGCCGATGACCAAGCAGGGGACGTGCATCAAATGCGGCAAAGCCACGATTGTCGTCTATTATGAAGCGTGATTCGGGTGAGACCCGCTGATGGATTTGTCCTTTGATCCCGCCATTGCCGCGCAGGTTGCCTTCCAACTCGCGCACACGCGAAACGAGCTGAACGTGGATGGAGAACTGGCCTGCGAATTGGAAGCGACCTTCTCGGCAAGCGCCGACGAAGAGGCCGTGCAGGCCTACCGCCGGCTCCTGACGCTGGGCGAGCGTCACCCGAACGCCCATGCCTTTCAGGAGTTCCTCATCTACAGCACCTGGCAGCAGGCTGCCGAAGAGCCCATCGCAGAGCATTTCCGCTGCGGCCTCGAACTCTGCAGCCGATTTCTCGTTCGAGCGGAGACTGCCGACACCGCCAGGAGTTTCGCGCAAGTCCGGGCCCTACGGGGCTCGTTCCGGAGCGCCCTGGGGGAGAAAGAGCAGGATGAGATCGGGGACGAGTATGACCGGGATGCGTTCCAGGGAGGGGACTGACTGCCGAGAGGGATTGCTCCGGAGACTTAGTGGATGTTGCCCTTGCCTTCCTGTAGATCCGCGATGAGCTTCTGCAGACGTTCCTTTTCTTTGGAGTCCATGTCTGCGAATTCCACACCGAAGTCCTGACCGGCCGACCAGGTCACTCCGGCCCGACCTATATGGATGGGTTCCTTATGTGTAGGAACGTACACACGGAGCATGACTGTTGTACCAACTTGTACATGGCTGCCGCTTTCGATCGCACAACCTCCTATGGAGAGGTTGAACAACTTCCCTTTGCTAACGCCTTGATTTCCCTCGAAAGAAATGGGGTATTGGACCTGCACCCGCCGTTCTCGCCGTTGTTCCACTGGCACGCTCCTCTCGCTTAACGTGCTCGTTTGTACAAAATTCTATAGTCAGAAGCAAGGCCAATGCCAAGTTATCTGGGGCAGTAGAATCCAATTATACAGAACAAAAATTCAAGAGCCGTTTGTCCTTCCGGTGTTCCTGATTTATCTTTCAGCAGGTGGTGACCGAGGCGGTCACGGCATCGGCGACTTGTTCAAGAAACCTAAGATTCAGCGTGTCGATCGTATCGGTGGACTTGTGGTAATTCGGATTCCTGAAATTTGCGGTGTCGGTCAGCATGACAGCGGGAAATCCATAGTGCCAAAAAGCGGCGTGGTCGCTGCGGTGCGTGTCCGGTAGCAGTTCGCCGTTGCCGGGGATCACCAATGGGACGACCGGCACGTGCGGCTTCGCGGCTCGTTCGACCGAGGCCGTCAGGGCGGCAGAGGCCGTATTGCCGACAACCGCCAGAAAGTTGCCGATGGTCGGCACCACAATCGGCATGCCGGGTGGCACGGTTTGCGAACCTTCCTCGCCGCTGGCGTAGCCCACGCATTCGAGCACGATGGCGCCGGCGATATTCCGCTTGGCAGCCTTGAGTTCCGCAGCGTAGGCCAGGCTGCCGAGAAACCCTTCTTCCTCCAGGCAAAAGCCGATGCAATGGACCTCGCGCATCCGATCCACGCCGCGCAGACGCCGCGCGGTTTCAAGCAGGACGGCGACGGCGCTGGCATTGTCGTCGGCGCCCGGCGAGCCTTCGACGGTGTCGTAGTGGGCGGCAAGAATCAGCGGCGCCTGGGACGTGTCCTGGTCCTTGGCCTGATGTGTCGGCAAGAGAGAGGCGATCACGTTGCGATACGTCCCACCCATCGCTTTGAAGGGGTGCAGGGAAACCTGCAAGCCGAGTTGCTGAAACGTGTCTGCGATGTAC
>JBGPNZ010000202.1:0-4503 GCA_041487795.1 Nitrospiraceae bacterium
CCGTCCCGCGCGTCGCGCAGGTTTAGGCGAATCCATTGATCCGGTCGATCAGCTGCCTGAGCCGTCCCGCGCTGCGGCGGTGAGAGCGGAAGACCAATCGTGGCAGGTCCAGGAACTCCGGTTCGTCGGCTTCGTTGGGGAAGGCGCTTCGCTGCTCGAACGCGCCCTCTTTCAACAGGTCGGCGAACTCTGTATTGAGCCGGTTCAGTTGTCCGTCCGACAGGCGTTGTTTCAGCCGCATGACCAGCAGCCGGTCCACGAACCGGATCGAATGGTAGGCCCGATAGAACGCCGTGATCTCGTCCACCGCCGCCTCGGCGGAGTCGAAGATTTTGAACAGCCTCAGGTCTTCTTCATTGATCAGTTTGCGCGCCAGCAATTGGCCGGTCACGAACCGGTTCCACTCGTGCCAGTAGTCGCTGCCGGGCGCATGGAGAAATACGATCGGTTGCGGAGGCGCCTTGCCGGTCTGCACGAGCGTCAGGGCTTCGAAGCCCTCGTCGTGGGTGCCGAATCCTCCCGGAAACAGCGCCACGGCGTGGGATTCTTTCAGGAACATCAATTTGCGCGTAAAGAAATATTTGAAGTTGACCAGCTTCGGGTCGTCGGCGATCACCGCGTTCGCGCCCTGCTCGAACGGCAGCATGATGTTGACGCCGAAGCTCTGCTCGCGGCCGGCGCCTTCCTGCGCCGCGCCCATGATGCCGTCGGCTGCGCCGGTGATGACCATGTAGCCGGCCTCGACGATCCGCCTGGCGAAGTCGGTCGCCAGGCGATAGTCCGGGTCGCCGGGTTGCGTGCGCGCCGAGCCGAAGATGCTGACCTTGCGCCGGTCGCGGTACTCGCCGAACACTTTGAAGGCGTAGCGCAGCTCGCGCAGCGTGCGGTTGAGAATTTTCAGATCGAGCGTGTCGAGCGGCGCGTCCTTGAGCCGGAGGACGGTCACCAGCATTTCCTTAATCAGCGTGTGCTGAAGATCGTCCGCGGGGGTGTCGAGGAGGGATTGAACCTGCGAGAGAACCTGCTCGTTGGTCAGCGCCGGTCGGCCGCGTGTCCCGGCGCTGTCGCGCTTGCCCTTCGATGACGGAGCCGGAAGGCTCATGCCCAGAGCTTACCCGATTGACGGGGAGCGGTCAAAAAGCCGTGCCTGTTTGCTTGTCAAACCTCACCGCTGGTCGGTACACTAGCGACGCTTGTGCGAGACTGGGCGGCCTCACGGCGCGCCATTACCTTGAGGAAACATGACACCCATTGAACGTGAGTTTCTCGGTCGCGTCGAACGCATCCCTTACCACGGACTCGGTCTGTCCGTGGACGTCTATACGCCCGACCTGTTCGAGTTGGTAGAAGCGCTGGATCGGCGTGAAGTGACCTCTGGCTATCTGGAAATCTTCAAAGCGGCTCCAGCCGCATTGGAATTGGTGCGTCGGCGCCTGCCCCAGGCACGGTTCGCATACCACGCCGAAGGGCTCTGGGTGACGCAGCCCGATCCGGAGCGGCTCTCGCCGTTTGACGCCGAGCTGGACGAGACGGCCGAGCAGCTCAGGATTCTCGACAGCCATTGGTTAAACCACGAATGTGCGGCCAAGCAGATGGCCGGCTATACCTTCGGCACCTATTTACCGGCGCTGTTCACCACAGCGAGCGCCGAGGTCACGGCGGCGAACATTGCACATGCTCAGCAGCGGCTGGACCGGGCCATTCCCGCGCGCGACGGCCGCGATGGGATTGGCCCGCTGTTTCTGCTCGAAACGCCGCCGCTCACCTATGTGGGCTTCGGCGATCTGGGCCTGGCGGACTTTTTCCGCCTCGTGACCGACCTCACGCCGTGCGGCGTGGTGCTGGACATCGGCCACCTCTGGACTGTCTATCGCTACACGGGCGAGTGGCGGCGGCGTCCACTGACGGCATTTTTAGCCGAGCTGCTGGATGCCTTTCCGCTGGAGCGCGTGGTTGAGATCCACATGGCCGGGCTGGCTCTTCATCCGAGCGTGCCGTCCCAAACGCGCACGACCGGCGAGCCGCCGCTCTGGCCACCGCTCTGGATTGATGCCCACGGCGCGCCGATCCCGGACGTGCTCACAGATATGTTGGCGCAGGTGCTCGAACACAAAGGACTGGCCCATCTGAAAGGCGTGGCGCTGGAAGTGGATACCAAGCCGATTCCGATGATCGTGGAGGAGTTTGCGGAAGCTCATGCGCGATTTGGTCCCAAGATTGCGCATGAGCTGCGCGACGAGCGGGACGAGCGCGACTTGCGCGACTCGATCCTCGCCTTTCCCGCCTTTCCTGCGAGTCTCGCGTTTCCTGCGAGTCTCGCGAGTCTCGCCGAGCAATATGACCGCTATGCCCAGATCGTGACGGGGCGGGCGGCCGCGAGCCTGCCAGTTCTTGGACAGGACGCGTCGGCGCTGCCGCTCTATGTCGAGCATTACCTGCCGCACGAGATTCTGGAATGGGGCGGCGCAGTGCGGGAAATGTTTCCGGAAACCTGCCGGAGCCTGGATCGTGCCGGCATCCCACTGGACGAGTTTGTCCGGTTCTGGTTCCGCGAGCCGCGCGCAACCGGTGAGGCCTACGATTTTTTCCTGCTCAAGATTACCCGGTTCGTCGAATTTGCCCGAGAAGTGCAGCCGGACGCGGTGGAAACGGCGCAACGGGAAGCGCAGGCTTTGCGAGAAGGTTACCGCGCCGCGAACGAAATGGTTGGAACCGAGAAGTGAGCGACATGAGTATCGAAACTCAGCACTCAGGACTCAGCACTCACAACTTCTGGGCGACCTTGTCCCATCCCATCCTCGGCCTCGCGCCCATGGACGGCGTGACCGATGCGCCGTTCCGCTTCACGGTGGCTACGCAGGGCCGTCCGGATGTCATCTTCACCGAGTTTACGGCCGTGATGGATGTCTGCCGCGGCCCCGCGCGCATGCTCTCGTCGCTGATTTACAGCGAGGCGGAGCGGCCGGTCGTGGCGCAGCTCTATGGAAAAGACCCGGACCTCTTCTACCAGGCGGCGCACATCGTCTGCGAGCTTGGATTTGATGGGCTGGACATTAATATGGGCTGTCCCTCGCGCAACGTGGCGGCCTCCGGTTCCGGCGCCGGGCTGATCCGCACGCCCGATCTGGCGCACGACATTATGCGGGCGGCGCGGCAGGGCATTGCCGATTGGTCGGCCGGTCGCTCGCTGACGGACGCGGGCTTGAAGGAGTCGCGCGCCGAATTGATCCAGGCCATGAACCTGCGCCGCAACGGCCAGCCGGCCGTGCCGCGCCGGGCGATCCCGCTCTCGGTGAAAACGCGAATCGGTTATGACACGATCATCGTCGAACGCTGGATCGAACATCTGCTGGCCGAACAGCCGGTCGCGATTTCCATCCACGGGCGGACGCTGGAGCAGATGTACCGGGGCGAAGCCGACTGGTCCGCCATCGAACGTGCTGTGCAGCTTGCCCGTGGCACGGCGACGCTGCTGCTCGGCAACGGCGACGTGCAATCATTACAAGATGTCATTCGGCGGGTCCGGCAGCATGGCGTGCACGGCGTGCTGGTCGGCCGCGGGGCATTGGGCGAGCCGTGGCTGTTCCGCCACAAAGAAGCGGCCCGCGCCGCCGTGAGCGATGCCACGCGTACGGTTGCAAGCGAGTCGCCGGCGCTCCAGGAACGCTTCCACGTGATGCTGGACCATGCGAGGCAGTTTGAAGCGATCCTTGGCCAGGACCGTTTCCCCCGCATGCGCAAACATCTGGGCTGGTACTGCAAAGGATTTCCCGGCGCCGCGGCCATGCGCGCCGCCATGGTGCGGGCCTCCAGCAGTGAGGACGTCGCGCGCATTGTCGCCGAGCATCAGGCCGGGCATCAGACGGATACCTCGCGCGCCGCAACGCCCACGCTCGAAGCGGCCGCGCCCGTCGCGTGAAGCCGCTCGTTCTCGCGTCCACCTCTCCGCGCCGCAAAGAGCTTCTCGCCCTGCTGCAACTTCCCTTCGAGGTCGTCGAACCGGACTTTAATGAACGGCTGCATGCCGATCTGCCGCCGGAAGCTCAGGCACGAACCTTCGCGCTGGGGAAAGCCCAGTCCTGTGCGCGGCAGCATGCCGACAGCCTGGTTCTAGGCAGCGACACGCTGATCGCCGTGGGGGAGACCATCCTCGGCAAGCCGGCCGATCGCGCGGAGGCCGGCGCCATGTTGCGGCGGCTCCGTGGACGCGACCATCACATTTACACTGCCGTGGCGCTCTGCTGTGCCGCACGCCGCATTCAGGACGTGGCCGTGGACACCGTGCGCGTCTGGATGACGCCGTTCAGCGACGCCGATCTGGACGCCTATCTGGCAAGCGGCGAGTGGCAGGGCAAGGCCGGGGCCTATTCCATCCAGGGCCGTGGCGGCAGCCTCATCGAACGGATCGAGGGCGACTTCACCGCCGCCGTCGGCCTTCCCTTGCGGCTCACAGTCTCGCTGCTGCAGAAGCATGGCCTGTCCGTCCCGGTTGACGTGGAGCAC
>JBGPNZ010000203.1:0-4496 GCA_041487795.1 Nitrospiraceae bacterium
CTCGGTGCAGGAACGCATCGCGCTGCTGGTGGATCTCGGTTCGTTCAAGGAATGGGAAGCCGATCTCGCTCCGCAGGACCCGCTTGCGTTTTCCGATAGCTGCTCGTACACGGACCGTCTGGCGGCTCAACAGGAGAAGACCGGGCGCAAGGATGCGATGGTGATCGGTGAGGGAGCGATCAACGGCCGCCGGATCGTTCTCAGTGTATTCGACTTCGGATTCATGGGGGGCAGCATGGGGTCGGTGGTCGGAGAGAAAATTTGCCGGGCGGCGGACAGGGCCGTGGCCGCGCGCATGCCGCTGTTGCTCGTGACGACATCGGGAGGTGCCCGGATGCAGGAAGGCATCCTGTCGCTCATGCAAATGGCGAAGACATCGGCCGCTGTGGCGCGTCTGAGCGAGGCGAAGGTGCCGTTTATTGCCATTCTGGCAGACCCGACATTCGGCGGTGTCACGGCCAGCGTCGCCATGCTCGGCGATGTGATTATCTCCGAGCCCAAGGCCTTGATCGGTTTCGCCGGGCCCCGCGTGATCGAGCAGACGATCAAGCAGCAGTTGCCGGAGGGGTTTCAGCGGGCGGAATTTCTTCTGCAGCACGGCATGATCGATGCAATCGTCGAACGAAAACATCTCAAGGAAACGCTGAGCACCCTCCTGTCGCACATGTAGGGCCTGTCAGGCCACTTCAACTGCATGCCCATGTCCTACCTTCAGTCGGTCGAATTTCTGTACGGCCTGCAGAAACACGGCATCAAGCCCGGTCTCGAGGTGATCACGGTGCTGCTGGATAGGCTGGGCCATCCCGAGCGCCGTTACCGGTCGCTTCATATCGGAGGGACGAACGGGAAAGGCTCGACGGCGGCCATGACGGCGGTAGTGCTGCAGGCGGCCGGTTACCGGGTGGGGCTGTACACGTCGCCGCATCTCATGGATTTTCGAGAACGGATCCAGGTGAATGGGAAAGTCATCTCTGAAGAACGTATGGCGGACTTGACCGACTGCGTGCGCTCGGCTGCTGGAGAGCCGCGCGAGCCGACGTTCTTTGAGTTCACCACCGCCATGGCGTTTCAGCAATTTGCGGATGCAGGAATCGACGTTGCCGTGGTCGAAGTCGGGCTTGGCGGGCGATTCGACGCGACCAATGTCCTGACGCCGGCGGCGGCCGCCATCACCAATGTGGCACTCGACCACCAGGACTATTTAGGGGAGACGATCGGCGAAATTGCCTACGAGAAGGCCGGGATTATCAAGCCCGGAGTGCCGGTCGTGGTCGGGCGAGTCTCCAGCGAGGCGGCGGCGGTGCTCTCGCGCGTGGCAGGTGAGCGTGGCGCGCCGTTGAGCCGATTGTATGGCGACTTTAAAGTGTCAGGCAAGTCGCCTGCCCGATTCCGGTACGAGGGGCTGAAAGAATCGTATGAGGAATTGGCCTGCCCTCTGACCGGTCGGCATCAATTGGACAATGCGGCATGTGCGCTCGCTTTGCTGGAAGCGGTGTCGGAGCGAGGCCTACCGGTTTCAGAAGGGGCGGTACGCGAGGGACTGCGAACCGTCCGTTGGGAGGGGCGGCTTGAAACAGTTGAATCCCGCCCTACGCTCGTGCTGGACGGCGCACACAACCCGGATGCGGCGGCGGTCGTGGCGATATATCTAGATGATTTTCGTCGCCAGCATTCCGGATCACGCGTTATTTTGGTGTTGGGGATGATGCAGGATAAGGACCGCGAGGGATTCCTCGACCATCTGCTCCCGCACGCGGATGAGGTCATTGTGACGCAGGCGCACATTCCCCGTTCGGCAACGGTACAGGAACTGGAAGCACCGCTGCGTGCGCGGGGACGAACGGCGAGCATGGTTTCCGACCCTGCCGATGCGATCAGCCTCGCGCGACGGATGGCCGCTCCCGACGATCTGATTCTGGTGACCGGTTCACTGATGCTGGTGGGCGAGACCAAAGCCATCCTGCTCGGCTGCGGGCTGTCCCCTCTAAGGGGCTGACATGGCTGACCGCCCATGGGCGATTCCCTTTTTGGCGGCGCGCACGGGCATTGCCTTGGTGCTTGCGCTGCTTGCATCCGCGTTCCCGGCCGTTGCCGCAGAGACTTCCCAGCAAACAGCCGTCGTGACGCCTTCTGCGGCATCACAGCAGGTCGAAATCACCGCCGATCGCATTGAGTATTTTCAAACCACCGACGTGTATGAGGCCGAAGGGTCCGTGGTGATCGTGCAGGGGCCGATGCGGCTGACTTCCGATCACGCCACCCTCTTTGCACTGTCCGGGACATTGATCGCCGAAGGGCATGTGCATCTGAAAGATCGGGTGTCGGATGTGGATGCCGAGCGGTTGGAGCTGAACGTGAACACGGAGGCCGGGGTGCTCACCCACGGCCAGCTCTATATCAATCTGACGAATACCCTCTTTACCGGCCGCATCATGCAACGGTTCTCCGAGGATCATTACCGCGCGAAGGAAGGCGCCTTTACCAATTGCGATGCACGAAAGGGCGAAGTCCCGGCCTGGCGCCTCACCTTCAAAGATGCGGATCTGATGTCGGGCGACCGTGTGTATCTCAAGGATGCCTGGTTGTGCGTGAACGACGTACCGATCGTGCCGATCCCGACTTTTTCCTACCCGATTGCCACGGCCAGAAAAAGCGGGCTGCTGGTTCCTACGCCGGGCTACGACAACCGGTTCGGCTGGACCTATCGCCAAAGTTTCTTCTGGGCCATCACTCCTGGACAGGACCTGACGGTTTCGCCGCAATATTGGAAAGACCTTGGATACGGGAGTGACTTCGAATATCGCTACGCATTGGATCGCAAGTCGAAAGGGCAGTGGCTGTTAAGTGTGCTTAAGCAGGAACATCTGCCGAAAGTTGAAGGCGTCGATCAAAACAGCACCGATGTGAAGCGGACGCGCGCAATGATCAGCGGCATCCACACGCAGCAGGTCAATCCCGATTTGCGCGTGATGGCGTCGGCCTTCCTGGTCAGCGATCCGGAATATCTGAGCCAACTCAGCAATTCGGGTGCACAGCGAGCCATGCCGAGCGGGGATTCCGGCCTGCTGGTCAACCAGCGATTGGCCAACGGCAACCTGTACCTCCTCGGACAATACCTTCAACCCCTCAACGCCGGCGGCAAGGAGACATTCCAACGGGTACCTGAGTTGGGCCACGGGTTTGCCAATTACGCGCCGTTCGGCGGGCCGATCCTGGTGGGCATGGACTCTCGAGCGGCGCATTTTTATCGCGAAGAGGGATTCCAGATCAGCCGCGCGGATCTGCTGCCGTCGCTCTCGACTGAGCAGTGGCAGATTGGGCACGTCGTCGGATTCACGCCGCAGATCAAGCTCCGTGAAACCTATTATACCCACAGTGTCGCGACGTCCAAATCCACGCGCCGGGAAACGCTCTGGGCCAGTCTCGAGGGCGCATCGAGCTTGGCTCGCCGGTTTGACAGGGACGGCGGCCGGAGCGTCCTGCATACCATCGAGCCGAAGATCGTCTATGAATACGTGCCTCCGACGGACCAGTCCAAGATCGTTCAGATCGACGACGTGGATAATCTGACGAAAAAAAACCTGGTGACCTATTCCCTCCAAAGCCGGCTGTTGGGACAGAACGAGAAAGGAATGACTCGGAGCTGGCTTGACCTGACGCTCGCCCAAAGCTACCGTCCGGGCAGCGTGCAAACGGAAGCCAGACAGTTTGTGTTTCCCGGGAGTGTGCAATTCGGCAATGCCACGCAGCCGGTCCAGCCGGCGATGACCGCCGTGGCCGGCAAAAAGTTCTCCGATGTCTGGCTGCGGGCCGTGATCGGAGATCCGGCGCTGCCGCCCGTCACCATTCCTGGGCAGCAGCAGCGCAGCATCCTGCCGACGATCAACAACACCCTCACCATGGACGCCTTTTTTGATCCGTATGGGGGGGGACTCAGCCAATGGAACACCGATCTTCGGTTTCAGCAGGAGAACAACTGGTACGTTGAAATCGGGCAGCGGTTCACCCGTGCTGGAAACCGGGTGCGCCGTGGAGACATTTGGAATCCGATTTCCTTTAATGAAGTGTTCACGCCGACGTCGGAGCTGAATTTTACGACGATCACAGCGGCCACAAAGCTGCCGTTCGGCTGGACGGTCGGAGCCAAGCTGTACTATGACATCAAAAACGGGCAGAGTCCCGAGCTGGATGTGGTCGGCTTGTACCAAAATCCGTGCAAATGCTGGTCGGCAGGCCTCTACTTCCTGCAGTTTCCGGACCGGCAGCAGTATAATTTCATGATCAACCTGACCGGCATTGGATGGACGGAGAATTTCGGCACGGCTGTGTTGAAGTCGATCCTCAGTCCTCTCCTGATCGGCGAGCGGGGTCTGCCGTGGGCTGCGCCGGGTGGACCGTACGGGAGGTTGCCTCCGCCGGCCTCGGAGACGACCGGTGGCCCGGCCAGGCCGTGACTGAGGGCGTAACAGGGTAGCCGGCATGGGAATATTTCCACA
>JBGPNZ010000204.1:0-4481 GCA_041487795.1 Nitrospiraceae bacterium
CCGTCCACCGTAGCCCGTGCACGGGTCGAGCACCGTGCCACCTTCAGGCGCGAACCGTCGGTAGTAGTAGACGGCGATGCCCGGTCGGAAGTTACTGCACGCCTGAGTCCCAGCCACAAAGCCCAGCATCGGGAAGAATTCGGTGGTGATCATCGTGCCATTTTCGAGCGAGAGCCTGATGGCACGGCGCAATTGGTTGTCGTCGGCGAACGAATCGGTCGGCGATCTTTTTTCTGCGGCATGACAGTTGAATCGGTGCGGATGATACGTGTCGGCAACCTGGTAGCCGTAGTTGCTCGTGAGCAGCGCGTCTCCCTCAAGGGCTGCAAGACGGTTGATCTCAAGCATTTGGGCATGCAGCGGCAGGTTGCGGTACGGGAATCCTACACGGCGAAAATATTCGAAGATGCGCTCGCCAACGATCTCGGCCGAGTAGACGGTGAAGGCATTTTCCTGCCCGGTGCCTGCCTCGGCCCCAAGCCGCTGTCGCAGGTCTTCGACATCTTCGGCGTCGAAGCCGGTGCCGAGCAAAGAGTCTGCTGCCGCCTGACGTGAGAGCATCTCGAATAGGTCGTTGTCGTTCCAGCCGCCGAGGATCGTCGTCTGGTTGTCGGCGAGCAGGTACGCCTCGGCCTCTTGTTCATTCGCGAAAGAGATGCCACGGATGACCGGCACGAGCCATTCACCGTCCTCGGGTGAGAGCAGGACTCTGCGCGGTGGCGGTTGGCCGTTGTGTCTCATCTGCACGAGCAGGTCGAGACGGCCGTGCCCGGCAACGATTCTGCCGCTCTTCTCGTCGATGAGGATGGGCGCTACGTAACCGAACCGGCTGACGGACGCTTGAATCGCGCCGAGATCGTGGTCCTTGGGATTCTTCGGCCATCGTTGCAGAACGTCGATGCCCATGTACTCGATCCGCTGCATCTCGGTGTTCGGCTGAGACGTGACCGGCTCTCGTGTCATATATACCCCGCGATCTGCACTAGCGGCGTGCCGCACACCGGGCATGCAACGTCCCGGTCGGCGAAGAATACCACAGCATTGAGGTTGCCACACTCACCACAGCGGATGGTCGGCATGTAACCGACCACGTGTCCCTCGTCCATCAGCGGGAAATCCTCGTACCGATGCCTCACTGCGGATTCATCCTCCGCATGTAGTCGGCGATCAGGACGGCATCGGCCTTGTTATGATCTTTCACCAGCGGGAAGTCAAGCCACGGGAACAACTGCTTTGCTCTCAGCACCGCCGCCGCTTTTCTTTTCTTGTCGTCCTTTTCGGGCACAAGGACGCCCATCTCCTTCTTCCACTTCTGCGGAAGAATCAGCGTGTACGGAATACAGTTGGCCGCCAGCGCCATCTCCCATAGGCCC
The DNA here is from genome assembly GCA_041487795.1 of Nitrospiraceae bacterium. GTDB lineage: Bacteria > Nitrospirota > Nitrospiria > Nitrospirales > Nitrospiraceae > 2-02-FULL-62-14. The sequence goes on from JBGPNZ010000204.1 coordinate 1,374, forward strand.
ATGCCACGGCCCATCGCGAAGAGGGCTTGAGATGACAGCGCCGGGTAGCCTGAAAGCAATTCGAGCCCGGCGACAGAGACACAATTCCTGAACGGCGTAAGTAGTTTGCCGAATGCGTGCACATCATACTCCGTACGGTAACCTTTTTTCTTCTTCGGCACCATGATGATCGGCGCTTTGTAGACTGAAATCTCCGGCCGCCGACCGTGCACATCGTAAATCACGGCAAGCACGCCGCTCAAGCCTGGGTCGATGCCGAGATAGTACGCGCCGGTCGAGACAACGGGCGTTCTCACAGGACGATTTTCCTTTCTCTCAATACCTGAATGATCTCTGTCGTTGTTGGTATGGGCTCTTTCGCAAACGCAGCCTGCAACGCAGCCTCGGCGCGGATAACTGCATCCCACGTATTGCCGCTAATCTTCATTTCCTCTAGAGTCGCCAGCGCCTCGATATAGATGCGCATGATGCCATGCTCTTCAGCGGTCACTCTAACCTCAAAACGCGTGACGCCGATCATAGGTCAATTCTCCTCCTACCTATCTCCGTGATGACAGCGGGCGATGTCTTCTGACCAGTCGGCGACGGCTCGAAGGCTTTTTCTATCGCCTCGCCGATTCGATTCGCCATGTCCTGCGTCGACGTGAATCCCGCGCTGTCCATTTCTTCGTTTGTCAGTATCAGGTCGGCCGTCACACTTATATCAAGGCCCGTGTACACGTGGCTTAGTGGCACCTGCCCTGACTGAGACACCAAGAGAGGGATGAACCTCCGCCTGTACTCGATTCCCTTGACGAGCGCTCTCATAGCACGATCCTCCTGATGGGCACGTCGCGCTCAGGCTCACCTTCTAGTGACGGGATGGTGAAGTGAGTTGCACGTGCTGGCAGTTCAGTTCCACTGACTTCACACGGCAGCCATTCCATGCCGTCAGCATGGACGATGCCGATCTCCATGAAGTCACCAAAGCCGCGAAGAGAGAACGCGAAGTCGTCGTCCTTTTCGATTTTCTTGAGCGCGAGGACAAAAGCGGCAAAGCGCTTCAGTTTTTCAGGCTTCGTGAGTGCGGCGTACCTGCCCGGATAGACCTTGAAGACAACGCCGCCGATGGAGAGCAGCAAGTGTGCGTACTCGTTCTCGGCAATATGGCCGACGATGGTAGTCAACTCGAAGAACAGCGCGTGTTTTTCCTCGCTCAGTGGACTCACAGGACAATCCTCCTGAGAACCGGAATGCTTTGAATCTGTGAAGAGAAGCGCGGCATCGGCTTGCCGTCATCGTAGTATTCCACAAGATTTACCGTCACAGCATGTGGCCCTTCTCCCCACGGCGGCGGGTCATCAGCAGCCACCAGCGTGAAACGTGGGTTGATCAGCGTGCGGCCCTTCGTCTCTTTCGTAATGCCTTCTAGCCAGAGCCGAACCTGTTGCTCTTCAGCGGGATGAATGACAAGCATCTTACCGTCGAGCAAGACCTTCAGCCTCGGCCCCATCACCGGGAAAGTGTCAGCGGGCCACCCGTGATCTTCAACTACAACGATGACTCCCTGCTGCTCGAAGGCCGCGCTGATCACAGGACGATCTTTCTATTTCCGGTCAACGTCAAGCGCCCTTCGCCGTGCTCTTCTGCGGCCGAATCACCCGGCAACTTCTCTTCGCTATGCTCATGAAGAGAGAACGACAAGTGGAAGACTGCATCGTCTCCCTTCTTCACCACGCAGCCCCTCCAAATGATAGTGCGGCGGGCAGTAAACTCAAAGTCGAAGATAATCTTCTTCTCTGGAAGAACAAGAACAGTCGTGTCAAACCCCTTTCCACAAGCGCGACCCTCTTCAACGAGTGCGTAAACCATAACCCAAGTCGAATGCTCCGACTGACCAAGATTCAGCGGAGCAAGACTCAACCCTTCTTCTGGCGTGCTGTACTGGGTATGAACAATACCTGCCACGGGTTGCGAGGTCGCAACTTGCCCTTCGTCAGAAGAATGAAATCGGCGCTGCCACGGCCATCTCATAGGACAATCTTTCTGCCTGTAGGCGGCTCTTCGTCGTCGTCTGGATTCTTTCCCCCTTGAAGCAAGCGGACGATCCGCTGATGATCGTCATACGCCGCCTGTCGAGACGCATAGCGATTCTGCCACCCATCGTGCGGGCCATTAAAGATCATCGTCTCCCACAGAATCGGCGGGCCGTCGCCGCAGAAATTATGGTCAAGACCAAGGAAGACGGTCGAGACCATCGACCCGCCCGCTGCCGTCTTCGCGACGATGCGCCCTTCTCCATTCCCGAACCACGCGCCCCACTTCATCAGGTCAGGGCATGGCACAGGTTCACCGTTTGCGTTGAGAATGTAGCGGTCAATCACAGCACGATTCTCCGTTTCGGATCGTTCGACGGGTTCTTAATCATGTTCACGTGCTCAGTCGCCCGCGCCTTCATGACAGCCAAATTTTTTTCATCAGGCGAGCCGAAAATAAACAGCGCCCCTTTCAGCAGTAGACTGTCCACCTCCGCTTCGGTGTTGGCAAGCAGAAGCGATTGGTATATCCAGAACTCCTGACGCGCCTCGGCGATCTTGCGCTTTTCCTTTTCCGTGTATTCGCCGGTCTTCGTCGGCATCAGAGCACGATCTTCCTGAGTTTCGCCGCTGCCTCGTTGCCGATGAGTTTCGAAACATGCTCCATCGTCCGCTCGCGCATCGCCTTTATGTTGAGGGCGGTCGGCATCTCCATCGCGCCGAGGGACATGGCGACAATCATGTGTTCCAATTCCTCTCGGCTGTCGCAGTTAAGCAGCGCGAAGCATTTCCACATGAAGATTTCCCGTTCCTGCGGGCTCATGTAGTACTTCACCTCTTCCTCCTCTTCAACTTCCTCTTCTTCTTGCTCGTCAACCTCAACATCACTGTCGTCCGCGTCCTCATCTTCACCTTCGTCCTCGTCTTCGTCTACAGAACTATCTTCCTCTTTGGCCTCGTCTTCGTACTCGTCGGCTTTTGGCATGGCTCCTCCACAGGCACAGGCGTCCGCTTCGGCCTCAGTGCTTGAATCGCCGCGTTCTTTGCCTCGTCTTCCGTCTCGAATGCGCCATGAAACTCAAACTTGTTGTTC
>JBGPNZ010000205.1:0-4408 GCA_041487795.1 Nitrospiraceae bacterium
CCGGCCTTGAATAAGGCCGTCAGTTTCGCAACGACAGGACTGGACGAGGCAATTTCCTTGATTTTTTCGAATATCTCGATAGACAGAGTAGGATTGTCCGGATCCGGATGCTCCAGGAGCACCTCGACCGCCCGCCCATAATGGGTGGCGGCTGTTGCCTTGTCACCGCTCTCTTCATGAACCTTGCCCAGCAACTCCAACATCGTCACGGACGTCGGATTGACCTCAAGAAATTCCCGGATCATGGATTCGGCCAGCTTGTACTCCCCGGATCGGATGGCCGTTTCCGCAAAGAACTGAATTTCTCCCCGCGCCACCACGATCTGCCCCGCCTTGAGATGGACTCTGGCGAGCAGCCGGCAGACCTCCGGTTCGCCGGGCTCCCGACTTAGCAGTTCGGACAGGGCCGCTTCCGCCGGCCCATACTGGCCGCTGTTCATCTGCGTATTGGCATATTCGAGCAGCGCAGGCTTGGCGACCGCGCCGAGATTATTGGGATCGATCTGACTGACCTGTACTCCCGCCGCTCCACTCGCCGCACCAGCCGACGGCGGTGGGGCCGCTCCGCCCGATTCCAAGGCCTGCAGCAACTGTTCGGCCTCCCGGTTCCTTGGATCGATTTTGAGCGCGCTTTGGTAGGCTTCCTTGGCTTCGGCCGGGCGACGCTGGTTGGCACATTCTCGCCCCAGCTCGATGAAGGCTTTGACACCTTCTTCCTGCCATCCCTGCTTCAAGCAGAGATCCGCCAGTTGTCGTCTGGCATCGAGATTGGAGGGCTCGAGCTTCACGGCCGCATGATAGGCATCCAGCGCATCCTTTGCCTTGCCGGCCTTGAGGTAGAGCTTCGCGAGCGCCAGGTAGTCGGCGACAGCATTGCTGACCAGGCCACGCTCCGCATTCAGATCGGCGAGGCACTTGTACGCTAAGAATTGGTTGGGATCGATCTTGAGGATTTTTTTAAAGACCGCGATGGCCTTCAGCGCAACCCCACCGGCCCGAAAGGCCGCGGCCGCCTTGAAATAGGCCTCCGCCGCATCGTTGGTGGCATTCTTCTTGAGATGGAGATCGCCGATGGCGTTGTAGGGAGCGCCGTCGTTCGGCGAGAGATCGGCCAGCTTCTTCCACTCGGCAATCGCCTCGGTGAGCTTGCCCTGCGCCGCGTATTTCTGGGCGTTATCGAGAACTGCGCTTTTATCAAGGGCCACGGTACACCTTCCGCTTGAGGACTCTCGATGCCAGAGTAAAGGGCGGACCGCAATCTTGTCAAGAAAACGGCAGGTCGCAGCGCAGATTTTTAGAACGGTGTCCTACGAAACGGCCTCACAATAACAAAGGGTCCACAGCGCCGGCTGTGGACCCTTTGTCTGTAACGGAACCGTGTCGTTAAGAAGGAGTGGGATTCGGCGCGCTACCGGACATCTTCAACACATTGGCGGCTTGCGGCCCTTTTGCTCCTTGCACGACGTCGAACTCGACGTTTTCGCCTTCTTTCAGAGTCTTGAACCCTTCTCCTTGGAGCGCGGAATAGTGCACAAAGACGTCTTCTCCATTTTCAAGACGGATGAACCCAAACCCCTTCCGATCATTGAACCACTTGACGGTACCTTTACTCCTCACGCGCCCCTCCTTTCCTCACACCAAGGCGGGATGGCCACCCACCCCACCCGTCTCGCAAACCGGACAAAAAAATACCGCAGAAGGAACCCCCTCCTGCGGCCCTTGCAACACAATGACTATCCGCATGTGTATCCCGAAACACTTGAAATTTCGGGCAAGCATTTAACATAGGGTGGTAGGGCTGTCAAGATATTCTTTTACGTATCCATACGGTTTCTGACGCGCGGGATGCTCGTGCAAGCTTCGCGGTTTAATTTACAAGCCATTGGAAATCCCGTATATTTTCCTATCCGTGTTATCGTGTGTGTGGAGTGGCCGTGCGAAAAATTCTCGACCGATACATCTTTGCCGAGCTGCTGGCGCCCTTCGCCATCAGCCTGAGTGCGCTCTGCTTCGTGATGCTGACGAAAGAGCTGCTGCGCCTGGTCGAACTCCTGGTCTCCAAAGGCGTCGGGATCGCTGCCGTCATCAAAGTCTTTCTCCATCTCTTGCCGTCCTTTTTGGTCCTGACGCTCCCCATCGCCGGCATCATTGCCTCGATTACAGCCTTTGGCCGGCTGTCGTTCGACAAGGAACTCGTCGCCATGCGGGCGTCCGGCTTAAGCCTCTTGCGCCTGTCCCGTCCCGTTCTGCTATTCTCCTGCCTGGTTTTCGGCTTGACCCTGGCCCTCTCGCAGTGGGGTCAACCGTGGACCAGCGTCTCGCTTAAAAAACTGGCCACGAGCTTGCTTCGGGATAAACTCACTCTGGCGCTGGACAGGGGCGTCTTCAACGAACCGGTCCCGCACATGGTGATCTACGTCTCCGACAGCCGGGCCGGCCCGTTCCGCAGAGGCATCTTCATTGCCGACGATCGCAACCCGGCCGACAGCCGCGTCATCGTCGCCGGCGATTACGCGCTTCTGAACGATCCCGGCAACAGCCAGATCGGCCTGCGCCTGTTGAACGGCACCGTGCACAGCCGCCCCAACGATCTTGAGCAATACCACCAGGTGTCTTTTTCGAGCTACGACCTGAAACTGAGCCTCGATCAAAGCGTGTACGCCGCCGTAGACGAACGCCCCTCGCGCGAAGCGGTGCTCGCCCAGCTTGAACGCTCGAACTGGCAGGATGCCGGCGCGCTACGCCGGCTGATGGAATCCTACAAGGATCTGGCCTTCCCCACTGCCGCCCTGATTTTCGGCATCCTGGGCGTGCCGATCGGCATCGTCTCGAAGCGGTCAGGGCGCATCGGAGGGTTCGCCGTCGGAGTGGGCATCGTCATCGCCTATTACGTGCTCAACGTACTGTGCGAGTTTTTTGTCACGACCCTGGTGCTGCCCCCCTTCGCCGGAGCCTGGCTGCCGAACGCGCTCTTCTTCGCCGTGACCGTGGCCCTGTTTATCCGCATGAACCGCCAATAACCACCATGACGATTTTATTCCAATACATGCTGCGCGAACTGGTCAAGGTCTTCGGCATGTGCCTGTCCGGCCTCATGACCGTCTATCTGGTCGTGGACTTCTTCGAGAAAGTCAGACGGTTCATCCGATATGACGTCGAACTCGTCACCCTCGCGGAGTATTTTGCGCTGAGAACGCCGGCGATTTTCTTTCAGATCGCCCCCCTGGCCATGCTGATGGCCACGCTGCTGACCCTCGGCATCTTCTCCAGGAACCGCGAGATCACCGCCATGCGAAGCTGCGGCATCAGCCTGCCCCGCATCGCCGCTCCTTTTTTTCTGTTCTCCGCCGCAGTGGCCTGCGTGCTGTTCCTCTTCAGCGCCATCATCATCCCCTACGCAACGGCCCAAGCCGACTACGTCAAGACTGCCAGAATTGAAAAGAAGCCGGGCGGCCCGTCGGTCAAGACGGACCGCTCATGGATCCAGATCGGCGACCGGACGCTGATGAATTTCGACCTGGTCGAGCCGGACGGTTTCACGCTGCACGGCATCAGCTTGTACCAACTGGGCGAGGATTTCCGGCTCCTGCGGATGACCGAAGCCACCGGCGCGCACTACACGGCGCACGGGTGGGTGTTGCTGGACGGAACGCATCGGCACTTACTGCCGGACGGCGGCGTTCGCGTCGAAGCGTTCGAGCATGCGCCCATTCCGTTGTCGCAGACCCCGGAGGATTTCAGCACGTGGCTGTCCACCGAGACGGAGGAGATGACGCTGGCGGACCTCCGCACCTACACGAACCGGCTCCGGAAAGACGGCTATAACGTGGCTCGATTCCTGACCGATTATTACGGACGGATCGCCTTCCCCTTCGTCAGCATCGTCATGGCCACGGTCGGCATCGCCTTGAGCCTGCAACACAGCGGCGTCCGCGGACGCGGCATGGCGATGGGCATCGGGCTGGCGCTCGCGATCGGATTTCTGTACTGGACCGCCCATTCGGTCGCCATCGCGCTGGGCCACAGCGGCGCGCTGGCGCCGGTCATGGCCGGCTGGCTGGCAAACATCTTGTTCTTTTCGTTTGGATCTGCACTGTTCCTGCAGGTAAGACATTAGCGAACAGCAAGTAGCGAGCAGCAAAGATGTCCGAGCTATTCGCTATCGGCTACCCGCTACGAGCTTTGTGAAACATTGACGGCACGGGACGCATAGAGTAAAAAGAACGAAGCCGTGATTATCTCAATCGTTCGCCTCGTCAGCGCACACGCACGGATTTTCCCATGAGCCAACGGGTCGTCATCACCGGTCTCGGCGCCGTGTCCCCGATCGGGATTGGTGTCGGACAATTCTGGAAAGCGGCGCTGGAAGGCCGCTCCGGCATCAGCGCGATCCGCTCGTTCGACGATC
>JBGPNZ010000206.1:0-4404 GCA_041487795.1 Nitrospiraceae bacterium
GACGTTGATCAATCAGCCGTTCGAAGACGCTGACCTCGAAGACCTCGAAGCCGACTTCATCATGACCAGCCCGCCGTACTTCATGAAAGAAGCCTACGCCGATGAGCCGACCCAATCGGCGCTGCGGTACACGACCTTCGAATCGTGGCGTGAGGGCTTCCTGCAACCGCTCATGGAAAAATGCTACGCCGTCCTCAAGCCCGGCAAGCGGTGCATCATCAACATCGCCGACATCAAAATCCGCAACCGTGTGTTCCCCCTCGCTCAATCGGCGCTAGAGGCTGGTGCCGCAGCAGGGTTCGAGCATGAAAATACCGAGTACATCAGGTTCGGCACCCACTTCGGCCAAGGCAGTTTTGATGAATCGGCTCAGAGTGGCGAGGACGACGAAGTCAAACAGGAGCCCGTGTTCATTTTCAGGAGGCCACGGTGAGAGACGAATATGACCTGACTGGCCCCGGTGAGCGTGGAAAATACTTCGCACGATACATGGCGAGTTGGCCCGAGTCCAAGGTTCTCACGCGACTGATGGTCGAATTAGTGTTGCAGCCGAATGAAAGCGCTGAGCATTTCGAAGCCCGTGAGCGTGCGCTCGTGGCCCTGCGTGAACGACTGCGGCGAGAAGGGGTGGCAATTCCACCGCCCGATGATTGGGAGAACGAAGTCAAAAGGAGATCGACAATGGAAAACACGTGCGAACTCTGCGGTTACAAATGCACGGGCGACGACTACTGCCCCGGCTGTGAGAAGTACATCTGTGGCAAGCACGTTTATAATCCCGGCCCCGGCCCGCATGAGCCGAAAGACCACACGGCTGATGACGAGGGCCACAGACCCAAATGAGTGCGCCTGGGCCAGTGAAGAAGGAGGCGTTTGATTCGTATATGAAGCGCCTGAACAAATATCTCGCTAAGCGGATCAAGATGCTGCGTGGCCGGAGAAAGCAAGGCCATCGACCGACTGCATGACCGTTGCCCAAGGCTCGGCATGGTTCATGACCCTCTCTGTCGTATGGATGGCGGTCAACGTGTGGCTCGTGATCTTCTGCCGTTGCTTCTGGTGGGTTGAGATCATCTCCGCGAACCTTGTGGTCTGGCCGTTCATCATCGCGTTCCAGTACGAGGAGAGAGAAAGTGAAATCGCTTCGTGAGGGGGCACGGTTCATGATTATCATCGGCTTTGTGCTCTGCACGTTTCTAGGCTACATGACGGTGTCTTCGTTCGCCGATGGTAGATGGCTTCTGGCCCTCGTCAACCTCATCATGCTTGCCGTCGCGACTCACTATTGGGTTGTCAACGTGGGAATCTACCGGAGCCAGCCGCCTGATGCCTGAAACCCTCAGCATGCCTGCCGTGAAAGTCTTCGGCCCTGACGAGCGCACGTTGATTGCCACCGTCAACCCGGTCACTCGGGCCAGAACCGAAATCAAGCCGCAGAGGAAGAAAACCGACGTTGACACCGACAAGGAAATTCTCACGGACATCCTCACTGACATCCGTAAGGACGTGAAGGCACTCGACCCGACACTCACTGAAAATGATGACGTGTTCAAAACCGCCGTGCTGATCTTCTCCGCGCTCTTTGTCGGCACCACCGTGCAGCGCCTAGCCAAGTTCACCGGCTACCCGCCCGCGTTCATTAACAAGCGCCGGATCAACCTACTCAAACAGCGCATCTGGCGCACGAGAGGCCGCAGCATCCACCGTGTTGGTGATGACATCTTCGAGCAGGATCCAGAGACAAAGAACTGGCACGCCAATGTGGTTGGATTCTGGCTCACCGTCCTCGTTGCCGAAGGCATGGTCGAAGTGGTGGAAGGCGGTGGTGATGAAGTCCTCTGGAAACATATCCCGCCATGAAACGCCGAATCGTCGTTGGTGATCAGCCCTTCGAGGACGGTGAGCCGGTCAAGTCGCCGCCCGAGCCGAAGCCTTCAAACGTCCCGCTCGACCAGTACGGTCATCAGGTCTTCGACCCTGCGGCCTATGATCCGTCGCTGCGGCCATTCGGCGGCCATGACATGCGGGCGTGCCCTCACTGCTCGCACCGGCTAGCCGTTCATCTGGCAACCGCTGCCGAACGTCCGTATCACTGCTCGTCGTGCGGCTGCCGCGTCAGCCAAGATGAAATCAACGATTTCTATGGCCCCCACGGTGGCACTGATGGTGACGCCGCCCTTATTGGGCTGCAAGGAGCACAAGGCCCGACAGGAGCGCAGGGCTCGTTAAGTCCGATGTCCGCGCCGTCGGAGATGCACGTTCACACGCCGCCTGGGCCACCGCCACCGTCAACGGCCCCAAATCCCGGCCGACGGCTCGGTCTTAGCGGCACGGCCAGACTACTCGCCACCACCTGTCGGTGTGGTCACAATCAGTCCGACCACGAAAGTTCAGGCCACGGTCGGTGTGACATTCGGGTTCCTCCATGCGGCTGTCTTGAGTATGATTCTCGGCCCTTCGCCACTATCACCGTCATCAATCCGTGTCGCTGCGGCCATGACCGAGCCCAACACGAGATCACCTACACCACCGGAGGCGAGCAGGGTGGCAACGGCCGGTGTTGTGCACTCGACCTGACCGTGATGAATCAGGAACGTTGTCGGTGTCGGGCCTATCAGCCCCTCACCGTGACCGGCGGCCGTCAGTATCAGCCGTCACTCACCGACCGATTCTGGGTCATGATCGACCGTGTCTTCGTGCCGTCACTCTGGAAGCCCTCACGGTGGCACCAGATCGACCTCAGACCGTGGGCCGCCGACCTGCTCGTTCTCATGATGATCGGCGGCTTTCTGATGACTGCCGTGTACGTCTTCGCCGTCGTTCTGAAAGCCCGCTAAGAGCCCGCTAGAAGAGCCGATTGAGGGGCCGTTTCCCGCCACGGAGAGCCCTAGAAATCAGCCGTTGACAGTCAGTCTAGGGTCATTGTAGATTCACGGTCGATGGAGCCAGTTGACGAATTCCAGCCAAGTAGCCTAGAGAACAAGAGAAAAGTCCTGTCTCAGCACCCCAGTAGCAGAGGGATCATTTCGTCAAGTGCTATGCCATGTCCAACATGCCAAGGGCCAACGGCCTCAAAAGGGTCGGCTCATGGCCTGATAGGGTCGGCTGAGAGACACCAGACACTCGCAGCATGGCCTGTAGACTTTCTCACTTGACGAAATGAATGAGCGCGAGCGTAGGCGCAGAATGAAATTGGCGCACGCGGGCAAGCCGTACCCTCTGCCGCCTTGGCTCGTCAAGATGATCAAGGGCCTTCACCCGTGCCGCGCTGATGGCTGCGAGCGATTGATCACAATCAGCGCGAGCGGCTTGTGTCGGCGCTGTCGCAACAAGCGAGCGTATAATCCCGTGTCATGAGCACAGCGCACACGCGCAGCGATTCGGCACAATGACTCGCGATTCGTTTCTCGCGATCTGCCAAGAGCACGGGTGCTCGGCCCTCGAAGCCGAGTTCCTCTACATGCGCTTGGAGGAAGTCCAGCCCGGCTGGGTCGCCGAATGTCCTGCCGAGGTCATGGAGACGGCGATGAGGGAAAACTTCCAGATGATCGAGGACATTCGGCAGAAATTCGGCGCTGAGTTGTGCGAGATATTCCTCCGCAGGGCAATCGGCAAACCGAAATGACCAGCACGCGCCCAGGAAATTTTTCAAACGTGGACGGATTTCTGATGAACGGGTCCGTCCCCATCCAGAGTGGAGCCAATATTCCGTTCGTCACTGGTGAAACTCAAGATGAAGTCACTTCACGGGACAAAAAAGCATGCTCCCAATCAGTCCGTCTGCCTTTTGGAATTATTTTGCCATCTTTCCGCCGCGCCCAAGCCGTCAGAATCAAGTCACCCGTCCACGAAGAGCGAGCCGTAGTCTTGAAGCCGCCCGTCATGCTGAAGCGAGCCGTAGAACTGAAGTCCTCCACCTACAGTGAGCGAGTCGCCAGTCCCAAGTCCTCCGTCCGTGATGAGCGAGTCGTGAGCAGGAAGACGCCCGTTACACCCGAGCGAGCCGTCTACTACAAGTCGTCCATGAGCAGGAAGCGAGCCGTGGAAGCCGAGATTCCCACGAGCAAAGAGCGAGCCGTAATCTCCGAGTCGTCCATCAGAGGAAAGCGAGCCGTCAATGATGAGTCGTCCGTCCTCCCGAAGCGAGCCGTAAATCGGAAGTCGCCCGCCGCCTTCGAGCGAGTCGTATGCGCCGAGTCCTCCGCTTCGCAAGAGCGAGCCGTTGAATACGAGATGCCCACCATGACTGAGCGAGTCGTCGCGACTAAGTCCTCCGTGGCCCTAGAGCGAGTCGTAGGACGTGAGTCACCCGCCCATTGGAAGCGAGCCGTCAGGTACGAGTCCTCCGCTCCTGAAGAGCGAGCCGCAACGCGGGAGGCACCCATCGCAAGCAAGCGAGCCGTA
>JBGPNZ010000207.1:0-4397 GCA_041487795.1 Nitrospiraceae bacterium
CCCATCAAAGCCTCCCCGAGCGCAAACATATTTCCCCCGCAACTGTCCCTTGACTGGCTGGAACGCGGCAGTTAATATCCAGCCGCTCAATCCTCTCGCATGATCGACGTTCAACACATCACCAAACGATACGGCGATCGGACCGCCATCGAACGCGTGACGTTCTCCGTCAACAAGGGAGAAGTCCTGGCGTTCCTCGGCCCGAACGGCGCCGGCAAGACCACCACCATGCGCATCCTGACCTGTTTCATGCCGGCCACCGAAGGCACGGCGACGGTGGACGGGTTCGACTGCTTCGAGCAGCCGCAGGAAGTCAAAGCGCGCATCGGCTACCTGCCGGAAACCCCGCCGGTCTATCAGGAGCTGACCGTGTCGGAATACCTGACCTTCGTGGGGCGGCTCAAAGGCATGAAGGGCGCGGCCCTGCGTGAGCGGATGCCCCTTGTCATCGAACAGGTGTCCCTCGGCGACGTGCGCCACCGCCTGATCGCCAACCTGTCTCGCGGCTACCGCCAGCGGGTGGGATTGGCCCAGGCGCTGTTGCACGATCCGCCGGTGCTGATTCTGGACGAACCGACCGTCGGCCTCGATCCCAAGCAAATCATCGAGATCCGGGAATTGATCAAAAGCCTGGCCGGCTCGCACACCGTCATTCTCAGCACCCACATCCTGCCGGAGGCCACCGCGGTCTGCCAGCGGGTCGTCATCATCAACGAAGGCCGGATCGTCGCGGTGGACACGCCGGAACATCTCTCCGCCCGTCTGCGCCGCTCGGAAAAAATCAGCCTCACGGTGAAGACGCCGCCGCACAACTTCGCGGACCGTCTGCGCGGCATTCCCGGCATCGTCAGCGTCTTTGCGCCGGCGGACGGCGGCGCGTATTTGGTGGAGTGCGCCCTCGGCCGCGATCTGCGGGACGAATTGGCGCGGTTCGTCGTCACCAACGGCTGGGGCCTGCTGGAACTCAAAACCATCTCGATGACACTCGAAGACGTCTTCCTCCGCCTCACGCAACATGAAGACGGCATGGGCGAACGAAGCGGCGGCGAAGCGCCGCACGAGGCGCAGGCATGACGCCGGCCCAAGCCATTGTCGCGAAGGAACTCCGTTCGGCGTACACCTCCCCCATTATTTATGTCGTGGGCGCCGTGTTCCTGCTGATCTTCGGCGTGCTGTCCTACATCGCGGTGGTGAACGCCGGCACCCAGGCCATCCGGCTGATGCAGATCCAGGGCCTGGCGGCAAAAATCAACTTGAACGATCTGGTCTTCCGCCCGACCTTCTACAGCACGGCGATCATCCTGCTGCTTGTGCTGCCGATCCTGACCATGCGCAGCTTCGCGGAAGAACGCAAGCTCAAGACGTTCGAACTCCTGATGACCTCCCCGGTCGGGATCAACCACATCGTCGCAGGAAAATTCGTGGCTGTGTTCCTGATCTACCTGGGCATGCTGGCCCTGACCGGCGTCGTGCCGGTGGTGCTCGCCATGTTCAACAGCTTCGATTGGGCGCCCGTGTTCACCGGGTATCTGGGCCTCCTGCTGATGGGCGCGCTGTTTCTGGCCGTCGGCGTGTTTGCCTCGGCCTTGACCGAAAATCAGATCGTCGCCGCGTTCCTCAGCTTTGGCATTCTCTTGTCCGTCTGGTTGATGGGCGCGATGGGCTCCATTCTGGGCGATACGCCGGTCGGCAACACGATCTCGTATCTGTCCTTCATCGAGCATTACGACCGGCTGGTCCGCGGCCTCGTGGATACCAAAGACCTGGTCTATTATGTCTGCGGCATCCTGTTCATGCTCTTCCTGACGCACCGCGTGGTGGAGTCCCAGCGATGGAAATAACCTCGAACCTCGTACCTCGAACCAACTTATGAACCGCTTTGCGCCCACCATCGGCATTGTCGGCACCTCGCTCGGCGTGGCCGGCCTGGTCGCTTACAGCCTGGCTCCGGACAAACTGTGGCTCGTCTCGCTCTGCGAAGGGCTGGCGTTGATCTGCTTGATCGCCTTCTTCGTTCTCCATTTCGAAACGGTAAAAGCTTTTTCCACCCGGCGCTCGACACGCATGGGGGCCAACAGCATTCTGATGGTGGCGCTGTTTGCCGGCATCCTGGTCATTGTGAACGTCCTGGCGGCCCGCCACGCCAAACAGTGGGATTTTTCCGAGACGCAGCGATTCACGCTGTCGCCGCAGACACATCGCGTGCTGCGCGGGCTCACGCGGGAGGTGAAGATCACGGTTTTTTCGCAGGAGCGCAGCACAGCGTTCAATACGTACCGGGACCTGCTCGACAGCTACCGCTCGCACAGCGATAAGCTGCGCATCGAGTACGTGGACCCTGAACGGCGGCCCGGCCTGGCGCGGCAACTTGGCGTCACGCGAACGGACATGGCCGTCGTCGAGAGCGGCGGGCAGACAAACCGCGTGACCACCGCCTCCGAAGCCGAATTGACCGGCGCGCTCATCCGCGTCTCCAAAGACGAGAAAAAACGAATCGTCTTTCTCGAAGGCCACGGCGAACGGGCCACTGCCGATCAGGACAAGGGCGGCTTCTCGCTCGTGAAGGCGGCGCTGGAGAAGCAGGGTTACGAAGTCGGCGCCCTGACGCTGCTGCAGGAAAGCGCGGTGCCGGCGAACACGGCGGTGCTCGTGCTGGCCGGCCCCCGCCGCCCCGTGACCAAAGAGGAACAGGACCGGATCGGCCGCTACGTCGCCGGCGGCGGCCGCCTGCTGGCCATGGTAGACCCCGGCTCGCAAGCCGACCTGGACGGGCTTCTGGCGCCGTGGGGCGTGAAAACAGGAAAAGGCGTGCTCGTGGATTTTCAGGACCGGCTGGCGCAAAGCGGCATCAATTTTCTTCTGATTCGACGCTTCACGGAACATGAGATCACCCAGGACCTCACGTCCGTCGTCCTGTTTCCGGACTCGCGCTATCTCGTCCTGGATGACACGGGAAACCGCACGTGGTCGGCCACTCCGCTCGCCCAGACCTCGCCGCAGAGCCGCGCGGTGATGAACGCACAGGGAGGGGCTTTTAAACTGGACGACAAATCGGACGTGCGCGGTCCGTTGCCGTTGGCGGTGGCGAGCACCCCCAAACAACAGGCTGCAGAAGGCCACCACCAGCCGGCGATCGTCATCGTCGGCAACTCGTCGTTTGCCAGCAACGCCTACGTCAACTTTCCCGGCAACACCGATTTTCTGCTGCATACGATGGGTTGGCTGGCCGAAGAACGCGACTTGATCTCCATCACGCCCAAGGAACCGGCCATGCGCCCCTTCGTGCCCAACCCGGCGCAGGAACGCACCTTGTTCTATGTCCAGGTGCTCCTGCTGCCTGCGCTGACTTTTTTCTGGGGGATTGCGACCTGGCGGCGGCGACGCCGCCTCTGAGCCCATGAAGCAATACGGCTTCACCATCGCCCTCGCAATCTCATTGGTTGGACTGGGCGCTTATCTCTACTTTGTCGAGTTTCCCACCGAACGCCAAAAACTCCAGACCGATACACAAGCAAAGAAGCTCCTGTCCTTTGAGGAGCGAGCCATCACCGGCCTCACGATCCATACTTCCGCCGGCGGGCCCGATATCGTCCTGACGCCGGACGACAAGCGGACCTGGGCCATCACCGCCCCGATTCAGACCGACGCCGACGCGCGCGAGGTGGGCAACCTGCTGCGGGCGCTGCTGCTCGGCACCGTCACCCGGGTCGTCGAGGAACGGGCGGCCGCACTCGCGCCGTTCGGCTTGGAGCATCCTCCTGTCATGCTGACCATTGTCGCAGGCGACCGTCGGGAGACGCTGTCGCTGGGCGACATCGGTCCGATTTCGTCCACCCTCTACGCCATGCGGGCTTCGGATAAGCAGGTGCTGCTCACGGACCTGCCGCCGAAAATCCTGTTGAACAAGACGCTGACGAGTCTGCGAAGAAAAGACGTGCTGCCGCTCCCGCAGGATGCGATCGAGCGGCTGCGGATGAGCAATCCCAAAACCGAAGTGCTGCTGGAGCGATTCGATGAGAAAGACAAAAAACTGTGGCGCATTCGTTTTCCCATCGAGGCCAAGGCCGATCAGCCGGCAGTCCGCAACCTCATCGTCAAGCTCGCGGACCTGAAAGCGCTGGCCTTCGTGGATGCGGGGCCGGAACGCGGCAAACTGGCTGCGCGACTCGGGCCGCCGCTCGTGAAGATCACCGCCACCGTCGGCGGCGCAGACCAGATTCTAAAACTCTACCAACCGAATCCGTCCAGCGGGGAAGCCTATGCCGTGACCACTCCGGACGCGCCGATCTACAAAGTCAATCCGACGGCCATCCAGGACTTCACGAAAGACCTCTTCGCCTTGCAGGATAAGCGCCTCCTGGGCATGGAGACGGACCAGATCGCGATGCTGTCGGTGA
>JBGPNZ010000208.1:0-4393 GCA_041487795.1 Nitrospiraceae bacterium
GCCGAGATGACCGCCACGTTTTTGGTCCGGCCGACCCAGATCCGATTGTTGGCGATCAGCGAGTCGTACTCGTTGATGTGTGCCTGGAACGTGTCCAGGAACGCGTTCATCCCCTGGACGAGATCGGGCGTGAAGTCGCTGTCCACGCCGCCGATGCGGTAGTAGTTGAGCGTCAGCCGCGCGCCGCAAAGTTTCTCGAACATGTCGAGCAGCACTTCGCGCTCGCGGAAGGTCCAGAAGAAGACCGTCATTGCTCCGATGTCGAGCGCCTGCGTGCCGAGCCAGAACAGATGCCCGATGATCCGCTGCATCTCGGCCACGATCGTGCGGATGTACTCGGCCCGCTCCGGCACGGTGAGGTTGAGCAGTTTCTCCACGGCGCGGACGTAGGCATAGTTGTTCGTCATCGAGCAGACGTAGTCGAGCCGGTCCGTGTGGGGAATGATCTGCATGTAGACCAAGCCCTCGCACAGCTTCTCCACGCCGCGGTGCAGGTAGCCCAGGTCCGGGGTGGCTTTGACGACCCGCTCGCCGTCCAATTCGAGGACGACCCGCAGGACTCCGTGTGTGCTCGGATGCTGAGGGCCCATGTTCAGGAGCAGTTCTTCGGTTCGGCGCGTCGAAGTCGCGCCGGTGCCGGCCCGGAACGCTTTCTTTTCTGCCTCGGGCACCTCGTTGTCGCCCGTCGCAACCGCCGACTCGTCCATCTTCGGCAGGAAAGGGAAGGTGCTCCGCCACCCCTTGCCTTCCGTGGGGAAGTCCTTCCGCAGCGGATAGCCCTCGTCGTAGTTCTCCGGCATCAGAATACGCCGCAGATCGGGATGTCCGGCGAACTTAATCCCCATGAGGTCGTAGGTCTCGCGCTCCATGAACTCGGCGCCTTTCCAGACGCTGACGACGGAGGCGATCGTCGGATGTTCCTCGGTCACGCGCGCCTTGATGCGCAGACGCACGCCGTGTGGCAGCGAGAGGACGTGGTAGATGACCTCGAACCGTTCGGGGTCGTCGGGATAATCGGCCGAACAGACGTCGGTGATGTGGTTGAAGGCCATCCGCGGGTCGTCGTGCAGAAACCGCGCGATGTCCAGCATGTGTGCCGCCTTCACGCGCGCAGACATTTCCCCGCGATCCTTGTCCTCATGGACCGACAGGACCGCGTCGGGGAATTTGGCTTTCAGTATTTCCAAGACAGGGTGCATAATTCAATTTGTCGCAAAGTCATCAAGTCTTAAAGTCATAAAGTCGGGATTGTGAGACTTGAAAGACTTTCGGACTTTTTGACTTTACGACTGTTATTTTACAAATACCTTTTCCCGCTGAATTTTTTCCTGCAATTTCAGCAGCCCGTCGAGCAGGGCTTCGGGACGGGGCGGGCAGCCGGGCACGTACACGTCCACCGGTATGATCTGGTCCACGCCCTGCACGACGCTGTAGCTGTTGTAATGGTTGCCTGATGTCGCGCAGGAACCCATCGAGATCACGTAGCGCGGCTCCGGCATCTGATCGTAGATGCGGCGGATCACCTCGGCCATCTTGCGTGTCACCGTGCCGGCGACGATCATGAGGTCGGCCTGCCGGGGCGAAGCGCGGAACACACCGGCCCCGAAGCGGTCGATGTCGTAGCGCGACGACACGGCGGCGATCATCTCGATCGCGCAACAGGCCAGGCCGAAGCTCATGGGCCAGAGCGCGGATTTTCTCGACCAGTTCACCACCCAGTCAATATTCGTCGTGATGATATTTGCTTCAAACTGCCGTTCCAGCATGCTCATAGGTTTAGTCCTTCAAGTCGTAAAGTCCTCAAGTCCGAAAGTCTCCGGTCCGAACGACTTGATGACTTTAAGACTTTCAGACTTTACAGACATGTGTTTCAATCCCACTCCAACGCGCCTTTCATCCACGCGTACCAATATCCGACGAGCAGAATGCCGATGAACACGATCATCTCCACCAGCCCGGCCAGTCCCAGCTTGTGGAAATCCACGGCCCAGGGATACAAAAACACGAACTCGATATCGAAGATCACGAACAGCATCGCAATGATGTAGTAGCGTATCGGGAACTGCACGCGCGCGTCCTGAAACAGGGGGCTGCCGCTCTCGTAGGTCTTCAGCTTGGCCTGGTAGGGGTGGCTCGGGCGGACCACCCAGCCGGCCAGCAGCGACACCACGCCGAAGGCCACCGCGACCACGATGAAGATCAGGATCGGGATATAATTCAGCGGAACCGATTCGTTACCCATCTCGCTTACGCTCGCAGGTTCGAGGCGCGAGGTTCGAGGTTGATGCGAGATCAATGCTCTCACCCCGTACCTCGCACCCCGTACCTCGCTGCCCCAATATATTTCCAAAGAACGGCTTGAATTTCAACCCATCCAGCGCCGGTTCCGGCATGCCCTTGTGCTGAATCAAAATCTTGAACGTGCGGCCCATGCCGTCCGGCCGGAACAGTTGGAGAATCGACTGAAACTCCTTCGAGCCGGGTTCGAAGGATTCCAACGTCTGCTCCACGCCCAGGCTCATGAGGAAGCTCATTTGATTCGTGAAGCCCGTCACGCGCAGACCGGCTTCGTCTCCGACGGTGGCCAGGGTCGTGAAATCCACGTGTGCCGTCATGTCCTGCAGCCCGACGCGCGTGTAGGGATCCTCAGACGTCAGTTGTTTCCAGTAGCAGAGCAGGGTCCCGCGTGCGCGATCCGGGCCGTAGAGATCCTGCGCCGTGTGGCCGTAGTCGATCGTGAGGACGACGCCCCGTCCCATGACCCGCGCGACCTCTTTCATCCAGGCCATCGCTTCCAGATTGATCTCCGTCGTGTAGCCCTCCGGCAGCGTGATGTCCATCGCGGCCAGGCGCGCAAGATACCGGGCCAGAGCCGGTGTTGACAGCGGCCCGGTCTGTTCTACGAACCGACCGTCTGCATCGGCCACATACAGTTCCTTCGGCTCGCCCTGCACAATCTTGACGCGATGGACCGGGAACGCGTCCACCAACTCGTTCGACAGCAGCACGCCGGTCAGGCCGCCCCCGGCCAGTTCATTGAGGCCGTTCAGCCAGGACACCTTGCCCGCAGCCACCCACGGGCCGAGCACCCGCCGTTGCTCTGCGAGCATCATCGGACTGCGCTCGATCAACACGTACTGCAGGCGAGCAAAGAGGGCAGGAGAGTCTTTCTCGCAGGCGGCGAGGAAATCGCGCGCCAACAGACCCTTGCCCGGACCCATCTCCACCACGGTGAAAAGATCGGGCGAGCCGAGCCCTTCATCAACCTGGCGGATTTGCCGTGCCAGCATGTGCGCGAGGATCGGATGCACGTCGAAACTGGTGTAATAGTCGCCGTCCCATCCGATGCGATTTTGGCCGATACGGTCTTCGCAGACTCGACCTGGGCCGATGCGCTCCTCCGGTTCCGTGGCGCGCGTGTAGTAGCCGAACTTCGGGTGGTAGAGGGCTCGCTCCATGAAGCGCGCGAAGGTAATCGGGCCGGACGCACGGATTTCCGAAATGATTTCGGCGACAAGATCAGGATGGCCGATGGGGATGACACCGGCCTTTTCCGAAGTGGTGGACATAGTCCTTTCGGCCTCCGAAAAGAGGGCTTAACTTATCTGCTGCATTGCGGCAAGTCAAGGCCAAAGACCTTGAAAGATGAGGGGTTTACGAGCAGGAGCTGAATAGGGTACAGTAGGGGCCACAACTTGTTCGTAGCCCTAAAAACAGGGAGTCGATCAGTGGAGAAGAATGTGCTCGAAAAGACGACCGACCCGTTGCCGCACCGTCTGGCGTCGGCCTTGAGCAAAGTCAGCGTCTCGCTGAAACGCCGTCTCTGGCGTGATGCCGCGCACCGCCACATCAGTCCCCTGCAGGCTCAAATCCTGGCCTTTTTACGGCAACGGTCCACGCACGGCGCCACGGTGTCGGACATTACCAAGATGCTCGGGGTGACCATGCCCACGGCATCCGATGTGATCGCCGTGCTGACCCGGCGGGGGCTGCTGCGGAAGTTTCGCACCGAGGCGGACGGGCGGGTCTTCACGGTCCTGCTGACCGCCAGGGGCCGGCGCCGGGCCGAGCAGGTCATGGGCTGGCCGGACTTTCTGCTCTGGGCTGCAGAACTGCTGCCGGTTGAAGAACAGGAAAGCCTACTGCGCACGCTCATCAAGCTCATTCGCTCGATTCAGGAGCGGGGCGAGATTCCCGTCGCCAGAATGTGCGTCACGTGCACGCACTTCCGGCCCTATGTCAATCAGGACTCCGAACGGCCGTATCATTGCGCGCTGGTGAACGCGGATTTCGGCGACCGGCTGATCCGCATTGATTGCAACGAGCACGAGCCGGCTCCGTCTGAGCAGCAGGAACGTCAGTGGCAGGCGTTCGTCAATCGCACGCCGGTCGC
>JBGPNZ010000209.1:0-4355 GCA_041487795.1 Nitrospiraceae bacterium
GACGACATCGACCTGAGCGTCAGGATGTTTCTGGACCCACTTCTTGCCTACTGAGGTGGGGACAGGCGACCACGGAGGCACGAATTGAACGTCGTAGGCTTCGGACATAAACTCCGAGTCGTCGGGCTCTTCTTCGTCGTCTTGAGGAGGCTCTTCCTCGTCAGGCTGATCGTAGAGGTCTTGCAGAGGGTCTTCGAGCGTATCGATGTCGAGGCCGAGCCTTCGAGCAAGGTCAAGGTCGGTGTCGCTCAGTATCTCAGCCGTCCGTTCACCGTAGTCGAACGTGCCGCCGCCCGGCTGCGTGTCATTCCTTCTGTTCGCCTCTTCTTCTGAAATGATCTCGGCAGTGACGACCGGGATAGTGCCTTCAACCGGAACTGGTGTGCGCGCCATTTTTCTTTACCTGATCACGACGCGGCGCTTCGGCTGCGTCGCCGTCTGGACTTTGCCGTTGTCGCCCGGCTTGGCGTCAGCGGGAATCATCGGGCCTTTCTTGATCTGCGGCTCTTCTCTCGCGGCGTCTTTGCTGATCCTGCCGCCAAGAATCGCCGCTGTGATGACTCGGTCGTAAAGGTCTTCCAGAAGTTCGCGTAGAAGTTGCTGGCGGTCTTCGATGCTCTTCACTGCCGGGTCGGTTCTCACGAGCGCCGTGGCTCTTGCCGCGCCACCTTGCTCGATATTCATGTACTCGGGCGGCAGGTTCATGCTCGTCGCGACGACTGCGGCGATCTGCCCACCGATCCCCTGAGAGCCACGAGCACCACCAGCAGTCAGTTTGGCTGAGATAGGCTGAAGGTCAACCGCATCGTTCTCGATCCAGTGCCCGCCCGGAGGCGGCAACTGGGTCATCGCCGGGTTGGTGAGGAACGCATCCACATCGGCTTGGTCGCCCTTGACCTTGATCTTCCAGACTAGGTTCGCTTCGAGCATCGCCTTAACGGTGATGCCGTTGTAGTAGTCGTTGAATCTCTTGAGCCACGGCATCGCAGGGAGAAGGTCACTGCGCCCTCGCTTCTCCTGCGATGAACAATTAATCTTGAGATGCTGGATATTCGTCGGCGGGATTTGCTGGATGATGTACCTACTGATCGGAATCTGCCCAGACACCCAAATCTGATACGGCGTCGGCCACTGGAAGTGGTAGTAGTAGACGTGCTCGAAGTCTTCCGGGTCGGTGACGACTTCCCAACACGTCGACGGATCGAGCACCCTGAGTGAGATGAAGCCCCTCTCAGGCTTGTCGTAGAACCTGAGCATCACTTCACCCTGCCACGTGAGGTCTCTGGCGATCTGGCGCAACTTGTCCCTCATCCTGTTGCGCTCCCAGAACTCCTGCCAGATTTCCCGCGCCTGCTTGTGCTTGATGTGAAACGAGATGCCCCGGCCAAGGGCGAAGCGCTGCATGATCTTGATCGCCGCTGCCGCCAGCGCGTTGTGGTTGGTCAACTCGAACGCTCTGGCGTGCATATAGAGGTAGTCGTAGAGGTAGAGTTGCTTGAAGAACGGCCCGGCCATGATCGGAATGAACTCTTGGTCTATCAGCCCTGTCGCTGAGGGCAGACTCGACGAGCCGTCAAAGCCAAACATGCTGTCACCGAACGACTCTCTGAGATGCTTCTGCTTGCCGCGCTCGCTTTCGAAGAATTGTGCGAACTGCTGCATGCCCTGAACCAGAGTCGGCTTCCAACGCCACGTGTTTCCTTCCTTCGCGTTGACCGGCTCCATCAGGACTGCGTCGAGTTGAGGCTCGTAGATGTCGCCGCCGTGATTCAGCATCGTCGGACGTACGTTGAAGCGCTTCGCGTATTCGTCCGAGCGCACCATGAAGTCGTCGTTCGTGTAGCCCTTCTCAGGGTCATATTCGACCCTGATGAGCCAGCCTGCGGCGGGTTTGTTGGTCTTTTCTGCGGTTGCGTCGAGGATGGTGGGACTGACAGGAGATGAAGTCTTTCCAGTTGGGGCTAGTTCACCGATGAGAGGGAGCGTCATTTGCTCGGCCATTCGGTTTGCCTCCATCGCGCGGTACTCTGCCCTGTAAACCACGGCCTGTCAACAGAAATTTCGCCCTAAGCCCGATACCTCCGCTGAATCCACGCCGCCTGACCACCGACCCCCGCTCCCGGCCCCTGAATATGGCGCGCCTGACCAGCGACGACTGGCCGGTCGGGTAGAGCACCCAACTGTGTAGCGTTCCTGAGAAAATCAGGCGTACCGAAGATGGGCCTCTTGCCCCGGTGCTGCCCGGTTTTCCACCACAAGAGCATCAGCGCGTGGCAGTGGTCAGGGCTACGCCTGACTTCTTCACCAACGCCGGGAAGTTCTTCCTGTTCGTCAGGGTCGACGAGTTTGATCCTGCCGTGCGCATCGTGGTCAACTTCCATGAGGGAGCACTGCTCGATCAGCGGCTCAGAGATATGGGGAGGCAGGTTGCCAAGCGCTAGGAAGCCCGACTCGAAGCCCCCGCGCATGTGCCACCCCATCTCGGCCTTGATGTTGACGTAGTGAGAGTCCAACTGGTGCTTCTCTGCTTTTCTGCGGCGGTCTTCTGGCTCTACTGGCCGGTCTGTCGGAGCAGAACCGAATGCTATCGGGTACGTCCGTTCACCCAAGATGTCGCGCAAGATGTCGTTGACACCGCCACCGAACGTGCCGTCGTCTATGACGATGCCAGCAGCGCTGTACTCTCTCGCGAGCCGATGGCAAATCTGCGCCGTGACCGCCGTCGAGCGGAAGAACGGCCGCTTGGGGTCTTTACCGATTCCGGCCAGCCGCGCCTCAAGCGCAGTAGATTCGTCAGGGTTGCGCGAGATCGTCTCGCCAGCGAGGAGTGTTCCCCCCTTGCCGACTAGGATGACCGTTCGGTCTCGACCAGAACGCGCTACGTCGCACGACACCCACGTCTCGCCCTCAGAGCCTTCTTTCCTGTGCCGAGCGCGGGACAGCCACTCGTACGGAATCAGGTTCATGTCAGCGAGATCGGGGAAGTCGCCGATGCAGCGGGCGATGTACGCCGCCGAATCCTTGCCCCACTGAATGCCCATCCGCTCGACCCACACGGAGCGCACGCGGTCGCTGTAGTACGTACCGCCGTGCGAGTACGGCTTTGCCTCCTGGCGGTGCAGTGTTTCTCTCAGGCACTCAGGGTGAATGACAAAGTTGACCGGCCACGTCGTCTTGTACTCGGTAAAGACCTTGAAGAATTCGCCGATCTTGCCGCCCGGCGTGCTCATGACCAGCAATTTCGCCCGCTGGGTCGTGCGCATGCCTTCGATGGATTCCCACGTGGCTTTGTGGATGCCCTTGGCCTCGTCGAAGACAGCGAGGAGATTTTCCGCGTGGTAGCCTTCCACGTTGATCGGGGTGCCAGAAGCGATGCCAACGGCGAACCACGTTGCCGCGTGGCGAGTATGGTGCATGCGGGTCGTCGTCAACTCGAAGAAGTTTGTGAGCCACGGGTTGATTTCCTGCGCCCGCTCGTACCACTTGTGAATGCCCGTGCCCCAGAGTACGTCGCGCACCTGCTTGTTGTAGGTAGGGGCGGTCGTCGGGACGACTGCGTGGCGGTGGGTGAACATGTACCAGATGACGATCCATGAGGCGAGCGACGTTTTCCCTACCCCGTGACACGCCCTGACCGCTATGTTGTCTTCTTCAAGCAGCGCGTCCATGACATCGCACTGCCACGGGTCAGGTTGAGCCCCAAGCACTTCACAGACAAAATCTGCCGGGTGATCCCGCCAATGGTCAAGGAAGGATTCGAAACGGACTGAAGCGGCGTCTTGCTCGGCTTTCTGAGCCTCAGCCTCACCGTCGTCGAGCAGATAATCGGCGCTGATGCGCGGAATCATGGCCTTGGAACGGGACTATACCACACATGACAGGAAAAAAAGAAGCCCCGGCTGTAGGTTGTTGGGTCTACGTGCCGGGGGCGGGTGCCGGTGGCTTTTCTCCACCCCCCTGTTCCAGTGCCTCGACGCGCCTCACCAAGTCGGCGAACCGCTGAGAAAGAACACTCGTCAGGAGGATCAACTTCCTGATCTGCTCGTCCTGCTTCTTCTCATTGTGGCCCCCCTCGTGTCGGACAGTCACACCACCGGAGAGTTCAACCCCAACTTTCACAGGATGATCCTACGCTTGCGCGGCGTTTCGATGATACGAGACGGCTGCTGCGGCCGTGGCAGCACTGTGCCGTCACTCTGGATCATGAAGGGATTCGGCTCGACGATCATCCTCGGGCTCTTCGTGTTGTCAGTGGTGACGGTAATCGGGCTGCCCATGAAAGAATCAAACAACTGACGAGAGGCTTCTTCTGCGATCTTGAATTCCTTTCCCATCTGCGCGATCTGCTGCTGCAA
>JBGPNZ010000210.1:0-4355 GCA_041487795.1 Nitrospiraceae bacterium
AATGGCAGCAGACGGCAAAGTAGAAGAAAAAGTCAAAAAGATCGTCGCGGAAAATCTCGGCGTGGAGGAGGACGAAATCGTTCCGGACGCCAAGTTTGTGGACGATCTCGGTGCGGATTCCCTGGATACGGTCGAGCTGGTCATGGCTTTCGAGGAAGCGTTCGATATCGAAATCCCCGATGAGGATGCCGAAAAAATTCTCACGGTCGGCAAGGCCATCGACTACATCAAGGAAAAGATGTAACTCGGGCCGGTGCGTTCTATGGCGGAGCACGGCAGACGTCGAGTAGTCGTTACGGGATTGGGGCTTATCACGCCTCTCGGAATCGGCGTGGGCCCCACCTGGAAGGCGCTCTGTGAAGGGCAATCCGGCATCGGCCGCATCACGCGGTTCGATCCCACCGGATATGCTTCGCAAATCGCAGGAGAGGTGAAGGGCTTCGATCCCGCCGCCTTCATCGAGAAAAAAGAAATCAAAAAGATGGATACCTTCATCCAGTTCGCCGTCGGCGCCAGCCTGATGGCGGTGGATGATGCGGGGTTAAAAGTAATGCCGGAGGAGGCGGACCGCGTCGGGGTCTATATCGGCGCGGGCATCGGCGGCCTGCCGGCCATCGAGCATTATCACAAGATCCTGTTGGAGAAGGGACCCGATCGCATCACGCCCTTCTTTATCCCGATGGTGATCATCAATCTGGCCTCCGGGCAGGTCGCCATCCGGATCGGTGCGCGCGGGCCCAATTCGTGCGCCGTCACGGCGTGCGCAACCGGGAATCACTGCATCGGAGACGCGTTGCGGCTCATTCAACGGGGAGATGCAGACGTCATGCTGGCCGGGGGCACGGAGTCCTGCATCGTGCCGCTTGCAGTCGCAGGGTTTTCGGCTGCGAAGGCCTTGTCCACGAGAAATGACGAACCGACGAAAGCCAGCCGGCCGTTCGACAAGGACCGGGACGGATTCGTGCTGAGCGAAGGGGCGGGCGTCGTCGTGCTGGAAGAACTGGAGCGGGCCAAGCGTCGCGGTGCCAAGATCTATGCCGAGCTGATCGGTTATGGCATGAACAGCGATGCCTATCACATCACGGCGCCGTCGGAAAACGGCGAAGGGGCCGTCCGCTGCATGGAGCTGGCGATCAAGGACGCGCGCATCTCCAAAGACGAGGTCGGGTACATCAACGCCCACGGGACGTCCACGATGGCCGATGCGATCGAGACCAGCGCGGTCAAACAGGTGTTCGGCGAGCGGGCCCGACGTATTCCGGTCAGCTCGACGAAATCCATGACCGGCCATCTGCTGGGGGCCGCCGGTGGGATT
Organism: Nitrospiraceae bacterium; assembly: GCA_041487795.1. Classification (GTDB taxonomy): domain Bacteria; phylum Nitrospirota; class Nitrospiria; order Nitrospirales; family Nitrospiraceae; genus 2-02-FULL-62-14. The sequence continues at coordinate 1,316 of JBGPNZ010000210.1, forward strand.
GAAGCGGTGTTCAGCGTGCTGGCGATCCATCACAAGCTGTTGCCGCCGACGATCAATCTCGACCATCCTGATCCGGCGTGCGACCTCGATTACGTTCCGGGGAAGGCGCGCCCGGCATCGGTCACGGTGGCGCTCTCTAATTCGTTCGGGTTCGGCGGCGTCAACGCCTGTCTGCTCTTCAAGCGAATGGCAAACAGCGAATAGCAGGTAGCCCGAACAGGGTTTTCCTCAACATTGATCAAAAGCGGAGCTTCCTTATCCAGCTATCCACTACTCGCTACCAGCTATTTTCTAGATTATATGGCGCGTACTCCACTCGATGAGGCTCAAGAAGCGATCGGGTACACGTTTCGCAATTCCCGTCTGCTCAACGAGGCGCTGACGCACACCTCCTATGTCAATGAGTTCAAGGATCAGGGCTCTAAAGACAACGAGCGGTTGGAATTTCTTGGCGACGCGGTCCTGGCGCTGATCATCAGCGAGCATGTGGCCTCGGCCTGTCCCGATTTGGCGGAAGGTGCGCTGTCGAAGCTGCGGTCCCATCTGGTGAGCGAAGTGTCGTTGTCTCGCGCAGCCCGCCGGCTGGATCTCGGGAAACTGCTCCGGCTGGGTCGCGGCGAGGAACGTACCCAGGGGCGCGAGAAAGAGTCCATTCTCGCCAATACGCTGGAGGCTGTTCTGGCCGCGGTCTATATGGACGGGGGGCTGGATGCGGCGCGAAGTTTTGCCCTCAAGGCTTTTGCGCAGGAGTTGCGCGAAGCCACGAGCCGTGAAGCGAGCGAAACGCTCTCCGGCGATTACAAGACTCTGCTTCAGGAATGGTGCCAGCAGCGGCATGACTGCGTGCCGCAGTACGTGACGACGAAAGAAGCAGGCCCGGACCATCAGAAGACGTTCGAAGTGCAGGTGACGGTGCAGGGCAAGGCGCTGGGGCGGGGCGCGGGACGAAGCAAGAAGGAAGCGGAACAAGCGGCGGCGCAGGAAGCGCTCGAACACGTGAAGCGTATCTCGTGAAGCGTCGTTCGTATCCGGTCATGCGCTTCACGCTTCACGAATGACGAGATACAAGAAAAAAGGAGGAGGATGGAAGATGATGAGAGGATATTTCAAAATGGCGATGCATATGGCGCTGGTCACGATCATTCTTCTCGTGACGGCCGGAGTCGGTCTGGCGGCGGACAAGGACAAGGCTCAGGCCAAGGGGCCCCGGGCGATCATCAATACCAAGTTCGGCGAGATAGAAATCGAGTTTTTTCAGGACAAGGCACCCAACCATGCGGCGAATTTCATCAAGCTGGCCAAGTCCGGTTTCTACAATGGCACTATTTTCCACCGCGTGATCCCCGGCTTCATGATCCAGGGCGGCGATCCCAATACGAAGGATCAGACGAACAAAGCAGCTTATGGCCAGGGCGGGCCCGGCTACAATGTGAACGCGGAATTCAACGATATCCAACACAAGCGCGGCATCGTGTCCATGGCACGGGCCGAAGATCCGAACAGCGCCGGCTCGCAGTTCTACATTGTCGTGGAGAATTCCTTCTTCCTCGACCGCAAGTACACGGTGTTCGGCCAGGTCGTCAAAGGCATGGGCGTGGCGGACAAGATTGTGAACCAGCCGCGAGATAATAGAGATCTGCCGTTGCAGCGAGTGGAGATGACGGTAACGATCGTGGAGTGAAGAGTCAGGCTTCCTGGTTGGCTCGCTGTGCTCGCGCAACGCGCGGCCTCGGAAGGCCCTCGTTGGACGCGCGCAGTTGCGAGCCAGCCACGTCGCCTGCCGTCAAAGGGAGAGAGTGTGAGCGGAGTCTTCGACTTGCCTGATCGGCAAGAAAGACTCCCGCTTTTTTGTCTAAGAGCGGAAACGCCAACTATCTGGTGGGACGATTGACCGCATTCCACTCAGATTCGGGAATGAATTTTCTATAAGCCTTCTCAATTTCATAGAGTGATGGTGGTTCTTTCCCGTCGTGCACAATAAGCCAGGTATCAATAGCAATCAACTCATCAACCGATAGGCTGATTGGCGGCTTATGAACCTTTGGCATTTTACTTTCACGATCCTGGGTGCCTTTCACGCCAAAGCCAGGGACCACATAACAATCGGGGCAGACATTCGATTCCGCCAAATATTCTATTACGCTTGTGGCAATTCCACGTTGAGGGAATCCCTCCGGTTGTTCTGGGTCTTTGTGCCGCTGTTTATACTCAGGACTTGCGATAAGGCGCTCGATACGCTGAGTGAAGTCAATGAAGTGTGGACCAAACGGTGGAGACTGCTCGGGATCGGTTATTTTTGCCCCCTTAATAAAGCCATGGCATAAGGGACACTGGGCTTTTCCTACGTTATATTCGTCCTGACTGCCTCCCACTTTCCCGAAAATGAGTATCTCTCCGAATTCAGCGCGTTCCTTAGCTGACATCTTTTTTACATCAACGATCTTTTTCTCGGGAGGCGAATCGGCATTCACGAATAAAGCCCCCGTTCCTAGCGAAATCAAGACCGCTATTGCGGATCCTAGATATTGGGCTATTACGGGGATACTCCTCATCTTTTGAACTCTTCAGTCAATGGCGATGCCCGCAGTCGGGGCCGTGGGTGTGCGGGGTTGGTGTCGAGGGCGTGGGTGTGAACTGGCCGGGAAGAATAATGCGGCCGCTTTCGTGCTGCTTGGCCAGGTGTTCGGCGACCTGCGGATGGTGCGTCCGGATGTAGCCGACAAGGCCGTTGAGAAACCGGGACGACTGCAGCCCGCCGCCTGAGAATTCCGTCACGAACTTGATCGTTCGATCCAGGACCTCGGTTGCCATGGTCGCGTCCGGGACCGGCTGGCCCTGCTGCTTGCTGAAGGTCTCGTACTGCTTTTTGAGGTGTTCCGCGAAGACCGGCGCCGGTGCGGCCGGAATGTGCAGCGGGCTCAGATTCCGCCGGAGCGATTGGAGTGCCGCGATGATTTCTCCATCCTGCCCGTCCCGCCGGTCGCAGAAATAACTGAATGAGATGGTTTCGACGAAGTTGAACAGCGCGGCAGCCTTCTCG
>JBGPNZ010000211.1:0-4353 GCA_041487795.1 Nitrospiraceae bacterium
CGCGCTCGGAATCGTCTGCAAGATATCATGGAGTTCGACATTGTTGCCGCGCGGCAAGGCTTCGATGTCCTTGCGACTGACCGAATAGGTTTCGCTGGACGCTTTGAACTGGATCGGCGGCAGCGGCGAGACGACCTCCAAGGCGATTTCCTGCGATCCGGCCAGGGTGAGCTTGACTGGCGCGGGCGCCTCGGCCACGATTTTCACGATTACATACTCGCTTCGATACGTTTCATGGACTGCGCTGACGGAATAGGTGCCCTCAGACGGAAGCGCGACGGAAAATTCTCCGGCATCATTCGTGATGCCACTCGCAATGACCTTTCCTTCCTGATCCCTGACTTGCACAATGGCTTGCGGAATGCGCCTCAGGTCCTGATTCTGCACGGAACCAGTGATGGTCCGAACGCCCGCCGCATTCTGGGCGAGAACATCCATCCCACCTGCAAGCCAACACGCAACGGCAAGTCCCATTAATTTCACAAAATACGAATTCATGATGTCTCCAGATCGCCTGAGTAAAATGATGTCGGGGTACACCGGTAGACGGATCAGCCGCCTGCGAACAGGGGACATCTACCGATGAAACAGGCTGAACGCGATCAGGAAAGAGGCGGAGCGCGAGGAGCTGCGGATACTGGAAGATCGAGAGAAAGGAGAACCTGTGAAACCGGCTGAGACCATTGGACCTGCGCGCACAACGCCTGCGGCACAGGCGCATCCGCAAGCAACGAACTGCCGGTGTGATGCTGAACCCATTGACAGAGGTCGGTATCGGAATGCTGGTGCCCATCCTGATCGGCCGCGGCCAATTCGTGGTGGACTTCCAGCGCAACCGCAAACGGAGCCAATGCCAGCAACACGCCGGCCAACGCCAGCGGCAACGCCGTTCTCAGAAGACGGCGGGCGAACGGTTCTGTCAGCGTACTGCTCATTGAGGCGTGACTTGTAACAAACAGCGCGTCTCCTGTCAACCCCCGCTCCTCCGAGCCTTTCGCTTCTCAATCAGGACGCCGCGTGTTACGATCTGCGCCGCACCGCTTATGCTGATCGACACACACACTCACCTGGACGATACGCGCTACGACGACGACCGCGAGACGATGATCGCGCGCGCGCGCGGAGCCGGCGTGGATACATTCATCACGATCGGCTGCGATCTGGCCACCAGCAAGGCTGCGGTCGAGCTTGCCGGACGGTACCCGTTTGTCTATGCCTCGATCGGCGTCCACCCGCACGAGGTTCGGCACATCGGAGACGACTGGTACGATGAATTCCGTCGCCTGGCGCAGCATCCCAAGGTCGTGGCCTACGGCGAAATCGGACTCGACTATCACTACAACTATTCCCCTCCCATGTTGCAACGGAAACGCCTTCGCGAGCAAATTCTGCTGGCGCGTGAACTCAAACTTCCCCTCGTCATCCACACGCGGGAGGCTCAGGAAGATACGATCGCTATTTTAAAAGAAGAGCACGCGGCCGACGTGGGAGGAGTGTTCCACTGCTTTACGGGAGACGCATGGCTGGCAAAGGACGGGCTTGATCTGGGCTTCTACCTGTCATTCTCCGGGGTCGTCACCTTTCAGAACGCCACGATGTTGCGCGAAATCGTGACCACCGTCCCGATGGACCGAATCCTGATTGAAACCGACTGCCCCTATCTGACGCCGGCTCCGCATCGTGGCAAGCGGAATGAACCGGCCTACGTGCGGCTCGTCGCCGAGACGATCGCGACCGTCAAAAGCACGGCGTCGCCGGTGAGCGTGGACGAGATCGGCCGACTCACTTCAGCCAACGCCCGCCGCCTGTTCAAGCTCCCCGCGGACGCGTCCTCATCGGGATAAACGGATGCCCCTTTTCTTGACAATCCTGGCCGCGCACGCGAGAATTTTCGCAGGATGCTGCGTTCACCCATGATCGCCTTTCACAACATCGTGCTGATCGGATCGGCCGTCGCCGTGCTTACGGCGACGCCGGTCAGCCTGCCTGTGGCGTCATCCGCCAACCTCGCATTCTCGCAGGGAAGCCAAGCCGCCCCTCCGCAGGCCCAGGCCGGACGAGGCCGGAAAGCCAGAAAAAAATCCGTGCCGGCAGTCGCCGTGCTGACCCTCGTCCGCGACGTCCGGTTTAAAGCCTATCCGGACCACACGCGCATCGTTCTGGATCTTCAACGCAGCACATCCTTCACGCAAAACCGGATGAAAAATCCGGACCGGATCATCATTGAGCTGCAAAATGCTCTGCTGGGAAAAACCGCCAAGGACAGGCTGACGGAGACTAAATTGCCGGGCGAGATTACCATTGCACAGCCGCATGCCCGGTCGGTCACCATCTCGCTCGACATGAATACCATCAGCGACTACAAACTACTGCCCCTCAGCAGCCCGGACCGGTTGGTGGTGGATGTCTTCAATCACGCTCTCGTTCAGCCGACCGCGCCTCCTCAAAAGCCGGTCGTGCCCAGCGCGATATCCGAATCTCCGCCCCCACCGCCTGCTGTCCCGGCTGTCACAGCCACCCCGCCGGCACCCGAAGCGGCTCCTACGCCCGCCCCCCCTGCCCCACAAATCAAGGCGCCTGCACCGGCGGCAGCGCCCCCGAGAATCGAAACCAAGGCCGTTCGCAACGACATCAAGATCATCGTCATCGATCCCGGCCACGGCGGCAAGGATCCTGGAGCGCTTGGGCGGAGCGGCATGGCGGAAAAGGACATCACGCTCTTCGTCAGTCTCCGGCTCCGCGAGCTCATCATCAAACGGCTCGGCAGAGGCGTGCTGATGACGCGCGACCGGGACGTATTTATCGAATTGGAGGACCGCGCCAAGTTTGCCAACAATATGGGCGCCGATCTGTTCGTCTCCGTCCATGTCAATTCGCATCCTCAGCGGTCCACGAAAGGCGTGGAGATCTATCACTTCGGAGAAGCGAGCGACCGGCGCGCCCTGGAAGTGGCCGCGCGCGAAAACGGAACGCCCATCAAAGACACGGGGATCGGCTGGGAATATCTGGTCGCCGATCTTTTGACCACGAAGAAAGTGCAGGAATCGCTGGAACTGGCCTGGACCACCAAGAAAGCGATGATCGCCCGCTTGGACGACTATTACGATGTCGAAGATCATGGCGTCAAAACGGCGCCGTTTTACGTGCTCCGGTACACCGCCATGCCCAGCATTCTCGCCGAAATCGCCTTTATCACCAACCCCACCGAGGAACGGCTGATGCAAAGCGATGCCTTTCTGCATCGCATTGCCGAATCCATCTTTGACGGCATCAAGACCTACGTCAAACCCCTGCAGACCGTGTCGCGATGACGGAGGAAGGGGTAGAGGGATAGAGGGGTAACGCTAAACCGCTAGCGTCTCACTCTATCTATCCCTATTACCCCTCTAACCCTTTACCCCCTTTCTTATGGCAACTTTCAAGCTCATCCTCGAGTATGACGGAACGGCCTACGCCGGCTGGCAACGCCAGCCGAACCAGCCGACCGTTCAGGAAGCCGTTGAAACCGCCGTCCGATCCGTCGCACAGATCGCTATCCCGGTGATTGCCGCAGGACGCACCGATGCCGGCGTGCATGCCTTGGGGCAAGTCGCCAGCTTCATCGCGGAGAAACCTCTATCGCCGGGTGAATGGCTGAGAGCCCTGAACGCCACGCTGCCGGAAGACATCAACGCCCGATCCGTGGAACGCGTCGCCGACGATTTCCATGCCCGCTATTCGGCCGTCCGCAAACTCTATGCGTATCGCATTCTGCACAGATCGGAGCGATCGGCCCTGGAGCGCACTCGAGCCTGGCACCTCTACGGCAAACTCAATCTGGACGCCATGCGCGAGGCCGCCGGGCATCTCGTCGGCAAATACGACTTTTCGTCGTTCCAGGGGCACCCCACGGACGTGGAAAATCCAATCTGCGATCTCAAGAGGCTGGAGATCGTCCGGGATCAGGATATTGTCAGGATTGAACTGGAAGCGGACCGTTTCTTAAAACAAATGGTCCGCGCGATGGTGGGAACGCTCGTGGAAGTGGGGCAGGAAAAGCGGAAACCGGAGGAGATGAAGAAGATTCTCGATGCGAAAGACCGCCGGGCCGCCGGCTATACGGCTCCCGCGCACGGATTATACCTGGTTGCGGTCGCCTACTGAAATCTCTCCCGAAAACAAAACGGCCCTGCCGGAGGAGATTCCGACAGGGCCGTTTGAATCCTTTTCCCGATCGCCTGCAGCTCAGGCGATCGGCTCTTCATGCATCTAGGACTTGCCCTGAGGATTCTCCAGCTTCTTTCGCAATTCGATGATCTCCTGCTCCATCGCCTCGAGCCGGTCCACAATGGGGTCGGAGATGTTCGTGTGGTC
>JBGPNZ010000212.1:0-4353 GCA_041487795.1 Nitrospiraceae bacterium
AATGGCTTCCGTAGGGTCGCTGCCGGGTGGCGCCTCGTCCACGGCACTGTCCACCTCCTTGCAAAATGCGTAGACGGTGTACATGGCGGCGCGTCGGGCCGCAGGCAGGAAGAAAAACGAATAGTAAAAATTGCTGCCGCTGCGTTTTGTGATCGCCGTGCAGTAAGCCTGGGCTTCGGAGGAGGTCATGACAGCGCGGCTGCGTGTGACGTCACGGATGCCCGATTCACTTTGAGCCGTTCAACGGCTTCCGGTCTCGCGGCCGGCACAAGCTCGGGGTGCAGGCAGGCGGCGAGGAGTTCGATGCCGTCGATCAAGCGGGGGCCCGGACGGTTGAAATAGGCAGGCCCGTCGACCAGAAACACCTGCCCCGTTTTGACGGCCGGCAGCGTCTTCCATCCGGTCCGCGTGGTGAGGCAGGTCAGCTCCTGCCGGGTGCGGGCGATCGAAAATCCGCAGGGCATGAGGATCAGCACGTCCGGCCGCGCGGCGCAGACCTGCTTCCAGGTCATTTTCCTGGCCGGCGCCCCTGCGGTTCCCAGGACATCCACGCCCCCGGCGTAGGCGACCATCTCGGGCACCCAATGGCCGGCGGCGTACAGCGGATCGAGCCATTCCACGCAGGCCACCCGCGGATGGGCACCGGCTTGGGCGACCTGCAGCAGGATGTGCTGGAGCCGCTCGCGCAGGCGGCCGGTCAGGACGACGGCTTCGTGCGCGCGGTCGATGGCGACGCCGATGCGCTCGATGTCGGCCAGGACGTCCTCCAGCGTGGAGGGATTCAACGGCAGGACACGCGGCGGCGAGGGCAATGCGTGGAGCGCCCGCTGAAGTTGCGCGGGCGTGATCGCGCACGCCTCGCAGGTGTCCTGCGCAATGACGAGGTGTGGCCGCACGCGCGCGAGGAGCGTCTCGTCCAGCTCATAGAGGGCGTGACCCGCCTTCAGCGTTGCCCGGACCTGCCGGTCAATCCCACGGCTGGAGCGGTCGGCGTTGATTTTTGCGCGGACCACCACCGGCTTGGTCCTGATTTCCGGAGGGTAATCGCACTCGTGGCTGATGCCGACCAGGTGCTTGGTGTGCCTGAGCGCCGCCACGACTTCGGTGGCACCGGGAAGTAAAGAGCAGATTCTCATCGTTGTCCGTGCCGTGCCAAGTCTGCCGGCCAGAGCCTGTTTTCCAGTTCCGGCAATTTCACATCGGCCAGGGAGCCTGTCAGCGCATCGGCTTCGTGAAGGTCCTGGATGGTGTGCGTGTTCGCGACGGCCAGGACTTTCATGCCGGCTGCATGCGCCGCTCGAATGCCGGGGATGGAATCTTCGATGACCAGGCAGTCGTCCGGTGCCAACCGGATCTGTCCGGATTGCGAGGCCTGGTTCAGCGATGCGAGGGCATGCATGAACGGTTCAGGGTTTGGTTTCCCGTGGCACACGTCTTCCGCGCTCGTAATGTGCTCGAATTCCTTGCGGATGCCCGCGCAGTCGAGGATATATTCGATCTCGTGCCGCAACGCACCGGAGGCAATGGCCAGGCGATGGCGGGCGGCGGCGGCGCGGACCAGTTCTCGCACGCCCGGGAAGATTATCAAATTCTGTTTCATGTGGTCGAGATAGGCCCGGGCTTTCTTGGCCACGAGAGTGTCGATCATCTCGTTCGAAGGGGATTGGCTGTGGGCTGTTAAAAAGGCCCGGAAGCAGCCCTTATCGTCGTATCCGAGATAGTCGGTGTAGTATTCCTCCGGGCTCAGAAAGAATCCCGCCTCGCCCAGGACTCGCTGGAACACGGCCAGATGGACGGGTTCGCTGTCCGCCACCACGCCGTCGAAATCGAAGATGATCGCACGCAGGTTTGCCATGGTCGAGTCGAAAAGTTAAAAAGTCCTCAAGTCATAAAGTCCCAAACGAGTCCGGGTTTCGACTTGATGACTTTAAGACTTTATGACGTTATGACGCAAGCGCAGCGAGGCCGCATTATAGCACGGGGATTTCCCCGAGCAGCGAGACAGGTTCTAGCAGACAACAGGAACGGTTACTTGGCGACGAGGTTCTTTTCCGCAACCCAGCCGGTCGCACCCTGTTCCGTACGGACGGAGTAGACCCACGCATAGTTTTGCAGGTCGGCATCCAGCACGACCAAGGTCGAACCGGGCGCGGCGGTTGCCGTCCCTGGCGTCTTGCCGGTTGCATCGGCGGTCAAAGGGGTCGGAGCAGACACAGAGACCTTTTCCCCTTCGCCAAACTTTGGTGTTGGTATGTATGGAATGGCTGAAGACGCTGCCGGTTTTGGTGCGGTTATAGGTATGGCCGGAGCTGGAGCAGGTGCTGGAACGCTCGCCACGACTGCAGGCATTGGCGCAGGAGCCGATGCTGCTGGAGCCGCGGCTGGTGCCATCGCTGTCGGCTGGGATGGGACTGGCGCGGCTCCCGGTGCTGCCGGTTGAGCCGGTGCGGAAGCCGGCGCTGAAACTGGAGTCTGTGTTGGGGCCGGAGCGACCGGCTTGGCAACTTTGGGCTTTGGAGGAGGCGGCGCTTCTCCCGGCGCATCGCCGAGCAGACCCATCAGAGTCTCTGGATTGACTGCGAGGTATCCACCACCACCGACGATGATGAGGATCAAAACCAGAAAAAGAATACGCTCTCTCATGCTTGGCGGCGTGGGGCCTTTTTTTCCGGGAGGGCCGAGGACGACGGTCTTATCCATGTCCTGTTGGTTGGGCTCGGCAGCGGGGGTTGGTTCCTTGGCGAAGAACATGTTCAACCCAGGCAGTGCATTCACAGAAAGCGCAACGCTCGACGCGACACTCATCACGGACCCTCCTTGGCCTATCGGTACTGCGATGGGCGTGTAAATATCACTATCCACCTGTTCTGTCAAACATTCTCATGGGTTATGGAACATGACGTCCGCGTGAAGCGTAAGCTGCTAAATGGTAAAGCCGGCATAGCCGACCACGCGAGTTCGATCTCCGTTACGGTCTCCAGAGGTGGCATAGCGGACAAGTGTCGCGCCGGTTGCGCCAAGCGCGCGGGCGGCGTGGAGGACGACAAGGGTCGGAGCGATGCCGCACATGGAAATACAATGGGTTGTAACGGCTGCATCGAGCCCGTCTGGGTCCAGCCGTTTGATGGCTTCAATCGCATGGCGGTCTTTTTCTCGCGTGATCGCATCCGATTCGTAGTGGTTCATGTCGGTGCTGGCGACAAGGAGCGGTTGCCCGCCGGCAGTGGCGGCTGGGCCGGCGCTTTGCGCAATGATTGCCGCCAGACATTCCCCCACTGCCCGACACAGGGCAGGGTCTCTGATCCCAAGCACGATCGGAACGATCCGGACATGCCGCCGTCGGTGTTGCAGGAAGGGCAGTTGGACTTCCAGGCAATGTTCCCGCCGGTGCGCGGAGATATCGGCCTCAGCGTACGGGCAGCGCGCGAGAATTTTCTCTGCGAAGTCCTGGTCGACGGACACCTCGCCGCCCGGCATCTGCCAGGCGCCCTCCGGATACACGGACACGGGTGGGCCGATGCCGGTGTGATTGGGACCGATGAGGATCACGGTTCCGGGCACGGCCACCCGACCGTACACCGATCCGGCGACAGGGCCGGAATACATCAGCCCGGCATGAGGGCTGATGGCGGCGATCATCGGTTCGGGCTGCGCCGAGTTGTCCAGGTAGCCGGCCACCTCGGCTTCGAGCGTCGCGGCGGACGCGCTATAGAATGGACCGGCAACGGCGGGAGGGCGAATCATATCTTTCACAGGCGAGGGGCTAGAGGCGTGAGGCTAGAGGTTGCAGAAGTCATTTTCCACTCGCCCCTTGCCTCGCGCCTCTTGCCGTTCCTAGCAATACTGCACGTTCGCGCAGGACAAGACCTGCTTCTCCCGACTGCCGGTCCGAAAGACAGTGAGCCCCTTACAGCCTAATTGATAGGCGAGTGTGAAAGCTGCAGCCACGTCGGCCTTGGTGGCCTTGGCCGGCAGGTTGATCGTCTTGGAGATGCCGCTGTCGCTGTACCGTTGAAAGGCGGCTTGCATACGCACATGGTGCGCCGGCGTAATGTCGTGCGCCGTGACAAAGAGCCGGCGCAAGTCGTCCGGAATCTCCGTCAGATCTTGAATCGATTCGTTCGCGGCGACCTTCGCAGCCAATTGCGGAGAGTAGATGCCGGCGGCCCGTGCCCGGCGGACGAACTCCGGATGGAGGGACGTCAGCCGCACGTCGTCCATGACTGTGCGGGCGTAACTGACGCCGTAGAGGGGCTCGATGCCGGGCGAGCAGTCGGCGAGGATGCTGATTGTGCCGGTCGGGGCGACCGTGGTGACTGTTGCGTTGCGCAGGCGGCGGCCCTCGGATTCCAG
>JBGPNZ010000213.1:0-4297 GCA_041487795.1 Nitrospiraceae bacterium
GTAAGCAGGAGACGCCGGCGGAGAAGGCGAAAGCCGCTGCTGCTGGCAATGCGGTGACGGAGGCAGCGGGGCAGGCCGCGGTGGATTACATGAAGACTCCGATGGATAAGGCCCGTCAGGCGGAAGGCAAATTGGAGAAGTCGGCTGAGCAGACGGCCGCTGAGATCAAGAAATCGACACAGTAGAGCACATGACTACAGGCCAGATATCGGTGCGTTGCTGCATTGCAGGCGGCGGACCGGCGGGGATGATGCTGGGCCTGCTGTTGGCCCGCGCCGGCGTGGACGTACTGGTGCTGGAGAAGCATGCCGATTTTCTGCGGGACTTCCGCGGGGACACGATCCATCCCTCGACGCTGGAAGTGATGCATGAGCTGGGGCTGCTGGACGAACTGCTGAAGCTGCCGCATCAGAAAACGCCGCAGCTCAATGGGTACTTCGGCGGGCTGGCGTTGACGATCGCCGACTTCTCCCATCTGTCGGTGCGGTGTCCTTACATTGCCTTCATGCCGCAGTGGGACTTCCTGAATTTTCTCACCAAGCACGCGGCGCGCTATCCGACGTTCAAGCTGCGGATGCAGGCTGAAGTCACCGGGCTCATTGAAGAAGGGGAACGCGTGGTTGGACTCAGGGCAACGACGCCGGAGGGTCCGTTGGAAGTACGCGCCAGCCTCGTCGTCGGGGCGGATGGCCGGCACTCGATTGTTCGGACGCAGGCGGGTTTGCGGGTGGACGAGATCGGCGCGCCGATGGACGTACTGTGGTTCGGGCTGTCCCGGCGTCCTACTGATCCGGAAGCCTCCATGGGGCGTTTCGACATTGGCCGGATCTTCATCACGATGAACCGTGGCGACTACTGGCAGTGTGGTTTCGTGATTCCGAAGGGGTCAGTCGAGCAGCTTCGTGCAAAAGGATTGCCGGCGTTCCGCGACAGCGTCGCGCGACTCGCGCCCTTTGCCGCCGACCGTGTCGGCGAACTCCAGGACTGGAATGCAATCAAGCTACTCACCGTCAAAGTTGACCGGCTGACGCAGTGGTACCGCCCGGGCCTTCTGTGCATCGGAGATGCGGCACATGCGATGTCTCCGGTGGGAGGTATGGGGATTAACCTAGCCATCCAGGATGCAGTGGCCGCCGCGAATCTGCTGGCTGCGCCGATACGTGCCGGGCAAGTGACAACCGAGGACCTGCGTCGGGTGCAACAGCGGCGAATGTTGCCGACCCGCTTGACCCAGCGGATGCAGCTCTTCATCCAGAATCGCGTTATCCGTCGCGTACTCAGCAGCACGGATAGGCTCACGCCTCCGCTTGCAGTCAAGTTTCTGGCGCGGTTTCCGTTCCTGCGCCGGATTCCCGCCCGGCTGATCGGCATCGGGGTTCGTCCCGAGCATGTGCGCACACAGGCTTTACTCGTTGCGCTTCAGATGGGCATAGGGTGGTAGGGTGGTGAGGCGCGGGTCTTCGACCGGGCCACCGACGGTGAAATGATAGAGTGATTGGAATGTGTGGTCTTTGAGCGCGACGATCTCGTGCACCGGGTCGTCGAAGAAACAGCCGATCCCGGTCGCTCGCACTCCCGCAGCTTCCGCTTCCAGGTAGAGCACCTGCCCGACCAAGCCCGATTCCCAGAACAGGCGCGGATACCACCAGGCGCCTTGCCGCACACGCCCTTCAAATTCAGCCAGCATGCCCAGCGAAAAGGCGCTGTCGCCGGCGATGTCCTGATGGCAACTGACTTGCGCGGCGACCCGTTGGGCATCTCCTTCCAGGATCCCGTATAACGGCAAGTCCTCGGGGCAGCCGGGAGCGAGGACCCATTCCAGATGCGGGTTCATCGCGTCCCTGAGGAGTGAGAGCTTGGCAGGGTCACGAACCAGGACGTACACGCCCGGTGTCAATGCCTCCACGCGATGGACAAAGATCAGTAGGTGAATGGCTGGATCCCACGGCAGCGTATCCCACGGCATCGGCCGCTCCGGTTGAGGGCGATCCGTGCCGGGCATCACGCGGGCCAGCATCCGAAAGAATATTGCGGCGGTGATCGACGTCTTCCCATCCAGCGAGACGGCACTGCGCCGTTGCCGGATGATCGTCCCAGCTTTCGGGCCCGTCGTGAGTATTTCGGATGGAGTTGGGGAAGGCGTGTGGCGGGAGAACGTCACGGACCGGTGCTCGATGCTGGCTTTCCGCGTGGCCTCGACCACGTCGTCAATGATTTCCCATGGTACCGGGGCATCAGGGCTCAGTCGGTTGGCTTGCCCATGCCAGCGGCCATGCGACAGGGTTTGAATCAGCGCGGGGTCGAGCCAGATGGGAATTGTGGCCGTGTTGCCGGCCGGCCAGACAACCGCCAGGCAATCAGGGTGTTCGCGTTCGGCATCCGCAAAGTCTTCTTCGCGGTTCACGCCGAGCAGCGAAGCAAGCGTTACCTGGTCCGTTCCATCGAGCAGTGCCAGATTCCATCCGAGCGTGGCGGCAGCAATGCGGGTCGCGCCGATAGCGTGACCGACGTCGTGATGGCAGTAGCGAAACGCCCGTTCGCCGTATTTCCAGGATTCCCGCCAGATGATGGACGTGCAGGCGAACAGAAAAGCCTCGTTGGGAAACGCCTGCAAGAGGCGGGCGGCGTCCTTTGCGGGAAATTCCGCCCGCAATTCCAGTCCATGATCGTGCGACGCGTAGTGGTACAGGCCGAGGCTGTCAGAGAACCCGTGCATCGGTGGAAGAACCAGATAGCCTTCTGTGGGATGCAGATTTCCGGATGATGGATTGCTCCGTAGCGCCCATTGGGTTTGCCCGGCCCGTTTCCAGGCGGTGATTGCCAGCGCGAGCTCAAGGAACCGCGAGAGCGTCCTGGCCGTGACCGGCTGAGGCGGGATCATTCCTCGCTGATAAATCGCCTCGTATACCGGGGACACAGGCTCCTGTTCCGGTTGCAGCAACGGAAGAGGGTAGAAGGGAGCGTCCACAAACCGCCGAAAGGGATTGGGCTGGTTGGCCCAATCCAGGTGGCCCAACGATCGGGCATATCGGAAAAAATGATGTTTGGTCTGGTTGTGATAGTGGATCACCCGGTTGACAGGGTCAGCGGGTGAAGAGTCGGTGGTTGTTGCGGTGGATGGGGGAGTGCGGGGATTCATGGCTACAGTGACGTCAGTCTACAGGGCCCTTCGAAACATTGTAAACACGAAGAGAGGAGGGAAGGGTCAGCGAAGAGAAGAAAAGGTGTCAGGAATCATGTTGGGGCTTACGGGTGGATTTTCTCCGCATGGGATGGCTTGCTAAACCGGTGACGGACCGGCGGTTCACGCGAGCTTAGTACAGCGGCTCTTGCGGCCCCCAATGAAGCCCCGCCAGATCCGGATCTTCTCCGCCGGTGTTCTGATGGCGGTCGGTTTTTTCCGCCTTGCGCTGGACGCGGCGCGCTTCTTTCTCGCGCTGCTTCATCTGTTTCGCTTTTTCACGGTCGCGTTTGGCGAGCGTTGTTTTGGCTGGCTTTCCGATGGTGTCCTCCTGGTCGGCGTGGAATGGTCCGTAGTGTACACGAATGCGGGGCTTCTCGGCGAAGAAAAATGACGGAATGTTTTCTCGAACCGATCAAGTGAAGCTCGGTTACGGTAAAGGAAACGGACAATGGGTTGAGGACTCTATCCGACCGCGCCAATTAGGCTAAACCTCAGAAGAGCGGCCGGCTTAACCAAAGGTTGGTATGCAGGCAAGAGACCTGTCCTGCCGATTTGGCTGAACGGCGGTTCAAGCAAAGCTTGTCTGCAAGGCAGGGAAAATATAAAACCGTACAAAATCATGCCCTTGCGTGACGCGTACGCTCCAATGCATTGACGCTGCGGGGTTCCACCTGTAAGGTGGCCGCATGACGTATTGAGCCACGCCGACTGTCCTAATCCCTCGCGCGTCCCGATTCCTTCTGCGCGTCTGATTCCCCGGTCTCCGCCGCCTCTACGCCAAAGTCTTCTGTCATTCGTTGCCGTATGTATCAATACTCGCGTTGCTGGGACTGATGTTTCTGACCTGGGGGGCACCATATGGGCTTCTGTGAGCGAGGAGAAACGGTAGCAGGGGAGCCCTCCCTCCACGAACCGGTTCGAACGAGAGGAGAATCATGAGCCACATACAGACCGTGTTCCACTGGTTCACTCAAATCCTTTATCAGCCGCCGCCATCTTCTTTGGCGGGGCCATGGTGGCGGTGACACTATACACGCTCGTCTATGACTACCGTGTGCTGACGAATCAGGATTAGACACTGAAGCAACCAGGTTTTGGCCGGATGAGAAGACA
>JBGPNZ010000214.1:0-4293 GCA_041487795.1 Nitrospiraceae bacterium
ATGCCTGCCAGTTCTTGCTTGAGGACACCGTGGACCGCCTCGAGCATGGCACGGACTTTGGGCGTGATGGCCGCCTTGGCGCGGAAAAACTTGTCGTCAGCAACGAGCGCGATTTCTTCTGGGGTGAAAAGAGTTGGATCGTCCATGATAAGACTCTGGGCGATGGGCTAAAACAAGCATCGCCTTCTAGTCCCACCTATAGCCTATTGCCTATAACCCATTGCCTACCTGGTTACCGTTGATGTGTCTCAAATGTTGTCACATCGAGTTCGTATAACTTCCGGCACTCTCCGCAACGCAGCCCGGCTGTTTCCCGAACCACGTCCATCGCGCGGACGCTAAGCGCGGCCGGGTGCGTGGCGGCGCACTCCTCCAAATGCACGTCGGCCGAGCGCTCATCGCGCGCTTTCGCCTCGTCTTCGACCGCGTGCACGGCCGAGACACGCAGGGCGAGCGCGCGCAGGGTCAGGCGATGGAGCATATTGCAGGAGGTGCACCTGAGTACGATGCTGTTCGGCAGATGAAGAGATTTCAGATTCAGGCACAGGGGATGGACGGCGAAGCACTGTTGGATGAAGGCGCCGCTTTTAAAAACCTGACCCATTTACATTCGCGCCAACACGACCAACGCCGCAACGCCAAGCGCATAGGGAATCAGGCAGGAATACAGAAGCGCCCTGGCTGCGAACACTTCGGACGCATCGGGCTTCAGCGTCCGCTGTTCCTTGTACACGAACTCGTAGGACAGCACGGCAATGGTGATGGTAAGCACCAGCACTTTGCTGGTCCGGGGCCAGGTATAGATCCCACTGAGCACAAAATCAGCCGTGGAGAACCCGCTGATAAGCAGAATGATCGGCGCGACGAAGAAACGGACGCTGTCCGCGAACCGTTGCGGCCAGCGGGAGCCGGAATCGGCAACCCTGGTCTCAGCTGGTGTCACGCCCCGACCGCGGATTTCCGAACGGTGTCCGACGGTGACGTTTGGCCGGACTGGCAGGCCTTGCACAGGCGCGGGCGCTGCTTGAGAAACTTCGCTTTCCCACCGGCCAGACAACTGTAGTGGACGAATTCGTTGCAGACCGTGCAGCGCGACCAGCCGCCCCGGAAGAACGTGATGTTCCGGTAGAGCCCCTTGTGGCAGACAGGACATATCCGGGGTTCGATCCCCAGCAGCATCGGCTCCCATTGCCCGCCAAACGCGCGAATGCTCATGGCGGGAGTATACCCAATGGGCAAGTTCAAAGGCAAAAGTAAAAAGGCAAAAGTGCCGGAACTCTTCACTTTTTACTTTTACCTTTTTACTTTTGCCTTGGCCGCGTGGCGGCTTGTTTGACACGCGGCAAAACCCTTTGTTAGTCTGCCGCGCGATGGATATCAAGCGGTATCTCGAACAAAAACGCGACGAAGTGGACCGGTTTCTGGAATCGGTCATTCCCGGCGCCACCGCCCCGCCGACGACTCTCCACGAATCGATGCGGTACAGCCTCTTTGCCGGCGGCAAGCGCGTCCGTCCCATTCTGGCCATCGCGGCGGCAGAAGCGGTCGGTGCAACGTCGAAGGCCATTTTACCGGTCGCCTCCTCACTCGAACTGATTCATACGTATTCGTTGGTGCATGACGACCTGCCGGCCATGGATAACGACGACTATCGCCGCGGGAAGCCGACCAACCATAAAGTCTACGGCGACGCGATGGCGATTTTAGCCGGCGACGCCCTGCTGACGCTGGCCTTCGAGCTGTGCAGCCGGCCCGACTTGATGGACGGCCTCGATCCCGCGCGCCAGATCCAGATCGTGCGCGAGCTGGCCTACGGTTCAGGCAATCTCGGCATGGTCGGCGGGCAGGTGTTGGACATCCAGGCGGAAAACAAGGACATCGACCTCGCCACCCTCCAGAATATTCATAAACATAAAACGGGCATGCTGATCCGCGCAGCAGTGCGCATGGGCGCGATCACCGCCGGGGCCACCCCGGCACAGTTGGACAGCCTGACAAAATACGCAGAAGACACCGGCCTCGCCTTCCAGATCGCCGACGACGTGCTGAACGTCACCGGCACGCGCGAAGAATTGGGCAAGGACGCCAACACCGACGCCAAGCGCGGCAAAAAGACCTACCCCACGTTTTACGGCGTGGATGGCGCAAAAAAAATGGCCGATGAATGTACCCAGCGTGCGATCGGCCGGCTGTCTACGTTCGATGCGAAGGCCGATCCGCTCCGCGAACTCGCCCGCTACATTACCTCCAGAAAAAACTGAAGGGTTCGAGGTATGAGGTTCGAGGTTATGGGTAAAAGAATTCCTTCTCCTCGCACCCCGCACCCCGCACCTCGCCACCGTTCATTTTCATGAAGGCTTTAGTCACCGGCGCGACGGGATTCGTGGGAGCCGCCGTGGCACGCGCGGTCGCCGCGACAGGCACAGACGTGCGCGTGCTCGTCCGGCGCGACAGCGATCTCCGCAATCTCGAGGGGTTCAAAACTGAACAGGCGCACGGCGATCTGCGCGACCGCGAGTCGCTCCGCCGAGCGCTCGCCGGCTGCCAGCAGCTCTACCACGTCGCCGCGCATTACGCGCTGTGGGCGAAAGACCCGTCGGTGTTCTACGACATCAACGTCACCGGCACCCGTACGCTGCTGGAAGCCGCCCGCGACACCGGCATCCATCGCATCGTCTACACCAGCACGATTGGCGCGATCGGCCTGCCGGAGGGCGGCGGTCTCGGCACGGAACAGACGCCGGTCTCTCTTGCGCAGATGGCCGGCGATTACAAGCGGTCCAAATATCTTGCCGAGCAGGAAGTCGTGACGCTGGCCAAAGCCGGCCTGCCGGTCGTGATCGTGAATCCCAGCGCGCCGGTCGGCGAACGGGACATCAAGCCCACGCCCACCGGCCAGATGATTGTGGACTTCATGAAAGGGCGCATGCCGGCCTATATCGAAACCGGCATGAATGTGATCGATGTGGACGACGTGGCCGTCGGCCACGTCCGTGCCATGGAACGCGGCCGCATCGGCGAACGCTATATCCTGGGGAACCGGAATTTAATGTTGCGGGAAATCTTCGAGATGCTCAGCCGGTTGACCGGCGTCCCCGCGCCGACGATCAAGCTGCCCCGGCTGGCAATTTTACCCCTGGCCTACGTCAATAAATGGATCGCGGATTACGTGACCCATCAGCCGCCGCGCATTCCGCTGGAAGGCGTGAAGATGGCCAAGTACACAATGCATTACGACTGCAGCAAGGCCATCCGCGAACTGGCCTTGCCCCAACCGCCGATCGAGCTTGCGCTGGAGAAGGCCGTCAGGTGGTTCCGGGCGCATCATTACGCATGATGGACATCCCTCTTCTGCTGTTCAAAACGCTGCTGCTCCGGCCCTACGTCTTCGTCTTTCTGGCGGCGGCGGTGTTTTGCACACACAGATTAATCGGCTGGCGGAGGACCGGCCTGTTTTTGGGCATCACCTGGTTCGTCGCCTTCGTGTGCGAGTGGTCCTCGACCCGCAACGGCATCCCCTTCGGCTGGTACCACTACACGGGCTCGACGGTCGGCCAGGAACTCTATCTGTCGAACGTCCCCTTTATGGATTCGCTGTCCTTCAGCTTTCTGCTCTATGCAAGCTATTGTCTCGCACTCTTTTTCCTGCTGCCGAAGCAGGCACCGAACGGTGCGCGATGCTGTTGGCCTGCGCTCAGTTTTCCTCTCGCAACCCGCACGTCATGGCCGGTCTTTGGCCTGACCGTCCTGTTCTTTGCTTTCATTGATATGGTGATCGATCCCGTGGCGCTACGGGGAAATCGCTGGTTTCTGGGCCAGATCTATTTTTATCCGGACCCCGGCGTGCATTTCGGCGTGCCGATCGCCAACTACGTCGGCTGGGCAGTGGTGGGGGCCATCTCGCTGGCGATGTATTTCCCTCTGGACCGCCACCTGCCGCCGCCCACGCACAAACCGAGCCAGACCGTCACCGGCGACGTGCTACTGGGCTGCGGGCTCTATTATGGAGTGCTGCTGTTCAACCTGGGCGTGACCTTCTGGATCGGCGAATTGCTGCTCGGCATGACCGGCACGCTCATGTATATCCCGGTCACGGTGCTGTCTCTTCTCCGGCTGTTCGATCGGTTTCCGCCTCCGGATCCCGTTCAGTCGGGCACCGGCGCATAGCCCGCTACATTCTTGGGTTCCGTACCGGAAGATTGTATACTGCGCATGATGTCGACACGCACACGGATCTGGGTTGGAGCAGCGGCAGTCGTCGCCTTCATCGTAGTCATGGTCGCAGGCTGGTTC
>JBGPNZ010000215.1:0-4286 GCA_041487795.1 Nitrospiraceae bacterium
CTCTTTTCCTTCGGTGCCTTCGAATGGTTTGAACTCCGGTCCTACGATCTCCGGCACACCGCGTTTACGCATTTTCCGTTCAATCGTCTTCCGAAAACTCCCCTGAACACACCGGTCCTGCTGCTCCGGATCGACGAAGAAACTGAAGATCATCTCAATGTCCGGGCCAATGACATTACCCGGACCATGTACGCGGATGCGGTCAAGCATCTGGCTGCGGCGGGAGCGTCGCTGATCGGATTCGACATTATTTTCTCGCGGCCGAAGGACGCGAGGCAGGACAAGGCGTTTGCGGACGCCATCAAACGTGCCAGCAACGTAGTGCTGGCCCGCTATATCGGCCAGAAGGGGCACCGGGTGCCGCTCCAGATGTTCCGGGATGCCGAGCTCAGTGAAGCGATGATCAACGTGGCGCTTCAAAAAGATCGGTGCTTGCGGGACATGCCGCTGCTGGCGCTGGATTTCTCCGGTGACGAGCCGGCGCCGGTGCTGACGATGAGCCTGGAGCTGGCGCGCCTCTATTTGAACTTCGAGGGCGAGCAGGAATTGGACCTGTCCCGGGCCGATGAATTCATGCTGGGACCACTCAGGATTCCTTATCCCAACGGGCGGATGCTGATCCGTTTCTATGGTCCTCCTGCGACATTCCCCCGGATGTCCTTCTGGCGGGCTGTGAAGGGAGAGTTGGACCCGAACGAGGTCCGGGGAAAAATCGTCTTGATCGGTCCCTCGACGCCCACGCTGCACGATTTTTACTGCACGCCCTACCTCCAAAAGGACGCGGTAACGCTCAAGCTCGAAGACAGCGAGCAGGAAGTCAAGGTGCTCGGCGCATTGATGGACGGGTTTGAAATTCACGCAAATGCCATCCAGACGATCCTGGATCGTCGGTTCGTCACGCGGAGCAAGGATCAGAGGGGCATGGTGCCCGCCATTCTTCTGATCCAGGGCATCCTGGGCACGTGGTTGCTTATCAGCAAGCGAGGATCTTTCGTGACCACCGTCTTCAAGTGGGCATTTTATGTCGGTATCGGCCTGGCCGGGTTGCTCCTGCTCTGGCGGTTCGACTACTGGCTGGATATCACGCCGATGTATTTTTTGCTGGGTGCGCAGCATACGGCTGCGGTGTCGTATCAGAGGATCATCGAGCGGAAGAAGCGCCGCCAGGTCGAGGGGATGTTCGGTCGCTACGTGTCGCATCAGGTCCGGGACTTTCTGGTCCAGCATCCGGACGCCGCCAATCCGAGCGGGCGCAAAGAGCGGCTGACGATGTTCTTTTCCGACGTCCGGGGCTTTACCAGCATGTCCGAAAAGATGGAGCCGCAGGAGGTGCAGCAGCTCTTAAGCGAATACTTCACCGAGATGACCGGCATCCTGTTCAAGTATGAGGGCACGCTGGATAAGTTCATGGGCGATGCGATCATGGCGTTTTTCGGCAACCCAGTACCACAGCCGGATCAGGCCAAGCGGGCCGTGCTCATGGCGCTGGACATGCAGGAGTCCATTGCGCGGTTGAACCAAAAGCTGACTGCGGAGGGGCGCCGGACCATCGGCGTCGGGATGGGGGTCAACACCGGCGATGTGACGGTCGGCAACCTGGGTTCGAAGGACTTTCTGGATTACACGGTCATCGGGGATGCGGTGAATCTGGCCTGCCGTCTCGAACAGAATGCAAAAGCCGGCGAGATTATCATCACGCAGGCGACCTATGAGGAGGTCAAACACGTTGTTGAAGTGGAGCCCATGGAGCCGATTCGCGTGAAGGGCAAGAGTGAGCCCATTCCGATCTATCGCGTACTTCGGCGGCGGCCCGCAAGTGCGTAGACTGGTTGGACAAAGGGCTTGCATGGTTGTGTAAGGTATGGCATAACCATCGCGCATTCGTCGCGATCCAGCAGGGAGGAATCCATGAATTGCATAGGGATTTCAGTGGGACGAGCGATCTTCTGCGCGGGGGTCTTTGCGTTTGTGTGTCTGTCCGGCGTGACGTGGCCGGATCACGCTCTGGCGCAAACGCAGACCGTCGTGGCTGAGGGCATGGCCGGCGTACAGGGAGATCCGGCGATTGCCAGGGATAATGCGATTCAGGATGCGCTGCGGAAAGCCGTCGAGCAGGCAGTCGGCACGATGGTCGCTTCCGAAACGCTGGTCGAGAACTTCCAGGTTGTGAAGGACAATATCTACAACAAGAGTACCGGCTACATTAAAGAATACAAGATCGTCAAGGAATCTCCCGGAAAGGACCTCCACACTGTTACAATTTCGGCAGTAGTGGGGATCGGCGATTTAAAGAACGATCTCGGAGCCCTCGGACTGATGCATGCCCGCGTGGGTAAGCCGCGGACCCTATTCATGATTGCCGAGCAGAACATTGGTCAGGAAATTCTCCTCTATTGGTGGGGCTCGTGGGGCAGCAGGGGCGGCGCGGCCTTTGCCGGCCAGTCGGTGGAAATGGCCGTTTCCGAAACCGTGCTGAAAGAGGAATTCCTGAACCGTGGCTTTAACGTCATTGATATCTCCGCCGTCACCGGTAAATTTGAAATTTCCAATGCCTATCGCATCGCGGACCTGACGGATACAGGCGCGCGGGAAATCGGCCGCAAAATGGGGGCCGAGATCATTATCAAGGGGAAAGCCCTGGCCAAGGAAGGTCCGCGCACGGCCGGGAGCAGCGTCGGGTCCTATCTGGCAGATATTACCCTCAGTGCCGTCCGCGTGGACAACGGCCAGGTGCTTGCGTCGGCGCGAAACAGCGCCCCGGCGCGCCATATTTCCCAGCACGTGGGCGGCAACCAGGCTATCGAAAATGCGGCCCGCGGCATCGCGGACAAGCTGGTCGAGCAGATCACGGCCAAATGGACGGCGGAAACGTCGGGCGGGCAGCTCATCCAGCTCACGATCAGAGGCCTCAGTGGGATGAAGGACCTGGTCAAGATCAAGGAGTTCCTGCGCGGAAAGGTGCGCGGCGTGCAGAACGTCATTCAGCGCAGCTTTGAAAAAGGCGAGGCGGTGCTGGAGGTGGATGCCAAGAGCTCGGCGCAGCAGGTCGGCGATGAATTGGCGGCCAAGCCGATTCAGGGCCTGGATCTGGATGTGACAGCTGCCACGGGCAATACGCTGGAGCTCTGTGTGGCGGGCAAGTGCGGCGATGTAACCTCAGCGGCACCGTCGGCGCCGATGGCATCGTCCATGCCGGCATCTCCTGATGAGAGCATGGGGGGCGCAAAGACATATGGCGTGCTGAAGAGCATCAGGTCCGCGAGAGACAAGGATGTCGTCGTCCAGCTCAATGAGGTGAAGGTTCGCGGCTCCGTGCTGCAGGTCGTGGTGTCGGGCCTCTACCAGGGAAAAGTTGAAGCGGCGGCGGGGACAAAACAATCCGGCCACTTCGGCGTGGGTCACGGCTTCGTGCTGGATTACAACACCAACAAGAAGTATCAATCGACTTCGGTGGACGGCGATACCTGCTGTGATGTCGGGCCAGGTCAGACCAAACGGGTTCAGATCACGTTTCCCGCTCCGCCAGGAGCCAAGAAAGTCGGGATTTCCCTCGGTGATCTCGGCACGTTTGATGATGTGACGATTCCACAGTAAATAACAGCAGGAAGGATTTATTTATGTTTACACGAGTCAAGATTGGTCCCATTCTGGCAATGGTCGGACTGCTTCTCCTCACCGCTTGCGTCAATCTACCGCCTGTGGTGCCGAACGCCGGCAGTCCCGTGAAGAGCCTCGCGGTCCTGCCGGTGGTGAATAACAGCCTCGATGTGGACGGTCCTGCCGCGGTGCAGGAGGCCATCTACCTAGAGGCGCTCCATTATCATTTTCCCGTGGTCAAGCCGAATGCTGAGACGAACCAGATATTGAAAGATCAAATGAGTCTGACGCTGGGGTCGCAACTGGATATGGCAACCCCGCAGAAATTGGGCGCAGCGCTGGGCGTCGATGCCGTAATGTATGTGTCGCTGGAGGACTTCAGCCAGAAGATCACGGGCATCTATAACGTCAAGCGGGTGCGTATCCGGGCCAAGCTGGTCGATTGTAAGACCAGCGAAGTGCTCTGGAAGAACGGGATCGGCGTCAAACAGGCGTTGACTGCGGGCGGGTCGTTCCTGAGCCATGTTCCGGGCGTCAATCTGGCCATCGGGGCTGCGGGGGCGTTGTCCTCTATCGCTTCCAAGATCTCCGACAAAAACGACGTTGCCTTACCCAAGTTTCTGGGCGACGATCTCGATGCACCATGGGTGGAGCTTCCGGAGCGGGCCACCGGAGTGGAAATGGCTGCC
>JBGPNZ010000216.1:0-4270 GCA_041487795.1 Nitrospiraceae bacterium
GGGTGCCAAACGGACTCCCGATCTCATTCCCATGTGCCACCCGCTGCTGCTCAGCAGTGTGGATCTGGCGTTCAAGGAAGAATCTCAACCGGATCGGGACGGGCGGTGCGCCATCATCGTTACGGCGACAGTCAAAACGACGGGGCCGACCGGCGTTGAGATGGAAGCCATGACGGCAGTGTCGGTGGCGGCGCTCACAATTTACGATATGTGCAAAGCGGTGGACAGGGGGATGAGTTTCGGCGAGATTGCGCTGCTATCCAAGTCCGGCGGAAAATCGGGGACCTATACGAGGCCATGATTACAGTCAAACTGTTCGGTTCGCTCAAAACGCTTGCCGATAATCATGCCGAATTGGCTGTGCCGTTGAATGGGCGGCAGACGGTCAACGATTTAGTGGCGGCGCTCGATGCGCGCTATCCTCAGGTTGGGGCCTTGATCCGTCAGAAGCGGGTCTTGATCTCGGTCAATCAGGAAATTGCACACGAAGACAGTGAAGTAAAGGCGGGCGATGAAGTGGCGTTGCTTCCGCCGTTTGCCGGCGGGGCGGTTCCGAGCGGAACCACTGGGCCGGATGAGGCGATGTTCGTGCGTGTTCAGCGGGAGAACTTCTCCGTGGATGCCGAGATTGACCGGGTCCGCGCGCGGTCCACACGCATCGGAGGAATCTCGATCTTTCTGGGAACGGCGCGGGACCATTCCAAGGGCCACGATGTCAGCTCCATCACCTTTGAGCACTACGAGGGGATGGCGCAGAAGAAGCTGCGTGAGATCCGCGAGCGGGCACTGAAGCAGTTCGACGTACTCGCAGTCTCGATTTTGCACCGGTATGGGGAAATCGAAATCGGGGGAAATATCGTGCTCATCGTCGTCGGCGCGGAGCACCGGGCGGACGCCTTCAAGGCTTGCCGGTGGTGCATCGACGAATTAAAGCAGATCACGCCCATTTGGAAGTTGGAGCATACGCCGGCGGGAGAAGTCTGGGTGGAGGAGCATCCGTAGGATGTTGAAAAAGGCCGCCAGCTTTGTTCTCGGTCGCCCGTCTCCCTGCGACGTACCGAAAACGTACGTCTCGGTCGCCGGACTCCCTGCGGCCTCGCTGAACAGCCTTTTTGAACATCCTGAGTAGAAAAAGATGACGGCCAAGGTTAAATCAAAGTGCATCTTGGAGCATCTGTGAGTCACAAAACCCCCGATATTGCAGATACGTTCGGGCGGCCGCTCAAGAGCCTGCGCCTGTCCGTGACAGACCGATGCAATCTTCGGTGCAAGTACTGCATGCCGGAAGAGGAGTATGCCTGGCTGCCGCGCAGCAACGTGCTCACGTTCGAGGAGATGGCCGCGCTGACGGGACATTTTACCGCTCTCGGAGTCGACAAGGTTCGGCTGACCGGCGGGGAGCCGCTGCTGCGGCGTGACCTGCCGCAACTGGTCCGCCTGCTGTTCCAGAATCGTCAGATCACGGATCTGGCCCTGACGACCAACGGCATTCTCCTCGGCGATCAAGCGCAGGCCCTCTATGATGCCGGCATGCATCGCATCACCGTCAGTCTGGACACCTTGCGTCCGGACCGTTTTCGCGCCCTGACCCGTCGTGACGAACATGTCCGCGTTCTTGAAGGTATCCAGACGGTGATGGGGGTCGGCTTCACAGGCCTCAAGCTGGATACGGTGGCGATTCGCGGCTTCAACGACGACGAGCTCGCGGATTTAATCGAATTCGGCAAGCGCGTCCGGGCGGAAGTGCGATTCATCGAATATATGGACGTCGGCGGCGCGACGGATTGGTCCATGAATCAGGTCCTGTCGCGCGCGGCGATTTTGGACACATTGAGCCGGCGGTATGGACGAATCGAGCCTGTGAACGAGATAAGTTCTGCTCCGGCTCAACGCTTTCTGCTTCCGGATGGAACGAGTTTCGGCATCATCCCCTCGACGACCACGCCATTTTGCGCCACCTGCGATCGGAGTCGGGTGACGGCGGACGGCATGTGGTATCTCTGTCTCTATGCCAAGGATGGGACGGATTTGCGTGGGCCGCTACGAGCCGGCGCGTCGCCGGATTCGATCCGGGCACTGATCCGTTCGGTCTGGCAGGGTCGCATGGATCGTGGCGCGGAGGAGCGCAAGGCATTGGAGCAGACCGGCGTCCGGGAAGAGCGGCTGATTGAGGTCAAGAAGCTCCGAGACGATCCGCACCTTGAAATGCATGCCCGTGGTGGTTGAGTGCGGCATTTTGACTGTCGGTTGAAGAAGCGATCAATCTCCCTCTTTTTCTCATGCCCGATCTGCAGTTCATGACCATGCTCGGTCTGGGATTCCTGCTTGGAATGCGCCATGCGCTCGATGCCGATCATGTCGCGGCGGTCTCTACCATGCTCGCGCAGCGTCCCGATCTTCGCCGGTCCGGATTCATCGGGTTGTGCTGGGGATGCGGCCACACGGCAGTCTTATTGGTCGTGGGGTTAGCTGTGCTCACCCTCAAGATCACGATTCCTGACGCCGTGGCCCAGGCCTTCGAATCGGTCGTCGGCGTGATGCTGGTTGCGCTGGGGCTTGCCCTAGCGGTGACGCTGTATCGCGAGCAGTGGCATCTGCATGCCCATGAGCATGATGGCGCGCGCCATGTGCATCTGCACAGCCATCGCCTCGGCGAAGACCATACGCACCGGCATGCGTGGCGCGATTCTCTGCCGCCGTTGATGGTCGGCATGGTGCACGGGTTGGCCGGGTCTGCTGCGCTCATGCTGGTGGTTCTCTCCGCGGTGCACACGTTCTGGGAAGGCATCGCCTACATTCTTCTCTTCGGCATAGGTTCGATTCTCGGTATGGTGGTGCTGGGGATGTTGATCAGTCTGCCGTTTTTCTTCTCGGTGTCACTGGGGCGGTACGCGCAGGTGGCGGTGCGGGGGCTGGCCAGCGTGGGAAGCATCGGCTTCGGGATCGCCATACTGTTCCGTTAAGCCGTTTTCTTTGTTGGCCTCATTTTCTTGTGCGGCCGATGAATGTCGAAAAAACATGAGTGTATTCAGTCTCTTTACTGATAGACATAAAGTCAATTCTACGTGCGGGCAGGGAAGGCTTGTGCTATTCTGCCCCCCAATGTGGGGCGGCAGGTAGCAGTGTGGTGGTGCGAGAAGGGAGAGGCCGGTGAAGGTTCGCGTGCTCGGATGTCATGGGTCCGAACAGCTCGTGGAGCGTGATGGCAAGGCCCGTCAATGCCGGACCTGCGGATTCCTGGTCAACGGGACGGTGATGATTGATGCCGGCACGATCGGGGCGGCGCTTCGTCTCGAAGAACAAAAGCAGATTCGCCATATCCTGCTCTCGCATCTCCATTTTGATCATGTCCAGGGCCTCCCGACGCTGGCGGACAATCTTGTGGAAGAAGAAGTGGATGCCATCGAGCCGGTGGTGCTCACCAGCATCGCATCGGTCCTGGACGGACTGCGCGCGCACCTGTTCAACGGCGACGTCTATCCCGATTTTCTCTCGCTGCCCGATCCCAAGCATCCGATATTTGTGTGCCGCACCCTCGAGGTGGGGAAGGAAAGCGAAGTGGCCGGTCTGCATGTGCGGGCAATCCGGGTGAATCACCAGGTGCCGACCGTCGGGTTTCTGATTCGGGATGGCGCCTCTTCGGTGCTCTACAGTGGCGACACGCATGAGACGGAGGAGATTTGGAGGGTGGCGGCCAAGGAGCCGACCCTGAAGGCGGCGTTCATCGAAACGTCGTTTCCGAATCGACTGCTGGAGCTCGCCAAAGTCAGCAAACATTTGACGCCGGCCCTCTTTGCGCGCGAGTTTCAGAAGCTCGGCCGTCCGGACCTTCCCGTCTACATCTATCACGTGAAGCCCCGGTTCCGTCAGGAAATCATCAAGGAATTGTCGCAGCTCAAAATCCGCAATCTGACGGTTCTGGAAGAAGGTCAGGAAGTTCAGGTCTAAACGCAAATCCCATGGCGTGGTTCAAGAAAAGCGAATCGCCCGGTTCCGAGGAGAGCCGCAAGCGGCCCAAGGCATCCGAAGGCCTGTGGCTGAAATGCAACCATTGCCGGGAGATCATTTATCGAAAGGAAGTGGATCGAAATAATAAAGTCTGTCCCAAGTGCGATTATCACTTTCCGATCTCGGTGCAGGAACGCATCGCGCTGCTGGTGGATCTCGGTTCGTTCAAGGAATGGGAAGCCGATCTCGCTCCGCAGGACCCGCTTGCGTTTTCCGATAGCTGCTCGTACACGGACCGTCTGGCGGCTCAACAGGAGAAGAC
>JBGPNZ010000217.1:0-4270 GCA_041487795.1 Nitrospiraceae bacterium
CAAAGAGCGCGAAGGCCGGAGGCTTGCTGGCCACCTGCGTGATATAGGCGGACAAGGTCGCTTTGCCAGGCCGCCCCTTGCGGACCGGCAGCGGGTGTATCACGAGCAGTTCCTGCAGAAACTTGTTCAGCTTGCCGGTTGGGATGCGTCCCGTGAACGATGCCGCGACGCGGTCGAGTAGCGGAAACACCTGCGCGACAGAATCCGGCTTCAAGGCCGAGCCGAAATGGACCGGCGCCCAAGGCACGAAAGGAAGCCGCCTCCGGAGTTCCTGCGTATACCGGTCGCGGGCGCCGGCCTCGCCGGAGCGAAGATCCCATTTGTTGACGAGCAAGACGCAGGCCCGGCCTTGCTTGAGCACGAGGCCGATGATTTTCGTGTCCTGCTCGGTGATGCCTTCCACGCCGTCGAGCACCAGCACGGCGACATCCGAGCGGCCCATCGCGCGCATGGCCCGGGCGACGCTGTAGCCTTCGATGCCCCGTTCGACCCGGCCCCGGCGGCGGATGCCTGCCGTGTCCGTGAACAGATAGCGGCGTCCTTGATAGGTCACGAGCGTATCGATGGCGTCGCGCGTGGTTCCGGGCACGTCGCTCACCACCATCCGCTCCTGCCCGAAGAGCGTATTGACGAGGGTGGACTTGCCGACGTTCGGCCGGCCGACGACGGCGATGCGCGGAATATCCGATCCGGCAGTTTCCTCCTGCGGTTCCGGAAGAAGCGGGACGATGGCTTCGAGCAGTTCGTCCACGCCCAGCCCGTGCTCGGCCGAAACGGGATGGAGCTGGTCGAATCCCAGTCGGTAGAAATCGGCCAGCAGCAATTCCGTCTTCGGCGTATCGATCTTATTGATGGCCACGAACACCGGCTTCCTGGTCCCCCGCAGGAGCGTGACGATTTCTTCGTCCGGTGGCGTGAGGCCCGCGCGCCCATCCATGAGCAGAATCAGAATATCCGCTTCGGCAATGGCGATCTGCGACTGGCGTTTGATGAGCGCGATCATACCCGCGGTCGCGGAGGGCTCCAGGCCGCCGGTGTCCACCAGGCGGAAGGGCCGGCCGCAGTACGTCCCGTCCGCATAGTGGCGGTCGCGCGTGACTCCGGGTACGTCGTCCACGATGGCGGCTTTCGTGCCGAGGATGCGGTTGAAGAGCGTGGACTTGCCGACGTTGGGGCGGCCGATGATGGCAATGAGCGTGGCCAGTGATGCGTGATGCGTGACAGGTGATGTGTTGGAAGCCATGGGAGAAAATCCGGAGAAAAACTCGAAGACGGTGATGGACCCTATCATAGGGTTTTCGCAAACACAACGACACGCCATTTCCTGTATATTATGAGTTCGTATGTCCCATCATCCGTCACCCATTACCCTTCACGCCTCACGCCTCACGCCTCACGCGCCGGACTGGAACAGCATCGACGACGTCCTGCTCGACATGGATGGCACGCTCCTAGATCGGGACTTCGACAACTTCTTTTTCGAAGAAGAGCTGCCACGACGCTATGCGGCGCTCCACCGGCTGTCCGAGCAGGCCGCGCGCGAGAAACTCTTCGCGCTCTACCGTTCGGTCGAAGGCGAACTGGCCTGGACGGATCTCCATTACTGGACGCGGACGCTGGGTATTGATGTGGTGGCGCTGACGCAAGAATTGTCGGGGCGGATCGGCTACCTGCCCGGCGCGGAAGCTTTTCTGCAAGGGCTCCGGGCCAAGCGCAAGCGCGTGACCGTGCTGACGAACGCGCATGCGGAGGGTGTGGCGATCAAACAGAAGAGAACCGGCATTCATACACGTGTGGACCGGATCGTGAACGCCTTCGAAGTCGGCTGCCTGAAAATGCGCCCCGACTATTGGCCGGCCTGCCAGAAGTTGGTGGGGTTCGATCCCAGCCGCGCTCTCTATATCGATGACGATGAAGCCTGCCTGGCCGCAGCCCAGGCGTTCGGCATCCGGCACATCTATCATAGCGCCAGGTCCAGCACGAAACTGCCGCCGCATCCCTCCGACCGCTATACGCCGCTCGAAAACCTGCAGGCCTTGATCTTGTGAACCTGCGCGACCGACTCGGACTATCCGGATTCAGCGGAGCGCTGCTCCTGTCAGCAGCGGTCCTGCTTGCGATTCCATGGGCCGCATCGGGGGCCGAACCGAAGGGGCCGGTTCACAAAGACACATCGAAGGCGTCTGCGCCCGCCTCGCAGAGCGGAAAAGCCGGCATCATCGGCAAGGACGGCGCGCCCATGGTGCTGGTCATCGGCGGCGAGTTTACGATGGGCGATCGCGTGTTCGGCCCGGTCCACAAGGTCTATCTGGATGCCTTCTATATGGATCAGTACGAGGTTCGCACATCGCTCTATGCCGCGTTTCTGCGGGCGATCAACCGGGAGAAGCCCTACAACTGGCAGCTGATGGATCTGCAGACGGACGGAGATCGCCCGGTCATCGGCGTGGACTGGTACGACGCCGAGGCCTACTGCCGATGGGCCGGCAAGCGGCTTCCGACGGAAGCCGAGTGGGAAAAAGCCGCCCGCTGGACCGACGGGCGCACCTATCCCTGGGGCAACGGCCGGCTCGACAAGACGAAGGCCAGCTACAACTGGGATGGCAAGCGCCGGTGGGAGGGCTACCGGACGTTGTCCCTGGTGGGGAGCTATGAGGCGGGCAAGAGTCCGTACAATATTTACGACCTGGCCGGCAACGTCTGGGAATGGGTGGCCGATTGGTACGATCGCGATGCCTATAAAAACAGCACCACGCGGAATCCGCAGGGATCGCCTGCCGGCGAGTTCAAAGTGTTTCGTGGCGGTTCAGCGCTGAGCCATCCGGCAGATGTGACGGCGGCGCTCCGCAACCGGGGCTCGCCAACCGGACGGGCGATCACGATCGGCTTCCGTTGCGCGCAAAGCCTGCCTAAACAGTCCCCGCTCCCGGTGCGCCCGGTACAATAGGCCGATGGCGGCCTGACGGCAGCGACTCCGCAAGGATCGGCCGGTGCGGGGTCGCGATGCCTCGATACATGGCGCCGGCCACGCGCGGCACCTCCTCCATCTGGAACCGCTCCATCTGCGTGATCGTCAGGCCGGCCTGCTTGATGAGCGTATCGATGGAGCGATTGAGATTGCACCCGCACGCAATCACGCGCTGGATGAGATTGAGCCGGTTCTGCCATGTGGCGATCTTCGGGTCGTTGCTCCGGCCGTGCTCCAGAAAGATGAACTGGCCGCCCGGCTTGAGTACGCGCCGCACTTCGCGCAGGGCCGCGACCGGGTCGGGGATCGTGCAGAGTGTCCAGGTGCTGACGACCCAGTCGAACTGCCCCGACTCGAACGGCAGGGTTTCCGCGCTGAGGCGGACCAGCTTGACGGGAATGGAGCCGGCGGTGGTCTGCTTCTCGACGAGCGCGTTCGGAAAATTTGCGGGATCCACAGCGGTCAGCCACGTCACGCCTTTGGGATAGTGCGGCAGGTTGAGTCCGGTCCCAAAGCCGATCTCCAGGACATGGCCGCGCGCGGGCGCCAGAACCTGCCTGCGCAGTTCCCGGAACCGGGGCGCGCGCATGATCCAATCCATGATGCGCGGGAAAATCTGATCGGCGTAGACGCCCATGCGCGACAGTGTGAAGTAAAAAGTAAAAAGTTAAAAGTAAAAAGTTGGGGATGCCGCGCGGCTTTTTACTTGTCCCGCCGCCTGTGTTAGATTTCTGGCGGCAACAGTCAGAAAGTCCCAAAGTCGTCAAGTCTTAAAGTTTAAAATTCCGGTCCTGACTTGAAGACTTTCGACTTGATGACTTGAGAGACACTTTTCTATGTCCCGACCCTACGATCATCAAGCCATCGAAGCCAAATGGCAGGCCTACTGGGAGCAGGACCGGACGTTCCGGGCGTCCGAGGATTCCGCCAAGCCGAAATTCTATTGCCTCGACATGTTTCCCTATCCATCCGGGTCCGGGCTGCACGTCGGCCACCTCGAAGGCTACATCGCCACCGACATCGTCTCGCGCTACAAACGCATGAAGGGCTTCAACGTGCTGCACCCGATGGGCTGGGACGCGTTCGGCCTGCCGGCCGAGCAGTACGCCGTCAAGACGGGCGTGCATCCGGCGATCACGACCGCCGAGAACATCGCCACGTTCAAACGCCAGATGAAGCGCGTCGGGCTCTCCTACGATTGGGATCGCGAGTTGAGCACGACCGACCCGGGCTATTATCGCTGGACGCAGTGGATCTTCCTCAAGCTGTTCGAGCGCGGGCTGGCCTACGTGGCCGAGGTGC
>JBGPNZ010000218.1:0-4244 GCA_041487795.1 Nitrospiraceae bacterium
GATGCAGATCAACGACGACTATTATGAACGGCTGACGGAACAGAAGGTGGATCAGATTCTGTCCGATCTGAGAAAAACAGGCGCGTGCTCGCTGAAGAGCGGCCCCTTCATGTGGCCTGAACCGGCGAAAAAAAGCTGACAAGTGACAAGTAGCAAGTTGCAAAGACCCCTTGTCAGCCTGTCAGCTTGCCCGCTTGTCAGCTAGGGAATGACGATGCCGAAGCATGAATTGATCCTCCTGAAAAACATGATGACGCCGGGTTACACCGGCTCGCTCAAGGACTACGAGAAGACCGGCGGCTACCAGGCGCTCAAGAAGGTCCTGGGCAAGATCCCGCAGGCCGATGTCACGCAGATGGTCATCAAGTCCGGCCTGCGCGGGCGCGGCGGCGCCGGCTTCCCGACCGGCGTGAAGTGGAATTTCCTCCCGAAGGACTATAAGGGCCCGAAGTACCTCTGCTGTAACGCCGACGAGAGCGAGCCAGGTACCTTCAAGGATCGCCAGCTCATGGAGCGCGATCCCCATCAAGTATTGGAAGGCATCGCGATCGCCGCCTATGCCATCGGCGCGGAGAGTTCCTACATCTATATCCGTGGCGAGTTCGTGCTGGGCTCCCAGATTCTCGAGAAGGCCCTCGACGAGGCGCGCGCCGCCGGCTATCTCGGCAAGAATGTCTTGGGCTCCGGTGTGACCATTGATGTCTGGGTCCACCGCGGTGCGGGCGCCTACATCTGCGGCGAGGAGACGGCCTTGCTGGAATCGCTCGAGGGCAAGCGCGGCCTCCCGCGGGTCAAGCCGCCCTTCCCGGCCACGCATGGCCTCTACAACAAGCCGACCGTCGTGAACAACGTCGAGACGCTGGCCAACCTGCCTCATATCGTGACCCGCGGCCCCGAATGGTTCGCCGCGATCGGCTCAGCGCCCAAGAGCACGGGCACGCGCGTGTTCTGCGTCAGCGGCCACGTGAAGAAGCCCGGTAACTACGAAGTGCCGATGGGCATCACGCTCCGGGAGCTGATCTTCGAGCATGCGGGTGGCATGCGGTCGGATAAGAAACTCAAAGCCATCATCCCAGGCGGCGCCTCCGCGCCGTTCCTGACCGAACAGCACTTGGACGTGAAACTGGACTTCGAGTCGATGGCCCAGGCCGGCTCCATGCTCGGCTCCGGCGGCGTGACGGTGATGGAAGAGGGCACCAACATGGTCTGGGCCGCGCTCCGGCTGCTGGAGTTCTTCTTTCACGAGTCCTGCGGCAAGTGCAGCCCGTGCCGCGAAGGCAGCTCCTGGCTCACGCAGACGCTGCGCCGCATCCTGGCCAAACGCGGGCGGATGGAGGACCTTGAAACCCTCAAGCAGTTGTGCCAGAACATCGCGGGACGGACAGTCTGTGCGTTCGGCGATGCCGAGGTCGCGCCGATCATAAGCACGTTGCAGTATTGGCGCCACGAGTACGAGGAGTTGATTCGCGAGGCCGAGGCGCATCGCGAGAAAGAGCTTCCGATGGCGGCGGCGAGACATTGAAGAAGCTGACAAGTTCACAAGTTTCAAGCTGACAAGGAACTGATCTGACTTGTTAGCTTGTTGCTTGTCAGCCTGTCAGCGAGGGATTCTTGGGTTATGGCTAACGTTGCGGTTGAAACAGTCAAACTGACGATCGACGGGGTTCAGGTGACGGTCCCCAAGGGGACGCTCGTCATCGAAGCGGCGCGCCAGATGGGGGTGATGATCCCGCATTTCTGCTATCACCCCAAGCTCACGCCGGACGCCAACTGCCGCATGTGCCTGGTGGAAATCGAAAAGGTGCCCAAGCTCCAGACCTCCTGCAGCACGCCGGCGGCCGAAGGCATGGTCGTCCGCACCGCCACCACCGTCGTCAACGACGCGCATAAATCGGTGCTGGAATTCATCCTGGCCAACCACCCGCTGGACTGCCCGGTCTGCGACCAGGGCGGCCGGTGCGACCTGCAGGACTTCTCGCACGAGTACACGCCAACCACCAGCCGGTTCGCCGAGACCAAGCGGATCTTCCCGAAGGAATATTTCAGCCCGGTGATCGAGACGCAGATGAACCGCTGCGTGCAGTGCCTGCGCTGCGTGCGCTACTGCGACCAGGTAATGGACGTGAACGCGCTTGCGCCGTCCGGCCGGGGCACGATGACGGAGATCAAGCACTTCGGCGCCCATCCGCTGGACTGCGAGTTCTGCGGCGGCTGCGTGCAGATCTGCCCGGTCGGTGCCATCACGAGCCGCCTCTCCATGTACGAGTTCCGCCCCTGGATGCTCAAGCGCGCCGACACGACCTGCACCTACTGCGGGGACGGCTGCCAGATCACGCTCCAGACGAAAGACAACGACCTCATCGAGGTCATGTCCGCGCACGGCGCCGGCCGCAACAACGGCGACCTCTGCGCGCGCGGCTTCTTCGGCTACCACGTCAGCACGCACGAGGACCGGCTGAAGCACCCGCTGATCCGGCGCGACGGGAAACTGGTCGAGGCGACCTGGGAAGACGCGCTCGAATACGTCGCCGAACGGGCCATGCAAGTGAAGATGGCGCACGGCGGCCAGGCCTTCGCCGGTCTGATCGCATCCCGCTGCACGAACGAAGACCTCTATGTGTTCCAGAAGTTCATGCGGCTCGCCATCGGCACGAACAAGATCGACAGCAGCGCCCGCTACGGCCACATCAACGGCGTCCGCGCGCTGCGCCGCGTGCAGGGCACTCACCGCTGGACGGTCACGTTCGAAGACATCGTCAACGCCGAGGCCCTGCTGCTCGTCGGCACGAACATCACCGAGGCCAATCCGATCACCGGCCTCAAGGTCAAGGAAGCGGTGAAGAAAAACAACGCGACGTTGATCACCGTGGAAGCCCTGCAGTCGGCGGTCGGCACGATCAGCAACATCGCCAATCTGTCGGCGCACCACTTCGGCGCGCATCCGGACCGGTTCCAGGCCGTTGTGCTCGGGTTGATCAAGGCCGTCGTGGAAGAAGGACTCGTCGCTCAACCGCTCACGCAACGCGCGCCGGCATTTGTGAAAGCAACCGGTGACGCCGTGAAAGCTCTCGCCTGGCCGGCTATCGAACAACAGACCGGCACGACGTCCACCGCATTGAAAGATGCAGCCCGCGCCTTCGCCAAACCGGCCAAGGCAGTTATCCTGGTCGGGCAGGGTGTGCTGCGGCAGCCCGGCGGCTCCGGCCTCATGGCGACGTTGCTCGATCTGCTTTTATTGACGGGCCATCATGGGCTGGCCGGCTGCGGCGTGGCGCCGCTGGCCGAGGAAAACAACGACCAGGGCGCAATCGAGATGGGCGCGGTGGCCGAGTATCTCCCGGGCCCGGCCGACCTCGGCGATTCCGCAGTGCGTCAGCGCCTCGTGAAACTCTGGAAGGAAGAGGTGCCGCAGGCGCCTGGCCGGACACTGCTGGAGATGCTGGACGAGGCCCGCACCGGAACGATCAAGGCCATGTTCATCGTGGGCGAGAATCCGGCCGGCTCGCTGCCGCCGTCAGCCAAAGCGAACGACGCACTGGGGAAACTGGACCTCCTCGTCTGCCAGGAATTGTTCCTGACCGAAACGGCGGCACTCGCGCACGTTGTGCTGCCCGCCTGCTCCTATGCCGAGAAGGACGGCACCTTCACGAACACCGAAGGCCACGTGCAGCCGGTGCGGCATGCCATCGAGCCGCTGGGCGAGAGCCGGCCCGACTGGGAGATTCTCTCCGCCCTGTCCGTGCTGATGGGCGCTCCGCTCGAGTACGGCGACGCGAAAGAAATCACCAACGAGATCCGCAGTCTGCTCCCCGGCTACGGTCTGCTCGGCGCCGGACCGAAGCCACCGCGCCCGGACGACGCGGTGGTGAGCCGGTACCTCCAACAGGGCTATGCGGACGATCTCGGCGAGCGATACCGGCTCACGGGCGAGAGGCAAGAGGCAAGCGGCAAGGGGGAAGAAAAAACCCTCACCTTGCTGATGCAGCAGAGCCTGTTCCATTCTGGAAAGTATTCGACGCGCGCGAAAGGCTTGCTGCAAATTCAGTCCACCGGTTCGCTGGCCGTCAATCCGGCGGATGCAGGCAGATTAGGTATTGTGGATGGGAACCGTGTCCGTCTCTCCACGCAGCAGGGCCAGATGACGACGACGGTCAAGCTGCTGGATCGCATCCCGGAAGGACTGGCCGTGTTTCCGGAACATTTCGATCAGGACCTGCGCCGTCTGTTGAGCGTGACCGCCGACC
>JBGPNZ010000219.1:0-4243 GCA_041487795.1 Nitrospiraceae bacterium
ATTATACACCATCCAGGCCTGCCGGCGGATGGTACGCTCGCCGACAACAGCTGACCGAAAGCTGGGACGTTTACTCGACCTTGTCCAGCTTGATCCGCAGTTCTTTGAGCTGGGCAGGGTCAACCGGCGAGGGCGCATCGGTGAGAGGACACTGAGCTTTCTGCGTTTTGGGAAAGGCAATCACTTCACGAATGGAATCGGCATTGCCAAGGAGCATGATGAGCCGGTCCAGGCCGAACGCGATGCCGCCGTGCGGCGGCGCGCCGAACTCAAGGGCTTCGAGGAGAAATCCAAACTTGGCCTTGGCTTGATCCTTGTTGATACCCAGCAGATCCAGAATCCGTAACTGCACATCGCTGCGATGATTCCGGATGCTTCCCCCGCCGATTTCATTGCCGTTCAGCACCATGTCATACGCCTTTGCCCTCACCTTGAGCGGCTCCGAATCCAGGAAGGCGAGATCCTCGTCCATGGGCGCGGCAAAAGGGTTGTGCATGAACACGTACCGCTTCTCCTCCGCCGAGTAGTCCAGTAGCGGGAACTCGGTGATCCACAGGGGCTTCCAGGCGGTGGTATCAATGAGCTTGAGCTCTTCGCCCAGCAACAGACGGATACGGCCGAGCACATCGTGAACGATGGAAGGTTTATCGGCGCCGAACAAGACCAAATCCCCTGGCTTCGCGTCCGGCAAGGCTGTCCCGAACGCCTTGGCATCCAGAAACTTGGCAATGACCGATTCAAGTTGACCCTCGGCAGTAATCTTGAGCCAGGCCAGCCCTTTGGCGCCAAAACTCTTGGCCGTTTCCCCCAGCGCATCAATCCGCGTCCGTGATAGTGCCGCTCCGCCCTTGACGATGAGCGCCTTG
This sequence comes from Nitrospiraceae bacterium, assembly GCA_041487795.1. GTDB lineage: Bacteria > Nitrospirota > Nitrospiria > Nitrospirales > Nitrospiraceae > 2-02-FULL-62-14. The sequence goes on from JBGPNZ010000219.1 coordinate 867, forward strand.
ACGAGCCCGCCTTTCGTTGCCGCATCCTTGAACACCTTGAACTCGCTCGTGGCGGCAAAGGAGGTCACGTCATGCAGCGGCATATCGAATCGGAGATCCGGCTTGTCGGAACCATAACGACCCAGCGCATCGGCGTAGCGCATGCGCGGGAACGGAGTCGGAAGTTGCACGCCCCCAGCCTCACGGAACACGGTCACGATCATCTGTTCCATGAGACTCATGACCTGCTCGCGGTCCACGAACGACATCTCCAGATCGATCTGCGTAAACTCCGGCTGCCGATCGTTGCGGAGATCTTCATCCCGGAAACAGCGGGCGATCTGGTAGTAGCGGTCCATGCCGCTGACCATCAGCACCTGCTTGAACAACTGCGGCGATTGCGGCAGTGCAAAAAACGTCCCTGGATTGACTCGGCTGGGCACGAGATAGTCCCGCGCCCCTTCCGGCGTACTCTTGGTCAGAATCGGCGTTTCGATTTCCAGGAAGCCTGCCTTGTTCAGGAACCCTCGTACCGCCTGCGCGAGGTTGTGACGCAAGGCAACAAGCTTCTGCATCTTCGGCCGGCGCAGATCGAGATACCGATACTTCAGCCGCAGCGCCTCGGTCACTTCGGCGTCGTCCTCGATCAGGAACGGCGGCGTCTGCGACGGGTTGAGCACCTCCACGGTCTGCACCATCACCTCGATCTGACCGGTCGGAAGTTTTGGGTTCTCGGACCCGGCCGGACGTTTCGAGACCGTTCCTTGAATCGCCACGACGAATTCACTCCGAAGCTGGTGCGCCTGTTCGTGCGCTTTCGCGTTGGTTTCCTGGTTGAACACGACCTGGGTGATGCCACGCCGGTCCCGGATATCGTAGAAGATCACGTTGCCGTGGTCGCGGCGCGTGTGGACCCAGCCGTTCAGCACCACCGTCTGGCCGACATGCGACGCCGTGAGCTCTCCGCACGTGTGCGTCCGGATCATCATGCCGACACCCGCTTGGAAGACGCATTCCCCCGCCGGCTCGACCGGGCATTCTTCGCCCACTTCGCCCGTGCTTGTTTAGCCCGTGCCTGCCTGGCCCGCGGCGGCCCGCCTCCCGCTTGCACTTCCTGCCGCTCCCGCGCCAGTTCACGCACGGCATTGGCCTCGCGATCCGTAAGATAGCGGTAGTGCCCCGTCGGAAGATCGCCCAACGCGAGCGGTCCGAACTTCACGCGCTTCAGCTTCAGCACCGGATGGTTCACGGCATCCAGCATGCGTTTCACTTGATGCTTGCGTCCTTCAAAAATTGTGATCTCCAGCCAGGAGTTCTCGGTTGCCTTGCCGAGTTTCTTGACGACCGCCGGACCTGTACGCCCGTCATCCAGCATGACTCCCTTCTCCAAGGCGTCAATATGCTCGGGGGCCAGCATTCCCTTGACCTTGATCAGATAGGTCTTCGGCACATGATGGCGCGGATGGAGCAGCAGTTGCGCCAAGTCTCCATCATTCGTCAACAGAACCAGCCCTTCACTGTCGAAATCCAGCCGGCCGACAGGAAATACTCGCACGTGGACACCGGGGAGTAAATCGGCAATCGTCGAGCGCCCGCTGGGATCGCTCATGGTGGAGACGATGTTCTTGGGCTTGTTCAGCATCACAAACGTCTGCGGAGGGACCGGCTTGAGATGACGCCCGTCGACCTTCACATGGTCTTTTGCGGGATTGACCTTGGTGCCGAGTTCGCACACCACCTGCCCGTTGACGGTCACGCGCCCCTGAACGATGAATTCTTCCGCTTTGCGCCTGGAAGCAAGCCCCGAATCGGCAATCACCTTCTGAAGCCGCACAGCGGCTTCAGGCGATGGGGAAGAGCTTTGCCCTTTTCTTCGCGACTGCATTTCTTGCCTATCACCCATAGCCTATTGCCTATAGCCTGTCTTATTCCCACTCAATCGTGCTCGGCGGCTTGGAACTGACGTCGTACACCACTCGATTCACGCCCCGCACTTCGTTGATGATCCTGTTCGAGATCGTGCCTAAGAGTTCAGGCGGCAGCCTGGCCCAGTCCGCCGTCATGCCATCTAAACTGGTCACTGCCCGGATGGCAACGACATGTTCGTAGGTTCGCTGGTCGCCCATGACCCCCACGGTTCGAATCGGCAGCAGCACCGCAAAGGCCTGCCAGATTTCTCGATAGAGCCCGGCGTTCTTGATTTCCCAGGCCACAATCGCTTCCGCCGCCTTGAGAATGTCCAACCGCTCTTTGGTCACGGGACCAAGGATACGGATCGCCAGCCCAGGCCCGGGGAACGGTTGCCGCCAGATGATGTCATCCGGCAAGCCCAACTCCTTACCCAGCACGCGCACTTCATCCTTGAATAATTCTCGAAGGGGCTCGATGAGCTTGAGCCGCATCTTCGTCGGAAGGCCGCCGACATTATGGTGCGTTTTGATGGTGGCCGACGGTCCCTTGAAGCTGACGCTTTCGATCACGTCTGGATAGAGCGTCCCCTGGACCAGATAATCCACGTGCCGGAGCCGCTTCGCTTCCTTCTCGAAATTTTCAATAAAGAGCCGGCCGATAATCTTCCGCTTCCGTTCAGGGTCCGCCACGCCCTTGAGGGCTTTCACAAATTGCGCGGACCGGTCGAGAAAATGCAGATTGAGCTTGAGCTGCGAGGCAAACGTCTTGCGCACCTGTTCGCCTTCGCCTTGCCGCAATACGCCGTTGTCCACGAAGACGCAGGTCAGTTGCTCGCCGATCGCGCGATGGGCCAGAACGGCTGCCACTGACGAATCCACGCCGCCGCTCAGGGCGCAGATGACCTTGCCCTTGCCCACGGTCTCGCGAATCTGCGCCACTGCCGTATCCACATAGGAATGCATCGTCCAGGTCGGCTTGCAGCCGCAAATCTCATGGACGAAGTTCTGCAAGAGCCGGAACCCGCCGGCCGTATGCGCCACTTCCGGATGGAACTGCAGGCAATAGAACCGCCGGCCGGCATTCGCCAGCTTCATCGCAGCCACGGGCGAGTTATGGGTATGCGCGATCGAGCGGAACCCCTTGGGCATCCGTTCGATCCGATCGCCGTGCGACATCCAGACGGTGGTTGCCCGATCCTCGCCTACGCCTTTGAACAGATCGGAATCGTCGTCGATGATCAGCTCCGCCCGGCCATACTCCCGCCGGGATGCTTTGGCGACTTCGCCGTCCAGCAGATGCGTCATCAACTGCATGCCGTAGCAAATGCCCAGCACGGGCACGCCCAAGTCGAAGAGCTGCCGGGACACGTGCGGCGCCTTCCGCTCGTAGACGCTGGCCGGCCCTCCGGACAAAATGATGCCCTTGGGCCTGTAAGCCGTGATCGTGGCCAGCGGGACGGTGCAGGGAAGTATCTGGGAGTAGACGTG
>JBGPNZ010000220.1:0-4230 GCA_041487795.1 Nitrospiraceae bacterium
CTCATTTCAATAGAAATGATCCTAAATCATACAAAAAGCCAAGCAGGCTTTGCAAGGAATATCAATGAGATGGGACTCCCCGGCCACTGCTGCAGCCGGATTTTTATTGTGAAATTTCAGATACGATTCGGGTGTGGATAACAGATGTTGCCGGAGGCGCAGCTTAGGGAAGCAAGTCTTTCTGTTTGCCAAAGTGGGAAAACGCAAGCCGGGTGGCTTGCCGGCCCCTAGCCGTTCGTTCCAGATAGCCGGATTGGATCAGGTAAGGCTCGTACACATCTTCCAGCGTCGTCTTCTCCTCGTTGACGACGGCGGCGAGCGACTCCACGCCGACCGGCCCGCCGCCGAACTTCTCGATGATGGTCGAGAGGATTTTGCGATCCATGTCGTCGAAGCCGGCGGCATCCACTCCCAGCCAGTCCAGCGCGTCCTTGGCCACCTGCTTGGTGATCCGGCCCTGCGCCTTGATCTGGGCGAAGTCGCGCACGCGCTTGATCAGCCGGTTGGCGATGCGGGGCGTGCCCCGAGCGCGCCCTGCAATCTCACGGGCCCCGTCCGCCTCGATGGGAATCTCCAGCAACCTGGCCGACCGCGTGACGATCGTGGTCAGTTCCTCGGGAGAGTAGAAGTCCAGGCGGTTGACGAGCCCGAACCGTTCGCGCAACGGCGAGGTCAGCGAGCCAGCGCGGGTCGTGGCGCCGACGAGCGTGAATTTCGGCAGGTCCAGCTTGACGGTGCGCGTGGACGGTCCCTGGCCGATAACCAGATCGAGCTGATAGTCCTCCATTGCCGGATAGAGGGCCTCTTCGACCGAGGCCGGGAGCCGGTGAATCTCGTCGATGAACAGAACATCGTGCTCCTGCAGATTCGTGAGAATGGCGGCCAGGTCGCCGGCATGGGTCAACACCAAGCCGGATGTCGAGCGGATCGCCACACCCATTTCATGCGCGATAATGTGCGCGATGGTGGTTTTGCCCAGCCCCGGCGGACCGTAGAAGATCGCGTGGTCGAGGGCTTCGTGGCGCTGTTTGGCCGCCTCGATGCAGATCCGCAGCGATTCCTTCATCCGTTCCTGGCCGACGTATTCGGACAGAGTTTGCGGGCGCAGCGTGGCTTCGATACTGCGCTCGTCCTCCGTCAGATGATTGGTCAGGAGGCGATCTCCCGGTGCGGTCATTCTGGAACCTTCGGAGGAGGTGGAAGTTTGCCGGGACGGTCAATAGAACCCGGCGACATTCCAGAAGGGGGGTTTCCGGCACAGTCAGGGGGACACCGCCTGCCGCCTTGTGTTGGGTCCGGCATGCCGCCTTCCAGCTTCGGAAGTTGGCATTGGGTCCTCAAACCGCCCTCGACACTGCCGCACAGGGACGGCAACTGCGAGCGGCCGATCTCGAGATAGCCTTCGGGGCAGGATCCGCAGACCGACATCTGTCCTCTGATCCCAGGGGGCACGCATTCGACCAACGTGTGATCGTCATCCGGACATATTTTCGCGTCGGTCGTCCGCCCGGTCGTGGCATACCCCTCTTCACACTTCCCGCAGGTCATCCTGGGGGTCTTGGGTTTTGCAGGAGCGTCCTCTTGAGCCAAGCCCAGAGACGGCAGGAATGGCAGCGAGACCAGCGCCACGATTCCGACAATGCGGATGAGCCCATGAACGATGCTCTGCGCGGTCATATTCGAGATCTTCATCATTATCCTCTTGCCAGATCCTTAGAGCACTTCCAGGATCAATTCTTTGATCAGTCACGCGATCACCGGATCATGGAGACTCTTCCGGTTTTTCTTTTCTGATCTCGAGGGACGGGATTTTCGGCGGGAACGGTATGTGACCCTGTCCCGGTGTCGGCAAGTTTCCCACGCAGTCCGGCGGGCACTTCCGGCCGCCCTGGGTGGGATCCGGCATCCCGCCTTCCATCTTCGGGAGCTGGCATTGCGTTCTCAGGCCGCCGTCCTCGTTTCCACAGAGGGCGGGGAGAAGCGACCGCCCGACCTCTCGGTATCCTTCCGGGCAGGTGCCACAGACCGGCATCTGATTCTGCATCCCGATAGGCTTGCACTCCACCACTGTCGAATCCTCGCTCTGATACAGCCCTTTGCAAATCTCCGATAAATCGAACTTAGCCCCTTGCTCAAGGCCTTGTCGAGGTACGGCGACAGCAGTCTTGACGTAGCCCTCCGGGCACTTGCCGCATGTCAGTAGAGGGGCCTTGGGCTCCTCTTTACCCTTATCTTTCTCATCCAAGACGGTTTCACGCGGCACGAGAGTTTTAGGGCGCTGGGGTTCATTTTTGTCTTCCGGGAAGGTCACCTGCGGCACGAGCAGACAGGTGCCAATCACCAGCGCACTGATGGCGAACCGGACCAACAGGGACTTGCTGCGCATGGTCTTATTCATATTACCCCCGTGCCAGATCTTTCAATACCTCGCGGATCAATTCGGTCAGCGGGATCGGTTCCGGGCGCACCTGCGCGGCCCGGTTGATGGCTTCTTTCACGTCTGCGGCCCTGTAGCCCAGGTTGACCAGGGCCGACAAGGCGTCGTCCTGGAGCCGGCCCAGCGGGCCGCTCACGGCCTGAGGAATCGGACTGGGCGTCACGCGCAATCGCTCGACCTTGTCCTTGAGCTCGAGCGCAATCCGTGCGGCGGTCTTCTTTCCGATGCCGGGGACAGAGGCGAGCTTTTCCACGTCGCCGGCCTGGATGGCTGAAACGAGATCGGGCACGTTCAGCGCAGAGAGCACGCTCAATGCCAGTTTCGGCCCGATGCCGCTGATGCTGGTCAGCAGGATGAAGGAATCCTTTTCCAGCGCAGTGACAAAACCATAGAGTTGAATCGCGTCCTCGCGCAGATGCGTATAGACACTGAGCGATGCGGATTCGTTGATCTCTGGGAGTGCGTAGAAGGTGCTGAGAGGGATGAACACTTCGTACCCGACGCCGTGCACGTCGAGTGTCACGTGGGAAGGAGCCTTGTGAGCCAGCCGGCCCGTGAGCGCGGCAATCATGTCGTTAATTTAACCCGCTGCTGCGGCAACTTTCTCCATGACCTCGTCGGAAATGTCGAAGTTCGCGTGCACCTTCTGCACGTCGTCGTGCTCATCAAGGATTTCCATCAGCTTGAGCATCTGCTCGGCGTTTTTCTCCTCGAGCCTGATCGAGTTCTGCGGGATAAACGTCACTTCGGCGAGCACGGTGTCGATTTTTGCATCGGCCAGCGCCTTTTTCACGTGTTCAAAGTCGTGCGGATCGGTGATCACTTCGAATGACTTCGTGCCCGCCTTCACGTCTTCGGCGCCGGCGTCCAGCGCGAGCGAAATCAATTGGTCTTCCTCGACTTTTCCCCGCTCGACCGTCAGCAGCCCCTTCTTGTGAAACTGCCAAGAAACGGCGCCGGCTTCCGCCAGATTCGCGTTGTTCTTTGTGAGCAGATTGCGGATCTCGGCCACGGTGCGGTTCCGGTTGTCCGAGGTGATCTCGAGCATCACTGCGGTCCCGCCTGGCCCGTACCCTTCCAGTGCGAATTCCTCGTAAGTCACGCCCGGCAATTCACCCGTCCCGCGCTGGATCGCTTTTTTGAGCGTATCGCCCGGCATGTTCGCGTCTTTGGCTTTGGTGATCGCCAGACGCAGCCGCGGATTGCCGTTCGGATCACCGCCTGTGCGCGCCGCGATAGTCAGCTCTCGGATAATCCGCGTGAAAATCTTGCCGCGCTTGGCATCTTGCGAGGATTTATGCCGCTTGATGGTCGCCCAGTGACTATGCCCGCCCATAATTCTCTCGTTTTCCTCGAAACAGGAGACTGCAAAATCACCTTATTTTATGCGGTGTGTCTAACACAGTGCAATAGGGGAGTCAACGAAGGGGCGGACGAGCCGTGCTGCTTTCGCTTAAGGCCAGAGCCGTTTTGGTCCGCCGTAAGCCTCGCCTTCGCTTGGCTGCGGAACTTGTCCCGTCCGGAGCGTTGCTCGAACAGGACTTCACACAGTCCTCACCACCCGCTTGAGCGGGCCGTTCCGGCTCGGCAACGTCCGGAGCACAAAACGGCTCTGAAGCACGCGCTAGCAGCCGGCTCGTCTTGGAGAGTGTGGGGAAAGAAAAAGGTTTCTACGCCTTTTTCTTTCCCCGTGCTGCGGTAAGTTGTGTCGTACGAACGGAGGACAGAAAATGTGTCAGAGCACAGAAAAGGTGTCAGGAGCCATTTTCATGCGTTCCCAGAAGACTTTCTAA
>JBGPNZ010000221.1:0-4209 GCA_041487795.1 Nitrospiraceae bacterium
CCGAAAGCGATCAACAAGCTTTTCGAGTTGTATCAAGTGCGCGTGTATAGCGGAGAGACGTTGGGGCGTTCCGGCCGGCCCTCGGCCTCAGCCTTCCATCGCCCGCCGCTCCGCGTGGTGCGGAAGCGGACGGTCCGCCGGACCACGCGTCGGTCCGTAAGATCGATCCGGCGTGTTGCCGCAAGAAAAATGACCAGACGTGTGGCGCAGCGGCACCGGGGTGTGCGCCGCGTCGCTCACCGCTAAGCCTTCCTTCTCAGCGAATACGCACATCAGTCGGTAGGGGTGCGGGGTGCCTATTGAACGGCAACCCGCAGTCCGCCGCTCGTCAGATGTTTAGCAATCCGTTCCGCCGTTGCCCGGTCGCCTTCAAAAACCACAGCGCTGCCTTGGTGGTCGATTTTCCAAGCCAGTTCAAAGGCTTTGCCGGGAGTCATGCCCGGGATCGCTTCACAGAATAGTTGAATGACTTGTTGGTAGGTGTGGCAGTTGCAGTTGTACACCACCACCTTGGCTTCCAGCCCTTCGCCCGTGCTGGTACCCTGCTCTTCGATGGTTTCCGGGGTGGCGTATGTGGACGGGGATTCAGCCACGGTTATTCATTGTACAGCCGTCTCCACAGGCTGCCAAGCGGGTTAATGGCCTTGCCGCACGACGAGCCGGTTCTGAAGCGATATCCCGTCGCGCGAGCAGGTCTGTTCCAATAAGTGAAAGTGAATCTCCGAGTCCGTCACTGCCTCGAGTGTGTGCTGCCGGCAGAGTCGGATGGTGTAGACCAGGGCGGCTGAGGTTTTGACCAGCGCCAGGGCATATTCGTAGACATAGCTTTCATCGAGCGCCAGGCGGCGTCGGCTCAGTACTTGCGCCTGCTCCACGGAGCAAGCCTGTGCGAGATGTGTCTCTTCCAGCAAGCGAAGCAGTGCCGCGGGGCCTGGCACCGTCGAACTGCCGACGGCAAAACTGTGCGAGAGATCGAAGAGACCCCGTTGAAACCGGCGGTTATTCTTCAGGCCGTCGTGAAAGGCGGCCCGCCACGTCTTGTCTGCCAAATCCCGATCGACGGCCGAAACCGCGTCCGCGTCCAGCGGGCCGTTGACGGAATAGCCCTGGACAATCCGTCCCGTTTCAATCATTTCCGGATGATACTGTCCCATGCGGTCCTGATAGGCCATGGTGCCGCTCATGGGCGTGAGCTGCAAGGCCATGTAGTCCCGAAAGTGAACGGCCCGATAGTTTTCGAGCAGGCGCGCCAGCGTCTGTTCGTGGCACAGGTGGAATGGATAGTAGAGCGCGCGGCGAGCGGGTGCTGGCGTCAATGAGGTCATACGTCTATACTACGGCTCCGTTATGAAGCAATATCTGAACGTGTTCTTGGGGCTGAATTTATTCTTTGTCTTCATTCCGGTCGCGCTGGCTCTGGAGTTTCTCCACGCCGATCCCACGGCGATCTTTCTCACCTCAGCCCTGGCCATTATCCCATTAGCCGGGCTGATGGGCAAAGCGACTGAGCATCTCACCAGCCACGTCGGGGCCGGCATCGGGGGATTGCTCAATGCCTCTCTCGGAAATGCGGCGGAACTCATTATTGCGCTGGTCGCTCTGCGCGCGGGGCTGCACGATGTCGTCAAGGCGTCTATCACCGGATCGATCCTGGGGAACATCCTGCTGGTGCTCGGCGCGGCGATGACGATGGGCGGGTCCCGCTATCAGCAGCAGCGGTTCAACCGGACTGCCGCCGGCATGGGCGCCAGTCTGCTCTTGCTCGCCGCGATCGGCTTGGTCGTGCCGGCGCTGTTTCACTTCACCGCGTCCGGCCGTGGCGCTACGGTGGAGCGTGAACTGAGCCTCGTGATCGCCGTCATCCTGTTCATCATCTACATCCTCAATCTGGTCTTTTCGCTCAAAACCCATCACCATTTATTCTCCGGGGACCCCGACGTGATGCACGAAGCGGGCGAGAAACCCTGGAGCCGGCGCCGCTCCATCGGAGTTCTGGTGGGAGTGACGATCGCGGTTGCGGTCATGAGCGAAGTGCTCGTCGGGGCCATCGAGCCGGCTGCCAAGCAGTTAGGGCTCACGCAGGTCTTTGTCGGCGTGATTCTGGTGGCGCTGGTCGGCAACGCCGCGGAGCATTCGACGGCGGTGCTGGTGGCGATGAAGAACAAGATGGATCTGGCTCTGGGGATCGCCGTGGGATCGAGCCTGCAGATTGCGTTGTTCGTGGCGCCGGTGCTGATCTTTGCCAGCTACCTGTTCGGCCAGCCGCTGGACCTGATTTTTACGCCGTTTGAAGTCGCCGCAGTGACGATCGCCGTACTGGCTGTGGGCTATGTGTCCTCAGACGGAGAGTCGAACTGGATGGAAGGCGTGATGCTGCTGGGGGTCTATCTGATCCTGGCGATCGCGTTTTATTTTCTGCCGGCGTAAAAATAGTCTAACAGTCGGAAAGTCTGTAAAGTCATAACGTCAAGACGGCCTGAAGATTTTATGACCTTAGGACTTTATAGACTTTAAAGACAGGCTTACCACTTATCCATGTCGATGACTTCGGTCTGGTCCCAGAGGTTTTTCCACTCTGCATCGGCCAGCGCTTTTTCGCGATCTGCCTCCGTCTCCTCGCCGAAGGCTTTCTTCCCCCTGCCTGCCTGGTTTTGAGCCGTCGCGTCTGGCGCTGAGGGCTGTTCCGCCTCAGGGTTCTTTTTCCGTTTTTTGGGGTCCATATTGACCGGCATGGCGATCCCTTCTGCGAAGGTGCTGATGGCTATGTTCCTATGCCGCCCAGGGTTTGTCAAGAACGCATGGTTCAGGCCGATTCAAGCCAACTCACGATTGCTCGGTTGACTCCCGCCAAGTCGGTTGCTACAGTGGCCCGCGTTTGGACCAGTTTCAAGGAGCACCTTGGTCATGGAACTCAGCGCAAAGGTCCTCTGGCCGCTCTTCCCCCTGTTATTGCTGATCGTGGTGATTTGTTTGACGTGGGCCATGGTCCATGTGGTGCGTCGTGCCAGCGGCTCCACGGCAATTTGGCTGCAGGCGGGAGCGCTCGGGTGCTATGCGCTGGCGGCTGTGTCCGCCATCGCCAGCGAGCGGGGAGCCGTCTCCGCCCATCTCCACCGGCCCTTTTCGTTGCTCGCGCAACTGGCCATCGCGCTGGCCCTCTTCCATCTCTGGGGCAAGGACCGTTCGCTCGTCGCGCTCAACAGTGTCGCCTGGGCGGCGATCCTGGCCGACACGGCCCTACACTATATCCTGCACCGCTAACGGTCACTCGTGCGGCCTTGCCACGGGAAAAGGCGCGTCTTGGCGCGCCTGGGGTGGGCGGGTGAGAAGATGGCCTTTTTGAACATCCTCACAGTATCTGAGTTAGATTAATTCCACGGCGATGGAATCTGCAAAACGTCGTCCTTCATCAGTCAACCTAACTCGACCCGCGCGTTCTTCCAGCAAACCCCGGCGCGTCAGCTGATCCAGCGTCTGTTGCCACGCCCGGTCGGGTGGTTCATGGCGCAACAGGACCTGGTCAACGCCCTCGATCAGGCGGAGACCGAACACGATCCGCTCGCGTTGGCGTTGATCTGCACTGAGGAGTTCCGATTCGGCGATGGGGAGGCAGCCCTGTCCCAGGGTTCGGTCGTAGTCCTCCACGCTCTCGATATTCCCGAACCGCCGGCCGTCGAGATAGGACTGGGCGCTGGGGCCGAGCCCCAGATAGTCGTGCCCCTGCCAATAGAGCAGGTTATGGCGGCAGGCGTAGCCGGGTCGGGCGTAGTTGGAAATCTCATAGCGCGTGAATCCAGCAGCCGCGAGGCGTTGGGCTGCCGCGTCGTCCATTTCGTTTTGCAGAGTGGCGTCCGGTTCGACGGCATCGCCTCGGCGTACGTCAAGATGCAACCGGGTTTTCTCTTCGACGGTCAGCGCATAGCAGGACAGGTGTGCCGGTTCCAGCGAGAGCACGGCATCGAGCGTGGTCAGCCAGCCGTCCAGTGTTTGTCCGGGTACGCCGTAGATGAGGTCGAGGTTGATGTTGGTAAGCCCTGCCGACCGCGCCATGCTCACGGCAACCTGCGTGCGGTTGCCGGAGGTGCGGCGGCCGATTTGAAGCAGCTCGCCGTCGTCCATGGACTGCACGCCGAAGCTGATGCGCGTGAAGCCGGCGTCGGTGAGCTGTCGCAGGCCATCTTCGGTCACCGTGTCTGGGTGGGCTTCCAG
>JBGPNZ010000222.1:0-4180 GCA_041487795.1 Nitrospiraceae bacterium
CCAGGACATCGGGTCCGGCTCCGCGCCGGCCTCCCCGGGTAGGCTAACTGTCTGAGGACGCGACTACGGGTTGCGGGCCAGGCGCTCCGGGTAGAAGGACTGACGAGCCGGAACAGGCGGTGGGGCGTCGCACGCTCGTGTTGACGGGCCGCTCCACGAGGGGATAGTGTCTGCTCAAGAACTTGTGTAGGTCTGTGGGCGCGGGTGGTTTTCAGCCTGCCCTGGGGCAACGCGGGCACCGCCTCGTCGGACTCTCCACCGGGCTCGGGGCCATCGATCATGGCCTGTCTTTCTCGGGACCCAGCGGCTGGCCCCTCGCGCAAGAAAGTCCTACCGGTTGGATCCGCGGAGCGTCTCTCCTTGGCGAATGCGCTGGCATTGACTCAATGCTCGCCAGGCCTCGGATCGCGAGCGGGCCGCGCTCGACGATCGCGAGCGACTTCCCCTGTGTGCTGGGAGGGCGACGACACCGTGAACATGTAGCTGTCATCGGGATGAGGCGTATGGACATCCAAATAATGGATAACGGGAGGAGAGAAAACATGAAACGGACATTGAGCAACTCCATTCTCATCGCCACGTTGTTCCTGGGGCTGAGCACACTCGCCTTCGCACCAATTGCCGGCGCGGTCGTGAACCCCGGCTATACGCCCTGCGAGATTACGGCGATTAATGCCGCGACCGGTCTGGTCACCGCGCGGGCAAATGCTACGGGCCAAGTCTTCCAGTTTTCAGTGAACGACGCGGCCCTGCTGAAGACGCTCCGCGCAGGCCAGGCAATCTATGCCGACTTCGGCACGCAGAACGTGTCCCTGGATGGGGTCAGGCCGTTTGGCCGCATCGTGCAGGCCGCCATCAAGGCGCCGCTCGGTCCGGGCGTTGCCGGGCCACCCCCGGGTGCCATTCCGACTGCACCAGTTGCCGGGACACGCCCGGGTACCATTCCGACTGCACCAGTTGCCGGGCCACGCCCGGGTGCCATTCCGACTGCACCAGTTGCCGGGACACGCCCGGGTGCCATTCCGACTGCACCCGCTGCCGGGTCACGCCCGGGTACCATTCCGACTGCACCCGCTGCCGGGTCACGTCCGGGTACCATTCCGACTGCACCCGCTGCCGGGTCAGCCTCGGGTCTCGCGGCCGGCGCGGCCGCAAAAGTCAAGCCCTTCGTTCTCCCGCAAGCCTCTTTCGGCCCTCCTCAGGTTATATCGCTAGGAAAACCAGAACTAAGGCCGCCGGGCGGATTTAAATCAAGACAGATTGGGAACACCACGCTCGTCCAGCTTCGCGGAATTGACGGCATCAAGCAAGCGACCGGCTTGCCCCAGGGCGCGCAGGATTTTTTGTTGCTGCACGCCATGACTCTGTCGACGGGCAAGGTGGACGATTATGTCGTCAACGTGCAGTTGGCCGAGCAATGGTTCCAGAGCCATCCGGAACCGGAGTACGTGAAGAAGGCGGCCGAGAAAGCCAGGCAACCTGCCGAAAAAAAGTGCAAGCACTGGTACGACTCCGTGAAATGCTCAGAACAAGCCGCCCAAAACAACTGGGACACGCTGGTTAAGCAGTGGCGGGACGAATGGAAGCAGCTTGTCGGCCAGCTGCCCAAGGAATGGCCTGATTGCTCCGACCCGGCCCAATGGGCCGACCAGGAGCTTAAGCCGCAGCAACCCGCGCACGTGAAGTTCTCGACGGCTCTCGAATTCCCGTTGTCTTTTGAAAAGGACTTCAAAAATACCGACGGATCGGCTTCCGGGCATGTTACAGGAAGCGTCACTTTTGGCGTTCCTGTGGATGTGGACTTCACAGCGCAGGTGGTGTTCGCTTACATCCCTTGCCTGCCGTTTGCGGCTCGTCCGAAGAGCATCAGCGCGGATGGAACTCTGGGAACAGGAGCCACATTCGTTGCGGCAGTAAATGCAACGGGCAAGTTCGACAAGACCTACACCATCGCAAGTGGATATTTCCCGTATCTGGTAATCCCGATCAACATCGCCGGCGTGCCGGTCTTGGAACTGGACGCCGGCCTTTATCTGAGAGGGGAAGTAAAAGTTGACGCCAGCGGATCGGCGAACGCCACCGTCAAGTTGAAGGCCCCGTACAAGACTGCATTCGACTTTTATGCCGATGGTAGCGGCCCGCCCCATTTGAACCACCACAACGTTCCCGTGCCCGACACGGCCACGGAGTCCGCTCAAGTGCAGGCCACCATTCATGTCATACCGGCTGTCTATGCCGCGCTGCAGCTCGATTTGGAGTATCCTCTTCTGACCGCCCGCGCCGGACCGGAGCCGTCTCTGAAGGGCGAAATCTTCGGTTGCGGGAACGCCTCGGCAACGCAGAGCACCTCTGCATCTTCCACCTCACAAGAGTCCTACGCCCTCACCGCCGATGTCGATTGGGGAATCGACCTTCGCGCCGAGGCTTTGGTGTTAGGGAATAAGGTGGGCGAGAAGAAATGGGACTTCAGTAGTCAGTTACCGAATAAGGGCCACATCTGGTTTAGAGATCTCGCCCCCCACTCGAGTGCCCTGATGCCTGCCGTTGCGAGCACGACACAACCGTCGCACGGCGAGGCCTACAAAGTAAAAATGCCGGCTTGCTATCCCTACACCGACGAGGTGGAGTACCGGGTGCAGTGGACCGGCGGAGCAACTGCCACTGCTCCTACGAAATCGGGATCGCTCGGATCGCCGCAGGCGGCGCCGCCAGGATGCACATTGCAAAGCGGTCAAGCTGACTGCTGGAGTGATCCGACCAAGGACATGCTTTTCGACCTCACCTGGCCCAACGCCGGCACTTACAATCTGACGATTACGCCGGTGAAGGACAAGCATGAACGCAAATTTGATCCCTCGACGGCCACGAAATTGACCACCACGGTTCAGTAGCCGAGCGCCGCTCCTCCATCTCCGTGATCGGAGCGGGCCCGGGAACTGGGGTCAGTCTTGGGATACGGGTTCTTCTTGACGGAGGACCGAAATGAGCCCATTTGCGCTACGCCGGATGGAGGAATCGGAGGGCCGTGAGGCTCAGTCGGGATGCGATCCGGGGTTGCTTTCGCGCAGGATGTAGCGCGGACGACCCTTCGCCTGATTTTCGATCTGTCCAATGTAGAGACCGATGACGCCTATGGTGATTAAGGTGATCGACTGGCCGTAGAGAAAGCCGAGCAGCACGGACGTCCAGCCCTGGATGACCCGGTGATTCAGGTACTCGAACGCCACCCAGGCTGAGATCGAGAGACTTCCGAGAAAGCCGACGAAACCCAGGTAGATCGCCAGCTGCAAGGGCAAGGTCGAGAAGCTGAGGATCGCATTGACCGCGAAGCGGAGCATCTTCCGAAAGGGGTACTTCGACGTGCCGTGTTCGCGCCTCTGGCGCAGATAGGCGTAAGCCTTCTGGCGAAACCCGACCCACGCCACCAAACCACGCAGAAAGGGCTGCTGCTCTTTGCACGAGATCACGGCGTTTCGCACCTCCCTCGTGAGGATGCGGAAGTCCCCGGTGTCGGCAGGAATGTCAAAGCCCGTGAGCTTGTCGAGCAAACGGTAGAACGCCCAGGCCGTGAACCGCTTGAAGACCGTATCGCCCTCGCGTCTGCGACGCTGACCATAGACGACGTCGTAGCCCGCTTTGAGCTCACCGTACATTGCCGGCAGAAGACTCGGAGGGTCCTGGAGATCGGCATCGATAATCGCGATGTACTCCCCCGCGGCGGCATCGAGCCCCGCGAACACCGCTGCAGAATGGCCAAAGTTCCGGCTGAAGTGCAGGACCCTGACCCGAATCGGATGGGAAGTCCTCTGAATCTGGCTCAGGATCGAGGCTGTGTTGTCGGTCGAGCCGTCGTTGACGTAGATGATTTCCATCCATTCCAACTCGGCGAACTCGGGCGCATCCGCCAGCCGGCTCAATTCCTCATGGCTGTGTGGAAGAGCAGCCTGCTCATTGAAGACGGGCACCACGATGGAGAGAGTCGGAGGCGACGTCAAGGCACTCTTCCTCCTACCTCGAACGCGTTGGAAAAGCGAGTCGCTCAAATGCTATGCCGGAGTCGACGCCCCGGCAAGATCAGACCGCCCGCCGAGGGATTGGTCGGGGCGAGAGGATTTGAACCTCCGACCACTCGGTCCCGAACCGAGTGCGCTACCAGGCTGCGCTACGCCCCGGAAGAGAG
>JBGPNZ010000223.1:0-4179 GCA_041487795.1 Nitrospiraceae bacterium
CGGGTGGCCATGCATGCCGTGCGCGAGGAACTCCTCGATGCCCAGGCTGCAGCCGCCGGACTGCCGCTCGTCAAAGTGTTTCTCCCGCACCCCTGTTCCAATGACGCGTATGAAGACGCCATGCGCGGTGCGATCGCCCCAGCCAAGGCCGACGGCATCACGCACATGGCCTTCGGCGATCTGTTTCTGGAAGACGTCAGGCAGTATCGGGAACGGATGCTTGCGGACACCGGGATCCAGCCGATCTTTCCGCTCTGGAGACAGCCCACAGGGCAACTGGCCGACCGCATGATTGCCGCGGGTCTGCGGGCTTATCTGACCTGTGTAGACCCGAAACAGTTGCCCCCTGCCTTTGCCGGTCGGATCTTCGATGAGCGGCTGCTCAAGGATTTGCCGGACGGTGTGGATCCTTGCGGGGAACGGGGCGAGTTTCACAGCTTTGCCTATGCCGGCCCGATGTTCGAGAGGCCCATTCCGATCCTGCCCGGCGAAGTCGTCACGCGCGATGGTTTCGTATTTGCCGATCTGCGACTGGGTTAGCGATCCACAAACAGTCCGCCCGGCCCGTCACGACGCAAGACGGCGCCCTGACGCGCCGGCATCGCCGTCTCATACCGATCGTCGCCACCCAGATCGAAAAATCCACTCACACTGCCATGCCATGCAGAGCCCAGCCCTTTCGGCACCAGATAGCGATCCCGTCCGCCTGCATCCACAAACAGGCTCCAGGCTCGGTGATCGGCAATGCCGAGTCCTGTGGAGCGCTGTAGATCGTAGATGTCATCGTCTGCCCCATCATCAACCGCCAGCGCGACGCTACGATCCCAGGCCGCCGCTCCGTTATAGAACGGCCCGGTCGATCCATAGCGATCGACGCCGGCGCGGTCTACAAACAGGCCGACTCCGAAATGCGCGCCGGCCCCATGCCCATAGCGCGCCGCCTCGTGCACGTCGTTGCCGCGCTCATCGACTTTGATGCCGGCACCGAAAAAGTAGCCGACGCCTTGCGAAAAGTTCGCGCTGGTGTAACGGTCATTCCCTTCCTGGTCCAGCACCAGCCCGATTCCACCGGCGATGTCTTCGACGACCGGCGGCTCCTGCTTCGGCAGGAGCCGCTGGCCGACGCCGGCGCCGATGCCAAAACAGTCATACTGATAGCGCGCCTCGCCGGGCTTCGCATCTGGCGCCTCGACCTGGTTATACCCGCTCGCGTAGCGGTGTCCGCATTGATACACATCATTGCCCGTGAGATCGACGACCGCACCGATTCCGAGGGGCCCCCCAAATCCGATCGCATAGCCGAAGCTGCTGTAGTCGTCGTTTCCGGATCGATCCAGAAGCAGGCCCACTCCGCCGATCGCCGCGCCTTGCGTGAAACGGGATCCCATATAGCGATCGTCGCCCTCCTGGTCGACCAGCAGGCCGATTCCCGCGAAACCGGCGCCGCCGCTCCCCGCCGCGAGGCGATACTGATCGTTCCCTGCGCAATCCACCAACATCCCCACCCCGAGCCGCCCGGTGGCCAGTCCCAACGGACCCGCCTCGTAAACATCGTCGCCATCGAGATCGATCACCACGCTGATGCCCTGCAACTCACTCATCGGAGCGGCGAAACCGGCATAGGTGTCGTTTCCGCCGAGATCGAGCAGCAGCGCGACCCGCTGCCCTCCATCACGATAGGTATTGGGACCCCGGCCCCCGATGACAATCCATCCTGCCGGCGTCTCCTTCGCCAGCATCACCGTGCCCGTCACCCAGGGCAATGATTGTGGCTGGGATGACATGGTGTTGAAGGCCGCTCGCGCCGCCCCAAGCCAGTCTTCGTCCGCCAGACTCGCGACGGTCTGCGCCGCGGCGAGCAACTCCATTCCATCTATTCGATCAGCCGTCAGCTTAAAAAAGCGGTTATTGAGAAGCGCGCGGACGCGCTGGTCCTCGTTCTGCTCGGACAGTTGCGGCACAAAATTGTCGGCCAGGAACATCGCATGCTCGAAGAGAAACCGCCGCTCGGATTCACTCAGGGCCTCGATCGCGCGTTCCCGACGCCGGTCGGCCTCGACGAGCACGGCTTCGATATAGGCGACATGATCCTCCGGCTTCGTCGAGACGGGAGGAGTCATCAGCGCACCCAGCGCAGCCGGCCGGCCGAGCATGTCTTGCAACGCCGTCGTCAGCTCCGCCACCGAATGGAGCCGCAAGGGTGCAACCGCCACGCGAAACACCCGCTGTTCGAGAATCTCAAAGCCCTGCCAGGGCTCCGTCAATGTCTGCATGACGAGCGGCAGCTTGAACAGCACGGCATTCGCCGCCGGATCGGCCAGCCCTGCCAAGACCGCCGCCTCCTCCGCGCCCTGCTCGCGCGTCACATCGTCGCGGACCTTGCCAAGCAGCGACGCGACCGGCATGCGCTCTTCCCGGAGGACTTCGGCCGGGGGTGTGACCGCGCATCCTATCGCAGCCGCCAGGACTCCGCCGCCGATCGCCAGCGCGAATCCGCGTGCCATGTCACACCTCTCCCGCTTGTTTCGGCAACCTTCGGCGCATGGTCCCCTCCACAAGCTTGAATTCATAGAGCCGGCATTCGAGCGCGCCGTTGAACAGCGGCGTGCGGCGGGAGGGTGTCAGGCGGATGAGCTTGGGCAGGCGCAGATCGGCGGTGAAGATGTAAGCGCGCCAGCCGGTGAAGCGCTGCTTCAACACGTCGCCCAGGAGCGGGTACAACTCAGCCAGGTCGTCCTGCTCGCCCGTGCGAATGCCGTACGGCGGATTCATGACCATGATGCCTGCGTCCGCCGGCGGTTTGATATCGAGGATGCTGACCTGCTTGAGCGTCACGGCATCCGCAAGCCCCGCCGTTTTCAGGTTGGCCTTCGCCGCATCCAGGACTGCCCCGTTGACATCGCTTCCATAAATCCCGAGCGGCGTCTCCGGCTGTTGCCGTGCGCGGCTTTCCTCGCACAGCGCCCGCCACGATTTTTCCTGAAACCGGTTCAGTTTTTCGAATGCGAACCGTCGGCCGAGTCCAGGCGCAATGCGCCGGGCTATCTGGGCCGCCTCCAGCAGGAACGTGCCGCCCCCGCACATGGGGTCCAACAGCGCCTGCCCGGGCGTCCAGCCTGCCAACTTCAGAATGCCGGCGGCGAGATTTTCCCGCAGCGGCGCTTCGGTCCGTGCCGCGCGAAAGCCGCGCTTAAAGAGCGGCTCGCCGGATGTATCGAGATAGAGCATGGCCTGCTGCGCGTTCAGGAACGCGTCGATCCGCACGTCCGGTTTCACGGTATCCACGCTCGGGCGAGCCTTCGCGACCGTGAAAAATTTATCGCAGATGGCGTCCTTGATACGGAGGGTGACGAAATCGAGGCTCTTGAGCGGACACTGTTGCGCACTGACTTTGACCTTGATCGTGCGATCGGCGGAGAACCAGTCTCGCCAGGGCAGCGCGGCAGCCGCCTCGTAGAGGTCCTGTTCGCTACGATAGGGGCCCTGCCAGATGCGCCAGAGGACTCGGCTGGCGATCCGGCTCTCGAGATTGACGCGGTAGCAGAAGTCGAAGGAGCCGGCGAACCCGACGCCACCCGGCGTCGGCGCAAGGCCCTGCGCGCCTAATTCCTTGAGCTCATCGGCGAGAACGGACTCAAGCCCGCGAGGGCAGGGGGCAAAAAACTGCTCTCGCGAGCCGTCCATGCGGAGAGGCTTACTTGATGCCCAGCAGTTCGACGTCGAAGATCAACGTGGCGTTGGGTGGGATGGCGCCGCCGGCCCCGCGGGCGCCATAGCCCAGCCCGGGAGGAATCGTCAGCTTGCGCTTGCCGCCGACCTTCATGCCCTGCACGCCTTCGTCCCAACCCTTGATGACCCGGCCCATACCGAGTGGAAACTCGAACGGTTGCTTCCGATCCACGCTGGAATCGAACTTCTTCCCGTCCATCAGCCAGCCGGTGTAGTGCACGCTCACGGTCTGTCCTGCCTTGGCTTCCGCACCCGTGCCGACTTTCAGATCTTCATATTTCAATCCCGACGGTGTCGTGACGTCTGCCATGTTTGCTCCTTGGTTGATGGATGATCGCTAACAGGATGTTGAAAAAGGCCGCCAGCATCGTTCTCGCCTCGCTTGGAGCCTCAACGTACAGAACAAAGTACGCCTTCGGCTCCTCGCTCGCTGCAGCCTTGCTGAACGAC
>JBGPNZ010000224.1:0-4148 GCA_041487795.1 Nitrospiraceae bacterium
CAGGCATTGAAACGTGGCGCCTCGGCGCTCGATGCCGTGGAGGCGACCATTCGTGCGTTGGAGGCCTCCGGGCTGTTCAACGCCGGGATCGGATCGAAACTGCAGCTCGACGGCGCGCGCCGCATGGATGCCTCCATCATGAAGGGGCGAAGGTTGCGGGCCGGAGCCGTTGCGTCCATTCAAGGCATCAGCCACCCGATCACCGCGGCGCGGCTCGTCATGGACGAAACTGCCCACGTCCTGTTGGTCGGCGAGCCGGCCACACGCTTCGCGCGCCGGTTCAAGCTTGAGCGCCAGCCGTCCCCGACCCATTCGCAGCGTGCTGCGTCCCGGGCTGCACGCAAGTCGGTGGGTCAATTGGAACCGCAGGCCGCCAGGACCCTCACGCTGTTTGCCGCGCTAAAACGAACCGACGTCTTCGGCCGGGAAACCGTCGGTGCGGTGGCGCTCGACAGGCGCGGCCACGTCGCCGCCGGCGCGTCGACTGGCGGGATTGCGCTCATGCTGCCGGGACGCGTCGGCGATACGCCGCTGATCGGTTGCGGGGTCTATGCCGATGACGAAGCCGGCGCCGTGTCCATGACGGGCCTGGGGGAGAGCATCATCCGCATCGCGGTCGCCAAGGAAATCGTGGACCGGCTGGAAGCCGGCGCGAGTCCTCCGGCAGCAGTCCGGACGGTGCTGCGCAAACTGATGTCTCGCGTGAAGGGCACAGCCGGTGCGTTGGTGCTCGCGCCGGACGGCCGTTTTACCATCCGCCACACGACGCCGCGCATGACCGCCGGTTATTGGGACGGCACCGGCGAGCCGGTCGTCAAAGACCGATTCGCATGATGATTGCGGAAGAATGGGCGATCACGGTACAGTGATTGCATGAACAAGGTTTTATTCCACCTCGCTTTTCCAATGACCGATCTCGATGCCACGAAGAAATTCTACGTCGAGGGGCTCGGCTGCACGCTCGGCCGCGAAGCAGACTCCGCCGTGATCCTGGGTCTGGCCGGCCATCAGATTGTGGCGCATCTCGTGAAAGAGCCTGTAGAGCAGAAAGGCGTCTACCCGCGACACTTTGGGCTGGTGTTCACGAACGAGAAGGACTGGCAGGCGCTGGTGGATCGGGCAAAGGCCGGGGGCTTGAAATTCTACCAGGAGCCGCGCAGACGCTACGAAGGCAAGCCGACAGAACATCGGACATTCTTCCTGGAAGATCCTTCCCACAACCTCCTTGAATTCAAATACTACGTGCACGAATCGGCGATCTTTGGCGAGCAGGCATACGGCGAGATCGGCGACGCAAAATAAGTAAACCTGTGAGACTCGCGGGACGGGCGCGACTTGCGAGACTCGTCACTCTCACCAGTCTCGCTTTTCGCGCCTTTCCCGCCAGTCGCGCGCGGTTAGTATTCGAACCGTAACCCGCCCATTACGAGTAATGGTGTCCCCAGCGTTTTGACCGGGCCGGTCTGCGTGGCGATGTAGGAGCGGTCGGTCAGGTTTTCCGCGTCGAGCGTCAGCCGCCAGTGCTTGCCCAGGTTTTTCTGGAGCGATGCATCCACGACGACGAAATCCGCAATGGCTTGCGTGTTGAGATCGTCGGTGAATTGTTTGGATAGATACCGCCCCATCACCGTCAATTGCACCGAGTCGAGAGAGCCGAGGGTCAGCCCCATCGTGACCTGGTGGCGGGAGACATTCGGCACCCGCTTGCCTTCGCGCAGAGCGTCGCCCGGCACACTGGTAATGATGGCATCGGCATAGGCGTACCCGAGTTTCAACGAAACCATTTCATGCGGCTGAGCCGTCAGTTCCACATCGCCGCCGCGCGTGCGCGTGCGGCCCACATTGCGCCGCCTGGCAGCGATCGGACTCTCCGTGACAAAGAGTATCTGATCCTTGACCTCGTCGTGGTGGCCGGTCAGGCGCAGCGTCAGGCGGCGGTCGGGCAGCAGGTCGGCTTCGAGTTTCGCGTCGCCGCCGATGAGCCGCTCCGGCGTCAGGTGCTCGTTCGCCAGAAACGAAAAGCCGCTCGAGCTGAACCCGCGATAGAGTTCGTTGAGCGTCGGCGCGCGGAACGCCTGATAGAACGACGCCCCGGCGCGCAGGCGGTCCGTCACGGTGTACTGCGCGGCGAATTTTGGATTGAGCGCCGTCTCGACGTTGTCGCGCGGGACTGTGACGCCGCCGGCCGAGTCGATCCGTCCGTCGAAGTTTTTCCACCAGTCGGCTCGGAAGCTCGGAATGAGCGTCAACCGCTCGGTCGGCGCGGCGATCCATTCTCCGAAGAGGCCGCCGCCCACCTGCTTGCCGCGTGCCACGGTGTGCCCCGTCACGCCCGCCACTGAGAACGTCTGCTCGTCCGACTGCCCCAGGATCGCGCGCGCGTCTGTGCCCAGCACGATCTTGTTCCGTGCATCAACCCGGATCGTCCATTGCGCGAGCCCGCCGTAGTCGTCGGACGGGATCTCCTGCAGCCGGTCGCGGAACTGGCCCTGCCGGTTGAGCGGGGAGGGCGTCACCTGACCGGTGGCATTGCGGAACGTCTGCCATTGCGCGAAGAGCTTGGCGGACCACTGATCGCCTCCCACGGCACCGCCGTCGAGGCCGGCCGTGACCCGTCCAATGGTGCGCGTCGCCACGTCGAGCGTCGTGCCGAAGGCCCGGTCTTCCCGAAACAGATTGCCCGTCACCGCGAGCGTGGTGCGCGCATCGACCGCGGCCGTCACGGTCCCGTGGAGATTCAGATGTCGTGAGTCGTCGGTGCGATCTACGGGGCCGCGCTGATACTCGGGCACCGTGATGAAGCCGTTGGTATGAAACCACCGGGCGCCGATATTCACGCCCAGCTTGTCCGTGCCGTACCGGGCGGAGAGCGAATTGCTGTAGGTGCTCAGAGTGCCGGCGCGGCTCTCCGCACGGATGCCCGTGCCGGTTCCTGGCTTTTCCGTGACGAGATGGATCACGCCGCCCATCGCCCAGGTGCCGTAGAGGTTGGAGCCGCCGCCCGGCACGACCTCGATCCGTTCGATCGTGTTCGGGACCATGCCCCAGTTGATCCAGCCGCCGAACCCGTCGTTGAGCGGCACGCCGTCCAGCAGCACGAGCGCCCGCCGGTTGCCCAGCCCGCGCAGCGACACCGCCTGGGCGGTGGGATGGTTGTAGCGGCTGCTCAGATTGCTGGGCTGCACGTCCGGCACGTAGCGCAGCAGGTCATCCGCCTGGTGTCCTTCGCGAAACGGCGTGCGCTCGATCTGCTCGCGGGTCAGCACCGTCGCCGAGGCCGGGATTCTCGCGAGCGGCTCCGGCGACCTCGTGGCGGACACGACGATGTCCGGAAGGCGATAGGGGTCCGTCTCGGGTTCAGCCGCCCACGCCGCGAACGCGGGCGGCAGCAATGCCAGCCACAGAAATAAAAATCGGTGGCGCGGCACGGCGGGGTCACGGAACCGACGAAAGTTTCAGCCCCGCGATGCCGGCCACGGTCACCGCGATGCACGCCAGCCTCATCGCGTCGCGCGATTCACCGAACAGGATGATGCCCATGACAGCAGTTCCGACCGCGCCGATGCCGGTCCAGACCGCATAGGCGGTGCCGATGGGGAGCGTCTTCAGCGCCTGCGCGAGTAACAACAGGCTGACGGCCATGGCCGCCACAGTCCAGGCGCTCGGCCACAATCTGGTAAATCCCTCCGTGTATTTCAGCCCCATCGCCCAGGCGACTTCAAACAGGCCGGCGATGACAAGCACAATCCAATCCATGTCGTCCTCCGTGGTCGGGATGCGTGGCCCGGGTTGATCCGTGTCTCAAGAAGGCGAGGCCGGTTCCCTGGTCCGAAGCGGGGCAATCCGCCTACCGCCATCGTTGCCAGTGAGCGATTTCATGCCCTGGCGTTCGTTCATCAGCCGGAGAATTTGCTGCTGGCGCACGGACAGGTAGCGCGTGACCTCAAGCGGGTCATAAGTTCGGGGTGACGGCAGTATGGCCGCGAGGAGCGAGGCTTCCTCGGGACTCAGATCGCCGGCGTGCTTGCCGAAATGGTGGCGGGCGGCGGCTTCTGCGCCGTAGACGCCCTTGCCCCATTCGACGACGTTCAAATACAGTTCCAGAATGCGCTTCTTGGCCAGGTAGCGCTCGAGCGCATAGGTGATCA
>JBGPNZ010000225.1:0-4134 GCA_041487795.1 Nitrospiraceae bacterium
ATGGACGATAGGCCATAGGCGATGGGTCGGTTGATGCCGATCCTATTGCCCATCGCCCATGCCTATAGCCTGACTACTTCATCTTGTTCGGGTCCTGATACACCATCAAGTGCGCAAATGGCGATCCGTCGAACATGATATAGGCACCGGATGGGTTCGGGAGCGTGGGGAACTTGGCTTCTTTGGAGTCGAACGGCCACATCAACATCCAATGCGGCGGTTCCTTCACAAGTTTGGCGCCTGGTACTTCGTCCATCAGGATCTTCCCGTCCTTCTCCCAGTGATAACCACCGCGCGCCATGTACGAAATGCCCGGCACCGTGTTGCCCGGCTTGTCCTTCTTGTTCACCAATGCATCCACCCACTGGCCCACGGCCGCGTCGAAACACATGGGGTCCGGCTCGGGCCGGTTGTTGACGGTGGGAATGCAGGTAAAGCCATTGGTACCCTTTTTCACTTCCGCCAGCTTGCCGGTCTCATCCGACAGCATTACGGCGGCATCCTTGGAGATGCGCGAAGGCGCGGCGCTCAAGGCCAGCTTGATCTTTTCTTCCTGCGACATGGACTTGAGATCTTTCCCGCCCCCTGATTTTTTCGCCCCCTTTTCGCCCGCAACGGCGAATCCGGTAAGGCCCAAGCACATTACAGCGATCAGCACCGCCCGAAATGTCGCTATCATGGCAACTCCTCCTTTGTTGGTTTCCCCTGCCAGAGAACGAAATGTCCTCAGGCAATGGCACGGAACGCTTCAAACTCCCGATCCGCCTTCGCAGCCATATAGAAATCGCTTTCCGTCAAGCCGTTGATCTTGTGGGTCCAGATCTCGACCCCGCACTTGCCCCAGGCGAGATAGAGATCGGGATGATGCCCCTCTGCTTCAGCCACTGTGCCCACCTTGTTCACGAAGGCCAGCGCCTGCGCAAAATCCTTGAACGTATAGAGACGCTCCAGGTGGCCCTTCTGATTCAGACTCCACCCCCGGCCAAGCTGTTTCAATAATTCCTCGGCCTTCTTCGGCTCTAGCGGCGGCACACCGCCCCGACACGGCACGCATTTATTATCTGCAAGTCCCATGATGTCCCCTTTCAGCGCGCATCGTTCAGCGCTCTACATTAGGCAACGTCTACTGGCCTTCATCCGGCGCGCCGCCGGAGGAAGCCAGATCGCTGTCTTTGATTTTGTCCGGATTAAATTTCGCGGCGGCCTTGGTCATTCGATCCAGCGCCTCGTCAAACGAGAGCGGCGGGGCGTCTTTCGGCCGGAAACGGATTGGATTGACCCGCGCCACGACGAAACTCTTGAGATAGGGGCTGGTGAGTCCCTTCGCCTTCAGCGCCTCGACTTGCTTGACCACCAGGTCATCCAGTGCCAGCACCGTCTTCGCATGTTCCTGCCGCACAACCAGCGCCGCGCGCAGCGGTTTTGCCAGGAACTGCTCCACGCGCTTCAGCACAGGATGATATGCGCCGCCGCTGAAACGCGGCCGTTCCTCGTAGCAGAGGCCGAGCGTGATCAGGGCCGGCTCCTCGAATTCCAGCGCATAGTGCTCTTCGCTCATGTGGTCGAGCTCCGCCAACTCACGGTACATGCGGATGACTTCCAGCGCCTTTTCCCGGAGGTTGTGCGCCTTTTCCGTGTTCAATGCCAGAATCTGATAGGCCGTGCCGGCTTCCGGGATCACGATCGCCGTGATGCTCTTGGCGCCCAGCGTCCGCATGGCCGACAGCCGGTGGTTTCCGTTCGGCGTCCAGTACTTGATATCGCCGCCTTTAGGTGCCCGTACGGTGATGATCGGGTCCAGAAACCGGCCGAGCTTTCCGATTACTGCTTCTAATTTACGGACGTGCGTGTCGGACAGATTGCGCTGATAGGGGGTGGGCTCGACCAAATCGATCGGCAGGGCCGCCATGACGACCCATTTGCCGCCGTAGGGCTCCCGATAGATGGACAGCACCTTGCCGCCATCGCTCTCGATCGCCCGGTGCAGTTCCGCCACCTCGCCTGGAGGAGCCGCCGCCTGCAATTCCGTCGCGGTCAGTCCCGTCGAGGCACCAGCCGGTTTCCGCCGCCGCCGGGCGCCTTTAGACAACGGCGCTTTCCTGGCTTTTTTCTCCGCCATACTTTGATATGGTAGGGGAGTCGCATGGCAAAAGAAAGCCCCAGCCACAAAGTTCTCCGTATCGGGCATCGAGGTGCCTGCGGCCATGCGCCGGAGAACACGCTCGCGTCCATCGAACAGGCGCTTGCTTTCAGATGCGATCTCACCGAAGTGGACGTCCAACGGACCGCCGACGGATCGCTCATTTTATTGCACGACGAGCGTGTGGATCGGACCACCGGTGGCAAGGGACTTCTTGCCGAAATGGAACTGGAGGACATCCGGAAGTTGGATGCCGGCGGCCAGAAGATTCCGACGTTGGAGGAGGCGCTGCACGCAGCTCGCGGCCGGATCGGCCTGATCCTGGAACTCAAAGCCGAGGGCCTGGCTTACGATATCTGCGGGATCGTCCGTGCCAGCGGGTTTCCCGGCGAGATCATCTATGCTTCGTTCCTGCACGACGAATTGCAGCACGTCCGCCGGGCCGACCCCGATGCCCGCACGCTGGTCCTCTTCAAACGGCTCCCCAAGGATCCCGCTGCCGAAGCCATCAGGCTCCAGGCCACCCACGTGGGCCTGCGTTTCGACACCGCTACACTTCCGCTCGTGAAGGCTCTTCACAAAGCCCGCCTCACGGTGTTTGTCTACACCGTCAACAAACCGGCAGACATCGCAAAGATGCGCTCGCTCGGCGTGGATGGGATCGTGTCGGACTATCCAGACAGAATGTAGTGCTTACTCGTTCAGCTCCTGCACACATTTGAACGGGCGTACATCTTTGTTCATCTCGCCATTTATTAATTCATTTATAAATCAATTGCTTGCGATGATAGCGGGCGGCATCGGTCCTGCTCTTCCTCCAGCATTACTGACTGGACCAAGGAGAACAGCCATGGAGAGAGAGGACAGGAATGGGATGAGCCTGCAGGCCACGACAGTGGTCGGGGCGGACACGATCATTACCGGAACCATCCGCGCGCAGGGCACGATCTGGATTGACGGCAGGGTCGACGGAGACATTTGCACGGACGGTCTCCTGATGATCGGCGAAGCAGCGGTGGTGGTCGGGAATATTTATGCCGGCTCCGTCATCTGTCGGGGCATGATCGTCGGCGACATCGTGGCCTCGGAGGAAGTGGAATTGCTGGAGTCGGCTTCGTTAAACGGCACGGTGCGCGCGCCCCTGTTCTCGGTGGACGATAGCGCGCTGTTCACCGACAATGTGGAAGCGACTTACGAAGCCGAGGAATTGTCCGGCGACGAGGGTGTGTCACCCATCCGCGCGGTGGCATAACGCGACAAGGCGTAGCACATCCCCACCAGCACCAGATCTTCCAGTGGTGAATACCAGCGTAGCGGCTGGGGAAAGAAGACGCCGAAGCAGCCGCAGTTCGACAGCTCTAATCCTCTCAGCAACGAGATCGTCATCCACACAGCGTAGCCAGCATTCAGCCCCAGCGCGACGAGCGCACTGGTCTGCAGACGCCAGCCTGATAACAGCCACACACCCAGCACGAATTCGAATCCCGTCACCGCCAGTGCCAGCGGCCAGAGCGCAAAATTAGGAAAAGCCCGGTAGGTCCCGAGCACCTCGACGAAACCCGGCAGGTCGAGCGATTTGCCGAGCGCCGATCCAAAGATCACCACGCCAATGAAAATCTGGAGAACCCGGCGGAGAGCGGTAGGCATGCCGTGTATCGTAGAGGGAGTGGGTGAAAAAATAAAGTCCCTCAGGTATAGGCAAATACCTTCAGTTTGTAGGCTCAAACCAACAGTCTGGCCGACAGTCTGGGCAATCATTTGCTCCGTCGCCTTATATGCACACCCCTCACTAACTACCTGTTCTCCTGAGTATTTTCTCTAATCGAACTGTGGGCCTGCCTCCCAATGTGTGCACTGGCATGTTCTCTGCTCATATCACCATGGCAGGGTTTGCCTAACACTCCTGCCGGAGCATACGGCGAACTCTCGCCCAAGGAGACCAACTATGTTTGAACGGACTGGCGACCAGGAACAGGGGAACGGGCAGGGAACCG
>JBGPNZ010000226.1:0-4088 GCA_041487795.1 Nitrospiraceae bacterium
AACCGCAGCGTCTATTCGCTGATCATCACGGGAAGGTTTTAGCGTGATACGACCGGTCCTATGCATGCGAGTGCTTGCGGCTGTACACGGAATACTCCTGGGAGCCAGTGCGGTCGTGTGGGCGCAGCAGGGGCCCGAGACTATCGGCGTCGCCACCGCAGTTCAGGGAGTCGTCTCCGTCATGCATGCGGGGTCATCGGTTCCGGTACCGCTGGCCGCCCGTCAATCTATTTTTACCAAGGACACGATTGAGACAGGCGGACAATCGAAGATCAAGGCCTTGTTCCAGGACGATACGATGCTGACGATGGGGCCGCAGGCACGTGTGGAAATTGCAGAGTATCTTCATGACCCTGACCAGCATGTCCGCCGCATGACGGTAAAACTCGTGCATGGCACAGTGCGGGTACTGGTGGGGCGTACCTTCGCCGGGTTAGGCTCCACGTTTGTCGTTCAGACAGGAACGGCGAGCATCATCGCCAATACGACATACTGCGTGGTGTGGAGCAATGAACAGGGAACCGGCGTGGCCAACATTGGGACACGTGGAGCGGTCAGCTTTGTGGCCGGAGGTCGCCTCGTGATGCTTGAGCCGGGCTTCTATGCAATTGCGCAAGCCGGGAAGCCGCCGAGCGCGTCGGAGACGATGAAAGGTAAGGCTCCTTCGGCTGCGGGACACGCCATTGTCGAGACCGAGATGAAGGATGATATCGGCTCGTCTATGAATGAGTTGGCTGACCGGGCAATCGAAGAGGAGCTTCGCGCGTGCCCGCCGGGGAGCCCTCCCGGAGGAATCTGCCCACGCACAACGCCTCCAGCCGCGTTATCTCCGGCAACCCCGCCTGCCGTCACATCCGGAGCGGTACGACGATAGCGCGATGATGTGAATGCTCGTTTTTGTGAAGATAGGCTCAAACAGTCGGAATGTGACGGGTGGTACATGCACAAAATTAAGAGACGCGCTTCTGCCGCGGCAAAAGCTCCTGCGCTGTATAACATCATTGAGGATTACAGCGAATTCGATCCACCTGGGAACGTCTGGGTGTGCGCGATGACCGAAGCGGAAGATGTGGACGCACATGCACGGGTTCTCTCGGAAAGCTGTGCGCTTCCAGTCGAAGAAATGTGTCAACTTCTGCTTCAAGGCGGGGTCTCTGTGTATCCACACGAAGGGCTGCTGGTTACGCGTGGCGCATTTGCATGCCGGCTCGATCACACGGGAGGGATGCCGAAGCTGACCTGGGTGCTCGATGTCGAGCAATATGCGGAGGTGGAGCAATTAAGGCGGGCGTATGGATTCTCGCTGGACGATGCGGCGTGGCGTGTCTTCCAGCGCACGCTCGCCCCGGAGCTTCAAGCCAAGCTTCAGCAAAAGAATCTTGGACTCGATTATGCCAAGCTGGATCGTGCCATCGCCAGTGGGGGAGACATCAAGTACATCGATTTCAGGAAGGACTGGTCGCCACACTTTAAACGCTTGTGCATCATGTCGGACGGGAGATTGGTGGAAACCAGCGGAATCGAAGAATTTGCGCAACTCCATAAGGTGACGATTGTACAGGCTCGTGAACTGATCGAGCGCGGCGGGATTCTGGAGGTGGGAGGAGACGTGCTGGCGTGTCAGATTGTCAACGGACAACCGTCAGTTGCCCGGTTCAATCAAGGACAGTACGCCAAGGCGAAGGAACTGGCCGTCCGGAAAGGCAGCCATATCATCGATGCGCTCAGTGAAGTAGGGTTGAGCGATCCGGCCATGATGCGCGCGCTGAAGCGCCTGGAGAAGCCCTATTCGTGATGCGCGTTACAGGTGTTTTCGGCACGTTTATTGTAAAGAGCCCGAGTGGACCATCGTTAACTGGGCGACGATTTCAGGAGGAACCGGATAGACGTCGGGCTCTTCACCGATGCCTTTTAAATTGACGACCTTGGGAGGCAGGTCCTCTGGGAGGACGCCTTGCTTGCGGGCGAGCGCGTAGGTGCGGCGGGCCAGAAGAATCCCGCCTGGTTCCGCAGCGCTCTCCAGCCGTTGTGCTTTGTTTACTTCAGGGCCGATTACGGTGTAGTCCATCAAATATTCAGTCCCAAGATTTCCCACTGTGACAGTGCCCGTATTAACCCCGATGCGAATCAAGTGAGGTTCCTGTCCCAGGCTCATCCAACTGGCATTGAGCTCGGCCATTTTCTTTTGCATGGCGAGGGCGGTACGGACGGCGCTGGCGGCGTTGCGCTCGACCCGATCCTCTTCCTTGGCCTCGCCTCCACCCTCCGGTTCCGCATCGCCGTAGAAGGCCATGATGCCGTCTCCCATGTATTTATCGAGCGTGCCGCCGTGTTCAAGAATGATTGCCGTCATGGCCGTCAGGTAATCGCGCAGTACTCGTTGGATTTGGAGTGCGTCGGCTTTCTTGCAGTACACGGAAAATCCTTTGATGTCGGCAAACAGGATGACCAATTCCCGGCTGTGACCGGCCAGGAGGGTCGCCACCATCCCAGGGCTGTCCTTGATGATCTTGAGCGTGTGAGGAGGGAGGCAAGTGCCCAGCACCGATTGGAACCGGACCCGCTCACGGTCCACGATAAAAAAGCGCGTCAGGAGCAAGAACACAAGTCCGAGCGTCAGCGACAGCAGTGGGCCAGCCGCAGGCAATACGGCCGACTGGGTGTTGAACATGTGTTGAAGGAGAAAGGTGTAAACGCCAGTCACGACGAGAAATGTAGGAATGATGATCATGGGGCCGCCGGCCAGGGCGGACGCGGTCAAGAGAGCGATCGGGAGGCCATAGCAGACGACAAGTTCGCCTGTGGTGGCGTTACGCAGGAACTGCTTGGTCAGAATCATATTCAGGATGTGCAGGTATGCTTCGCTGGTTGGAAATTCGTCTTCGAAGGGCGTGGCGATGACGTCGCTGCCTGAGACAGTGGTAAGATTTGATAAGAGTACGTGCTTGTCCTTGAATAAATTCAATACACGTTCTCTGTGCGCTGGCGACTTCATTTGAGCCTGCACCCAGCTGTACGGGTAGTGGACGAACCGCTTGCCCCATTCACCGGCGTAGTTGATCCACACTCGCCCTTGTTTATTGATCGGGATCACGACTTCATCCGACAGCCTCGGTTTGAAGCGGATTGCTTTCCCGCGTTCGAGTCGTATCGAGCTGGGGTCAACTTCGAGGTCTCGGAGGGCTGCAACCAGTGCCATCGAAGGCACGAATCCACCTTTGGTGGCGTAGAGCAGAGGGGTGCGCCGCATGGCTCCGCTGATGGTTGTACTTTGAATATGTCCCAGCCCTGCGGCAGCATCGACCAGACCAGGCAGAGGAAGACTCAACTCGCCGACACCAGGGATATATCCAAACCCCTCCACCTCGGCATGTATCAGATGTCGCGGCGCCTTCGTGAAGAACTCGTCGGTGCCGGACCCTTCCACTTCTTTGAATACAACGGGAAGAATGACGATGCCAGCCTGGCGCGTGGCCTCAATCATGGCCTTGTCCTCGGCCGAATCCTTCACGGGGTGGTCAAACACGATATCCACCAGGACGGATCGGGCACCCGCCTTCTTCAGCATGTCGAAGACCTGGGCATGGACGCGGCGGTCCCAAGGCCAGCGTCCCAGCCCGAGTTCGCTAGACGCCTTGTTGTCGTAATCGAGCGCCACGATCGAGTTGGAGACTGTTTGCGCGGAGCCGTCAGGGGCGGGGACTGGTTCGAGGACGGCTGCAAGCGGCCGTCTTTTGAAACGCATGTCAACAGCCTTGAACTCGATTGGTTCAAGCAGGTCTTTTTCCCACAGGGCATCGAGCAGAATCGGGATGAGTGCCGCGACGATGCCGCAACTGATGAGCGCTACAATATGAGGCCAATGCCATGTCTGTTTCTTGAACAGCATGAACCCTCAGAAAGCCTTGAACGGCCTAGTGGTCTGATTAGCCGCCTGATCCACCGATTGCAGCGGGTTTGGACGGGAGTGGGATAGGAGAAAGAAAAACATCCTCTGTGGGCGGTTGCGGTTCTGCTTGAGAATGCGGCAGCTTTTTTGTTGATTTCTTGTCAGAAGCCACGTGAGATTTCTTTTCTTTTTTCTCTGC
>JBGPNZ010000227.1:0-4080 GCA_041487795.1 Nitrospiraceae bacterium
GTTTTATCCGGCATGTAGCGTAACCGGATGGTGCCGAAGTCGGGGAGGCCGGTCTTGGGGCAGATGGCGGTGTACTCGGGGATCGCGATCGTAATCTCGTAGCCCTTATACTGATTGGGCCAGGTTTCAATCCCGGGCAGTCTGGCATCCACCCCGCTCTTCGCATGCCGCTCCGAGTAGCCGGGCTTCTTTTTCTTACTCTTCACGCCGCACTCCTCATGTCTCTGGTCGCTCCAGGGTGATCCGGTTTGTCTTGTTTATCTGGTTTGTTTGGTTGAACGAGATAAACCAGACAAACGAAACAAACCAAACCAACTAGAAGAGCGTTTCCGCTAAACCTTTTTCATCCAGTCGACCTGACCGATCTTTTCCAATTCAAAGTAGAGCGTCACCCACGGACACATCATTTCAGGGTAGACCTCGCAGAAGCCGCCTTTCCGCACGCCGCCGCAGGGGCCGTGGCTCATGAATTTTGGGCACTCGGCTTTGGCGGAGCCATCAGGAACCGGCGGGCGGTTGTGCACGCCGCCGGCATGGTTGCCCCCGTCTTCCTCGCCCGGTATGAGCACGCGTAGTGGCATGAGAATAAGAACAGTCTATACCGCTTCCATGAATTGAGCAATTTCCGTGAGCTGCAGATCGCGGACGGCGATCTCAGGGGCGTAGATCACCTCGTCGGCGCCCCAGCCGACGAGCGGCGTGGCGCGTTTCGTGACTCCGGCGACGTTGCGAAGCAGGGACTTGATGTTGCTGGTGATGCGGATCGTATTGGGCTGCAGCGGCGCGGCGAGTTTGCCGTTTCTGATGAGGTAGGAATCGCCCACGACCGTGCACGTAAAATCGCCGGCACGCAGGCCGTTCATCGGGTAGGTGTACCAGATGCGGCCGATGTACACGCCGTCTCCAACGAGACGCAGCAGGCTGTCGGTCGTGTGCGGATCGGCGCCTTCGATGCAGACGTTCGTGGCGGCAATGGCCGGAGGCACGTCGAATTGCCGGCCGCCGCGGCTGGAGAGACGGAACCCGTTGCGTGGCGCCAGCGCCTCCGGATGATCCCTGGGGCTGATCCCGAGCTTTTGCCGCGCGTGCGGGTCGCGAGTGAGGCGCTCGGTTTCGTAATGGTTCGAGAGCAATCCTTCCAGCATGCCTCGCTTGATGAGGTCCGTGCGGCCGGTCGGAAATCCTTCGCAGGTGAAGGCCCGCGTGCCGACGAGGCCCTTCGCAGCGCCGTGGTCGTAGATGCTCAAGAGGCTTGCGGCGATCGGGCGCCCGATCTCGCCCAAAAACGTCGAGCGGCTGCTGAAAAACGCGTCGGCGCTCAAACTGGGGAGGATCAGATTGGTCATGAGATCGGCAACTGGTTGCGGGCCCAGCACGACGGGGTAGCTGCCGCTGGGAAGCCGCTGTCCGCCGGTCGACTGGATGGCGCTGGCGGCGGCCTGGCTTCCGGTTTCGCCCTTGAATTGAGCCAGGTGCGTGGCGGAGGCGTAGCCGCTGCCCTTCGCGTGCTTGCGCTCGACCATGGCCGTGATCGACGAGGTGACGAAGGTCGATTCGTCGGTTCGAATCTTGGGCGCGTGGGTCGACGCGAGCGCCATGCGTTGCCGGAAGAGACTGACATCGCCGCCGACGATCAGCCCGAGCGCCGCCAGCTTGTCTTTGGAGCCGGCCAGCCGCGCCAGCGCATCCGACGACGAAAACGTTTTCAAGGCTTCGTTCACGACCTGCCAGCCGGTATCCACCAACGCCGAGTCGGTGATCTCCATGATGCGGCGATCGTGGTAGGCCTGGATTTTCTTCCCGGCGGCGATGGGATCGGGCGAGGGCAACGACACGAAATCAGGGTCCGACACGGCATTATGCCGGGCTTTCTCGATGGCGCGTTGGATGCCTTTGAGCGACAGATCCCGGGCTTCGCTGCCGAATCCGATGCGGGGCTCGCCGGTTCCGTTGAACACGGCCCGGATGCTGACGCCGAAATGCTCCGAGGACTTGGGCTCCTCGACGCCGTTACAGGGAATCTGCGACGTGTAATTGAGCCGGCAAATGAGCTGTCCGGTGCTGGAGGCGTAGACCTCGGCCGCCCGCACGTCCTTCGTGTGGGCGATCAGCCGGAGCGCGCGCTGCACGGTGGATTTGAGGTCTGTCAGCGAGAGCATGGGATTAAATGCCTGTCAGTTTGGCACGGCTGCGCATCGTCGGGGCGCCGTTGCCGAGCCGCTTAATCTGCATCGGCTGGCTTTTGCCGCACGTTCGGAATGAGCCGAGACGGAATCTCAAGTGTATTTTCGAGAGAGTCATGGACTCAGACGCCTGTCAGCTTGGCCCGGCTTCTCATCGTCGGGGCACCATTTCCTAACCGCTTGATCTGCATTGGCTGGCCTTTGCCGCAATTGGGGATGGGACCAAGACGAAAGTCTTTCCCGACCGCGTCGACTTTGGTGAGATAGTCCTTGGTATCGGCGGTCATCCCGCCGTCCCGGTACAGCTGGCCGAGCTGGCCGTTGCGGATTTCGTAGACTTTCTGCGCGGAGATGCTGAAGTTCTCGCGGGATTCCGCGATCGACGGCGTGCGATGGCCGACCAGATAATACCCATGATCCACGTCGGCGATGATCTGCTCCGGATCGTGAGCGCCGGCGCCGAACACGGTGTTTGACATGCGGATGAGCGGAACCATCGAGGCCTCCGTCGCCTTGAAGGAACCGTTGGGTTCCACGCCCAGGATCGCCGCGGTCTGCCGGCTGTTCATGAAACCTTTGAAGATGCCCTTGTCGATGTGCACGACTTTCTTGGCCGGCGTGCCCTCGTGGTCGTAGGCGTAATGACCGAGTCCGGGCAGGCCGGGGTCCGAATAGGCCGTCACGAGCGGCGAAGCGATCTGTTTGCCGATCTGGTGATCGGTGAGGGAACGGAGCAGCCAGCTGCGGCCTGCGTAACCCGTTTCCATCTTGAGCGCGCGGTCCAGCTCGGTCGGGTGGCCGAGGATTTCATGCGATTTGAGCACGTTGTAATGCGGATCCGTGACGACCACGACCTCCTTGTCGGTCGCGCGTAAAGCGGGCGCGTCGATCAATTGCAGGCAATCACGGCCCAGGCTGGTCGCGAAGGTGAGGAGATCGAGATGGCGGATGGAGTCGCTCCGGGTGCCTTCCGTCACCGTTTCCCAGCCGCGCTGGTGGCCGATGTAATCGGTCAGCGATTGATCGGCCTTGTCGTTTTCGGCCACCACCGAGCACCAGCCCAGCGTGTTGGCGAACGTTTGATCGATGACGGTGCCCTCCGAGCTGACGAAGAGTTCGCGGGACAGGCCGGTGGACGTGGCGATCGTGTTGAAGCGAATCCGCGATCCCAGTCCCATCACGGCGCGAGAGACGTCGGCCGTATAGCGAGAGATTTCCGCGAGCGGCACAGAGCGCGGGTCAACGGCGTATTCCGCTTTAATTGTGTCCTGATGGGTTTCGATCGGCGCCAACGACAAGCCGACGAGGCTGTCCCCCAGCCCCTTGAACCGAGCGCGAGCCTGTTCCTTGTGCCGGGCGTTGGCGATGGCCCGGTCGTACGCGTGCCGGAATCCGTTTCGCAGGATCGTGGCTAAGCGAGAGAAATCGGCGTTGCCCAGACGGTGGCCGTAGTAACCGGGAGCCGGCAAGGGATGGCCGGCGAGCACGCGGATGCCGAAGCCGAACGTATAATCGTCTTGCACGGACTTGCTGGCGCCGTTCTCGGCGTTGGCGGATTTGATTTCCTCGATTTCGATGCGGAGATCGGCATACCGGCAATGCCGGTAACGCTTGCGTGCCGCGCGCGCCAACTCGGCGGCCACGCGTTTGATGCGATCGAGCGACTCGATCGTGAGCGGCTTTGCGCTGAGCGTGCGAGCCATGAAAATCTGCCTTTCACGACGGCGAATTGTCCAAAAGTTTCGCCATTATAGAAAACAGCCGGCGAAACCGCAAGGTAAGGCTGAGAAGGGGTTAGGGCCAATGGCCCTAGTCGGGGATGCCCTGCTAGGCCTTCTTTTACCGGGGGTGGGCCTTCTGTTAAGTTGCATTGATATCCGGGAAGTTATACGATCCA
>JBGPNZ010000228.1:0-4056 GCA_041487795.1 Nitrospiraceae bacterium
CTGGGGATGCCATCGGGATTGACTTCAGCGACGACAACGGGTGGCTGATGCCCGTCTGCTCGGACGGGCTCGATCTCTCGATGTATCTGGATGACGGGCATCCCGCCAAGGAGGCCAGGCTCTACGATATCGTGGGCATTGCGGTGGACAGTCGGGGCCATGTCTATGTCGTGGACAAGGGCAGCCACCGTGTCAGAAAAATCGACCGGTCCAGCGGGGCGATGTCCACGGTGGCCGGTGTCTGCCGCTACGGGTATGACGGCGACGACAAGCCGGCCGTCAAAACCATGCTCCATGCGCCGGAGGCCGTAGTGCTCGATGCGCACGAGAATCTCTATATCTCGGATACGATGAACCATCGTGTCCGGAAGGTGGACGCCGAGACGGGGATGATCACAACCGTTGCCGGCAACGGCGAGAGTGGATACGAAGACAAGAATATGGGCGGCTGCGGCGCGGCGCGGTTCGTCGCCAAGGAATCCGCGGGCAAGGTCAAGCACGGAGACGGCCTGCCGGCGTTGGAGGCCGTGGTGAATTCTCCGGTCGGTCTCGCGCTCGATCCGCAGGGGCTGTTGTATATCTGCGAGCGCGGG
The DNA here is from genome assembly GCA_041487795.1 of Nitrospiraceae bacterium. Taxonomy (GTDB): domain Bacteria; phylum Nitrospirota; class Nitrospiria; order Nitrospirales; family Nitrospiraceae; genus 2-02-FULL-62-14. The sequence goes on from JBGPNZ010000228.1 coordinate 594, forward strand.
GAAAACAAGATTCGCCGCGCCAGGCTCTGGTAGTTCGCGGCGGGTTGCCTTAATCGCAATCTGGTGAGGGGTCGGCATGGTCCGGTTTCGTAACCGGTCTCATTCCATCATACCGCTGCTTGCCGGTCTGGTCGTCGCGTCGCTGGTCTTGGGATGGCTCGGCATTCCCATGGTCAGTTCCGAAGGCATGATCGTCCGCTCGCACCTCATGGCGGGCGAGCTTCCCTCCGTGCCAGAAGATCCCGCCTGGGACAAGATTCCGGTCATGGCGATTCCACTCAGCGGCCAGGTGATCACCAGGCCGGTCTGGCCTGAGCCCAGCGCGCGGTCGTTGGGCTTGCGCTCGATTCATAACGGGACGGAGATCGCGTTTCTGCTGGAATGGCAGGACAATACAAAAAATGATCGCCTGACGCCCGGCACGTTCCGCGACGGGGTGGCGATCGGATTGCCGCTCGGCGACGCGCCGGCGTTTTTCTGTATGGGGCAGCTCGATCACTACATCAACATCTGGCATTGGAAAGCGGATTGGCAGAGCGATATCGACCGGCGGGCCGCCAAGGCGTCGGAAGGGAAGGCGAGCGGGGAAGTGCGTCGGTTCGAAGTGATCCCCCGGCGCAAATCGTCCGTCGAGGACTTGATCGGCGGCGGCTTCAGCACGCTGACGACCAAAGACGATCAGGGTCGGGTGCAGGGCAAGGCCACATGGAAAGATGGAGTCTGGCGGGTGGTGATCCGGCGGCCGATGGCCAGCACAGGTCAGGAGAACGAAGCCAAGTTGGAGCCGGGTCGTCTGCAAGCGGTCGCGTTCGCAATCTGGAATGGAGAGAATAAAGAGCGCAACGGGCAGAAAGCCGTGGCGCCGTGGTTTCAATTGGCCATTGACCCGGTCTCGAGCCTGTGATCTTGAGGGTGCATTCGCACAGGCTGGCCGGACGACAAGCCCTCCCACTTGGTAGGGCTTTTTTGATGCTCCTGATGGCGCTCGGTCTGTGGGGAAGTGATCTTCAGGACACGCTTGCCCAGCCGCCGGCGGCTCAAAAGGCCGCTCCGAAAAAGGAGATGACCAAGGAGGATGCCGTGCGCCTTGGTGAGGAGTTTGGAATCGTTGTCGAAGAGGTTGACGAGGGAATTCGAAAGGAACTGAATCTGCAGCGGACCGAAGGAGTGGCTGTGCTCGAGGTGATCGGAAACTCTCAGGCCGATTACGCCGGCATCAAGGTCAGGTCCATCATCAAGGAGATTGATAAGGTCGAAGTCAAAAATTTGATCGACTTCGGCAAGGCGCTCAAGCGTGCCATGGAACAATGCAATTTCACCGTAGGGACATACGAGACGGCGGATCCTAGTGATCCCGTGGGCTGGGGCGTGAACTTTCATTTCGTCGGATGCAAACGGGATTGAGCAGGGGATTGAGAGGACGGCTGAGTCGATCATGGGATTATTGAAGACAGCGACGATGACCGGCATGCTCGCGCTTGCGGTCACGGCCGGATGGTCGGTCTCCGGACCTGCCGGGGCTCAAAAATCAGGCGGTCAGGAGCCGGTCGACTGGGTCGAGCAGATCGAGAAGATTTTCATCCGATCGGAGGACTGCAAACAGTGCCATGATCGGCACTATGAGGAATGGAAAGGCGCGCGCGAGCAGACGCCGGACTTGAAGACGTTCGGGCGGGTGGATGCGGCGCTGTTGCACGGCACGTCGCTGGAGTCGCCGATCTTCCGAACGGTTCTGGGGGTGTGGCTGCAGACCAATCCAACGACGGATCAGAAGCGGCAGTGTCTCTCCTGCCATGTTCCCTCAACGACCGTATTCCCGCAGCATGTCGAGAAAATCGCCAACCAGGTGCTGGCGGGAAAAGTCCAGGTTGAGGGCATCGGCTGTGCATCCTGTCACTTGATCAATGAAACGGCCAAGGATCCGGCAGCCCCTGCGCCGACGTTTAAATTGAAGCCCGGCAAGACGTTGTACGGCCCCTACGCCGATCCGGAGGAGAATCTGGTCCATCCAGCCGCACAGTCGGATCTCTTTCGGAGCGTCAATTTCTGCGCCTCCTGCCACTTCGATAAAGTCAAAGATGTCACGAAGCGTGAATTGCCCGGAGAAATTCTCCAGGGGACGGTCTGTCAGGATTGTCACATGGAGCCGTCGACCGGCAGTTCGACGTCCAAACGTGGCGCGATGACCCGCGCCATCGGCCGACACTGGTTCCGGGGAGTCGTGATCCCAGGGGTCATGCTGAAGAACCGCAATCTGCAAGCCGAATGGATGCCGCGCGTGGACATCGAAGCCACCAAGTCTGGCCAAGTCATTCAAGGCACGGTGTTGGTCCGAGTCGGCAGCCTGCCGCATAGTTTTCCGGACGGCGATCCAATCTTGAAGCAATTTTTTGTGACGATCACGGCCAAAGATGCGAAAGGCCAAGTGGTGGCCTCCGAGGTCAAGCGGTTCGGCCTTCCCTTCGAGCAGATTGCGCGGGGGCCGTTCCCTGAGCCGTTCATCAAGGGGGGCACGACCAGGCGGGTGCCATTTTCCCTCGTGCTCAAGGAGGGGGCGGCGCCGGCCAACCTCGAGGCGGTGCTGACCTACGCGCTTGTCCCCGAGCCATCCCCCGCGCTTCAGGAACGTTATCTGGCCACATTGGCGGGCGAGAAGGAGCGCGCCGATGCGGTGAAACTGATCCAGGAATATTCCCAGCCACGGATCCTGACGTTCCGGACCAAAGCGTTATAGATGGAGACACGCGTGACGTTGATGGCGACATGGTGGCGACATGCGTGGAAGCTGATGCTGGCCGGCGGCATTGTGGCAGGGCTCATGTTCTGGGGAGGCGGGCCGATCGGTTTGGCGCAGGACGCCAAGTCCAAGGGGCCGATGGAGAAGGTGTTCCCTTCGTCCGCCAAGTGCAAGCGCTGCCATGAGCGGGTGTTCGAAGAGTGGGAAACGTCGCCGCTTTCTCGGTCCATCCATTCTCCCGTGTTTCGCGCGACGCTGGATCAGTATCTTGCCTCCGCCGTGGCCAAGGACAAGGTCCTGTGCTTGCGATGCCATGCGCCGCATGTGAATGAGTATCAGGATCAGGCCGCAACCTTCCTCGGGGAGGCGAAATCGGGCGATCCCAAGATCGATGGGGTAGGGTGCGCTCAGTGCCATCTCATCAAACAGGTGGACCGAACGAATCTTCAGCCGAGTCCCAAGTACGAAACGGGCGGTAAAACGCTCTTTGGCCCATACAAAGATTTTGTGCAGAATCTGGCACATCAATCCGTCGAATTGGCGTTGTTCCGCAAGTCCGATCTTTGCCTGAACTGCCATTTAGCGGTGCCGGCGGCGGCCAATCTCGGCAAGAGCAACGATTTGCTCGGCGGGTGGGAGACGAGCCAGGCGGTCAAGTCGGGGAAGGAATGCCAGACCTGCCATATGCCCGAGCAGGTCGGCGAGTCGGCCAACGGCGAGAACAAG